>JAKFFO010000133.1:0-4378 GCA_036675035.1 Oxalobacteraceae bacterium
TTCGGCGCCATCATCACCGTGTTTTTCTATCTTCGCGGCCGGCACGCCTATATAAGCAGGCAACTCGAAACTGAGCGCTTGCGGCTCGCTGCCAGCGAGGGCGAACGAAACAAGGCCTTGCTGCAGCGGCTGCAAGCCCAGATCGAACCGCATTTCCTGTTCAACACCCTGGCGACTCTGGATGGCTTGATTGCATCGGAGCCGAAACAGGCACGCGCACTACTCGAGAAATTCACCGATTATCTGCGTGCAACACTGCAACGCACACGAGAAGAAAAAGGCTTGCTGGCGGATGAACTGGCAGTGATCGATGGCTACCTTGGCGTGATGCAGGCTCGGTTGGCCGACCGTCTGGCATGGGGTGTTGATGTACCGCTTGAGCTGGCCGAGCTTCCCTTTCCGCCGATGCTGCTGCAGCCCCTGGTCGAAAACGCTGTCAGTCATGGCATCGAAACCAGCGAAACCGGTGGCCGCATCGATATCACGGCAAAGAGGGAGAACCAGGTACTGACCGTTGAAGTGAGCGATACGGGCATCGGTTTGCAAGCAGCACGCGCGAAAGCCGGACATGGCATCGGGCTTGCCAATGTCCGTGAACGCTTGCATCTGCTGTATGGCGACGCTGCCCAACTTGATCTATACGCCAATCAGCCAAGCGGCGTCACAGCCAGGATAACCATGCCATGCCAACCGCGCTAATCGCCGAAGACGAAGTCACTGTTGCCAAACACTTGCAACAGCGCTTGCACGCACTATGGCCGGAACTGTCGGTAGTTGCCGTATGTGGCACCGTTCCTGCCACTATTCGCGCTCTGGATGAAAAACGTCCGGATATCGCTTTCCTGGATATCCGCATGCCGGGTGGTTCGGGTATCGATATCCCTTTGGCCGCCACACATCGCCCCTTGTATGTTTTCATCACGGCCTATGACGAGTTTGCCGTGAAGGCATTCGACACCGCTGCGATCGACTATTTGCTCAAGCCGGTATCCGATGAACGCCTGTTGCAAACCATTCAGCGCCTGCAACAACGGATTGCAAACAATGGGGCGGTGCCTGACTGGACCGTGGCCCTGCAACAACTGCAAGCCGCGATTCAAGCACCGGCATACCTGCAATGGCTCAAGGCCGGGACAGGTGAGCTTGTGCAATTGGTCGACGTCGCTGAAGTTTGCTATTTTTGCTCGCAAGACAAATACACCAAAGTAGTCACAGCAAAAGCCGAGCACTGGATTCGCATGTCGCTCAAGGACCTGATGCAGGAACTCGATCCCAAGCTATTTCAGAGCATTCACCGCGACACCATCGTGCGCCTGCCGGCAGTCGCGCATGTCAGGCGCGATTTTGCTGGCCGCCTGTGGGTGACGCTGAAGGATCGGCCGGAAGAACTGCAGGTCAGCAGGCGTAGCGAGGGTGTGTTTAAACAGATGTAGTTTTCCTGCTAATGTGCTTCGGTAATGAACAAAAAATGATTTCATATAATGCTGCAAGTGTGCAAGTGATTCCAACGCCACTTACACGTCTTGCTTTGCCTGTGCTTGCAGCGTAAGCCCTTGGTGTGGATTGCATCGCGCGCTGCCTCAAACAGTTTTAATCGGGTCGCCGCCAGCATAGTCTTACGCACCACAGTGCAGCCAGCATTTGGCCGGCATGCTAAATTGAATATTGTTTTCCAACCGGATATCGCCATGCCCAGTTTGCAACAGTTGCCGGAAGCATTGCCCAAACGCTGGGTCGTGATGGGCGTCTCCGGGAGCGGCAAAACCGCAGTCGGCCGCGCACTGGCCAGCCGGACCGGATTCGACTATGTCGAGGGCGACGATTATCATCCGCGCGCCAATATCGACAAGATGGCAGCCGGGCAACCGCTCACCGATGGAGACAGGGAAGGGTGGCTGTTGCAATTGCGCGAGCGGCTCCGGCAATCCAGGCAAGACGGGACGCCGCTGGTCCTGAGCTGTTCGGCGCTCAAGCGCCGTTACCGCGACCTGCTGCGGCAAGCCGATCACGACCTGGCGTTTCTGCATCTGGATGGCGAGCGCGAGCTGATCGCTGCACGCATGCGCGGGCGCACCGGCCACTTCATGCCGCTGGCGCTGCTCGACAGCCAGCTGCGCGACCTGGAGCCGCTGCAGGCAGATGAACGCGGATTGCGGGTCGATATCGTTGATCCGCCCGAGGTGCTGGTGGAGCGGCTGCTACAGCAATATCAGGCGAATTAAAAGAGGTTAGTAAAAGCGGAAAGTAAGTGCTAACGTTTGACGACCACCAGGTTCCACACGCCATGCCCGAGCTTGATGCCGCTTTTTTCAAATCCCTAATTCGGCCATTAGGCTGGCCACTATGATTGGCTTTCAATTATGCTTCGCATGTCATGCCTCAGCCAGCTTAACGTCAACCATTTCCTCGCGTATTAAGCGGTGTTCCTCCTTCATCTGGGCCAGTAAGGAGAAAAGCATTTCAGATCCCAATCCATGCAAGACCAGCCTGTTACCGGCGCGCAGCGTGGTGAGCGGCACCAACTGATGTTTGTTGTTCAGCAAAATAAGATGTTCAGGCATGCCGAGGATCTTGGCGACATAAATCGCGATCGGTTCATCCATTTGCAAGGAGTTGGTCGCGCGCCAGAAATCACTATCGGTTAAAAACAATGCATAGACCGGCGTGAACAAATCGATTGCCGTTTCCAGGTCGAGAAAATTTGTCCATCTGGAAGGCATGTCTTCGATCCCGAACGCATCCGGCTGAATATCCTCAAAATTCGGCTGATGAATCTTGTTGATTTCAATTTTCTTGGCGCGTAATTCCTTGTTCAGGTTGATGACAAAATTGAATAAATTGATGTCGTGTTTCAGGAACACGTGATCGATCAGATCCTCGATTTTTTTCGGATGCAGCGGATTCATGGGGACGGTGACGCCGGGGATATTGCGGGCGATGAATGCCAGATTTTGCGAGCCGATATGGAAGTGGCGCAGGATGAGCCAGTTGGCGTCCGGCCGCACCCAGGTCTTTAACCCCCAAACAAGAATGCGGTGCAGCACGGCGGAGGAGGTGAATGCCCGTGGCAGTAGAACTCGCCATAGCTGTAACAACACAATCAGCGTGCGTGCCATGGGTCTTACCAAGGGCAGAAAAAACTGGCGGGAGCGCGAGCGCAGATTATTGATCCAGGCTTTTTTAACGGTATCGAACACTGGCACACTGCTGTCAAGATACAGCGCCAGCCATGGATCGGGATCGGCCGGATCATGCGTTACATCAGCAATATCATCGTGGATTTTCACAGTACACCTCCCATATGAAGCAGGTACAGGCTCGCGACTTCTTTAGCAGTACGGACAATGGCAGCAGAAGTCTCCGCCGGATTATCCGAAGATTCCAGTGCGATGCCGACGGCGACCAGCCAGCGATCCAGATGGTGCGGGTCATTGTCGCCGTGATATTGCAGGAAACGGAATGCCTGCGGCGGCAAACCGGTTTGCGCCTTGATCATGGGCAGCAGGGCCGGAATAATCCGCTGTCCGGTACCTTCAATGATATAAATCCCGCCCAAAAGACCCACCGGATTTTTGCGTGCAGCCGCAGCATGCATATAGGAATTCAATGCCTCGCCACCCGGATTGCGCACCAGGCTGTCGAGGGGCAAGTCGCCGCCGGTGGTCCGGTAATCCTCATACAAAATCATGAAGTCGTTTTTTTCATCATTGCCATGTTCGCTAATCAGTGACTTGAGTAGCAGGAAGGGCTCGTCGATATTTTCAACCGCCTCGAACATCCACTTGCTGCCTTCGCGTACTTGCGGAATCCAGTGCGTCATCCAGCGCTGGTAATCCAGGGCGGTAAAATTCTGTCCGACGATTTTGTGGATCAATGGCGTGCGCCAGGCCGCGGAGCGATAGCCTTGCCAGACAGTTGCCAGCGCTTTGAGGGTATCCCGCATTAATCCATCTTCCCGATTTTCCGCTTCCACGGGCGCGGCCGGCAGATCCAGGATATCGGTTACTGCTGCCGCGTGTTGCCGGGGTGGCAGTGTCGGCGCGTCGCTGGCGTCCACTGCTTCGAGGAGCGCATAGGACACGGTAAATCGCCCCGATTCCGGCACAAAGAACAGAATTTTTTCGCCCTTCTTCAGGCGGCCTGACGCCAGAAAATCATTCAGCATGATGAAGATGGATGCCGCGCCGGTATTGCCGCGTGTTGTGAGATTGCTGTACCAGCGTTCCTGCGGAATCACCAGGCCCGCTTTCTCCGCGGCGTGCGCGATCGCGGCGTTGAGCCCGCCCAGTTCGTCAACCAGCCCGATCTCCTTCGCGTCGGTGCCGGACCACACGCGACCCTGCGCGATCTCCTCGACGCGCGCCGGCTCGAGCTTCCG
>JAKFFO010000070.1:0-23656 GCA_036675035.1 Oxalobacteraceae bacterium
AGCGCCATCAGATCCTGCAGATAGCTTTGCGCCAGCAGAAAGATGGTGGCGCCGCAGACCGCGCCGTACATCGTACCCATGCCACCGATCACCACGATCAACAGGATGTCGATCATGATCTCGAACGATAGCGACGTATCCGGACCGTTATAGCGCAACCACAATGCCAGCATGCATCCGGCCAGCGTCGCGAATCCGGCGGCCAGCACGTTGGACAGGGTGCGAAAAACCACGGTGCGATAGCCGATGGCTTCGGCGCGGAAATCGTTTTCGCGGATTGCCTGCAGCACGCGTCCGAACGGTGAATTCACGATGCGCAGCATTGCCAGGAACAACAGCACTGCGCAGGCGAATACGATGTAATAGCTGATGAACCGGCCATTCAGCGTCGCGCCGAGAAAGGGTTCTTCGAGCAGACGATAGCCGGGCGTCAGGATTTCCGGCAACCTGAAATTCAATCCGTCTTCGCCGCCGGTGATTTCCGACAGCTGCGACGCCAGCGTCTGGAATGCCGATGCCACTGCCAGCGTGATCATTGCGTAAAAAATTGCGCGTACCCGCAATGAAAACAAGCCGATCACCAGCGACAGCACCACCGATAATGCAACAGATGCAAGGACGCCTGCCAGCAGCGCTTCCCAGGACGGACCCATGCGGACGCTGGCGATCGACACGCCGTATGCGCCGATGCCGAAGAACATGGTGTGCGCAAATGACACGATGCCGGTATAACCGAGCAGCAGGTCGTAACTGGCAACCAGGACGATAAAGATCAGAATCTTTGCTGCGACATTCAGCGCTTTCGCACCGGGAAACAGGAAAGGCGCGAATGCCAGCCCGAGCAAAATCAGCAACAGGACAACGACCAGCACGCGGCTGCGCGGCAGGTCGTGCGAAAGCATGCGCGTAATCATCGATTGGTCACCGGGTAGACACCTTGCGGGCGCCAAAGCAGGATGGCGACCATCAGGAGAATGTTCGAAAATAGCGCGACTTTCGGCGCCAGGAATCCGGCGTAGTTCGCCAACAGGCCTACCAGCAATGCGCCGAGAAAACAGCCGCCGGTCGAACCGAGGCCGCCGATGATGATGACGATGAAAATCAGAACATTGACGTGTGCGCCCATCTGCGGGATCACGTTTTGCTGATACAGTCCCCACATCACGCCGCCCAGTCCCGCCAATGCCGAACCGGCAACGAATACGCCGACGAACAGGCGCTTGATCGGGTAGCCAAGGCTTTCAACCATTTCACGATCCTGCACGCCGGCACGAATCAGCAGGCCCAGCTTGGTGCGATTCAACACCAGCACCAACCCGGCAAACACCGCAAATCCGACCAGTACCGCCAGCAATCGGTATTTTTCAATTGCCGCGTCGCCAAAGAATATCGCTCCGCGTAACGATGTCGGCAGCGGCAGCGCAATCTGCTGCGGTCCCCACAGCATCTTGATCATCTCTTCGCCGACCACCATGCCGCCCATCGTGATCAGTATCTGCATCAGATGCAACCCGTACACCTTGCGCACCAGCACCCGTTCGAAGATCAACCCGAGGGCGCCGGCCGCCGCCATTGCGGCCAGCATTGCGACTCCGATTGCCGCGAGATTCCAACCCAGGTGGTCGACTGTGGTCCATCCCGGCAGCGCGCCCAGCACCGAAACTGCGACAAACGCGCCCAGTGCGATGAATACCCCGTGCCCGAAATTCAATACATCCATCAAGCCGAAGATCAGCGTCAAGCCGGATGCAATGATGAAGATGATCATGCCCATTGCAAGACCTGCGGCAGTCAGTGTGAGCCAGGTCGACGCCGAGCCGATAAACGGCATTGCCAGCAACGCCAGCGCCGGTACCAGCAACAACGGTATCCAGTCGATCCGGGTCGCAGGCATCAGCGGCAACTGCGTCAATTTTATCGGAATGGCACTCATGGAATCCTCATTGGTGGGCAGTCAGCGACAGGCCGAGCAGGCGGGTCTGCAGCGCATCGTCATCGGCCAGCTCGGCCATCGATCCGCGATGCACGATTTTGCCATCGTCCATGACCGCAACGGTGTCGCCCAGTTGCCTGGCAAAATTGAAGTTTTGCTCGACCAGCAAAATCGTGGTGTCGGTCTGCTTCAGTTCGCGAAATGCGGCAATCATGTTTGCGATGATGGCAGGCGCGAGCCCCTTGCTGGGTTCATCGATCAGTAACAACTTGCGCGGTTCGACGATGGCACGCGATACCGCCAGCATCTGTTTTTGTCCGCCCGATAATTTGCCGGCCGGGTGCAGCCAGAATTTTTTGATGGCCGGGAACAGGTCGAATATCCAGTCCAGGCGTTTGGCATCGATATCTTCAACATGCCTGGCACCGCGCGCGGCAAGCACCATGTTGTCCTTCACGCTCAGGTCTGAAAAGATTCCCATGCTTTCCGGCACATACGCAATGCCGAGCTGCGCGATATCCGGCGTCGATCTGCCGGTGATGTCATGGCCGTCGAACGTGACGCTGCCATGCGATGCGTGCCACAATCCCATGATGGTGCGCAGCGTGGTGGTTTTGCCGGCGCCATTGCGCCCGAGCAGCATCGTCAGTTGCCCGCGCGGGACTTCAAGGTCGACTCCGTGCAGGATATGATAGGCGCCGATATGGGTTTGCACCGCCGACAGTTTCAGCAATGGCGCATTCATGCTGCCTCCTCGGTCGGAACCTGGCCCAGATACGCCTGTTGCACAATCGGCGATGCGATGACCGCGTCCGGCTCGCCGTCCGCCATCAGCGTACCGTTATGCAAGACGATGATCCGGTCGGCCAGTTCGCGCACCACATCCATCTTGTGCTCAACCAGCAGAATCGTTTTGTCGCGGCGCGTTTTCAGGGTGCGGATCAGATCGAGGATGACCGGCACTTCATCCACGCTCATGCCGGCGGTAGGTTCATCAAACATGTACACCTCGGGATCCAGTGCCATCAACATGCCGACTTCCAGCTTGCGCTGATCGCCATGCGGTAATGCCGACGCGTGCACATCGTGTTTGTCGGCCAATGCGACGTCATTCAGCACTTGCTCGGCGCGTTCGACCAGTGCCTTGTGATCGCTCCACACGTTCCACAAGTCGAGGCCCAAACCGCGGCGCGATTGCAGCGCGAGCCGCACGTTTTCCAGTACCGTGAGATTCGGGAACAGACTGGTCAACTGAAAGGCGCGCCCCAGCCCGGCATGTGTTCGCGCCGAAGCCGGCAAGCCGGCGAGGTCGCGCCCGTTCAGCAATACCTGTCCGGCGCTCGGCTTTAGCTGTCCGGAAATAAGGTTGAAATAAGTTGTTTTTCCAGCGCCGTTCGGTCCGACGATTGCCGTCAGCGTGCCCGGTTTGAAAGCGCATGAAACGGCATTGACCGCAACATGGCCGCCGAAGCGTATGGTCAGCTCGCGCGTTTCAAGCGATATGGCGCTGCGGTCCGATAGATGCAAAGACATTGCAAAGTCCCGCTGTTATTGATGTCGTCGCCGGCAAACATGCGAACTGCTAACGCGTGTTGCGAGCTCATGAGTCGCGCGAAACTGCCTCCTCCCTACGGCGGAGACAGTTTCCCATTTTTCAGACTAGTGCTTGTTGCGGATCGGCACGTTCATTTCTTCCGGCTTGATCTCGCGGACCAGCTCCGGAACGCCCCATGCGAATGCCGGATCGGCCTTGATCTTGAAGTGATACATCGATTGCATGGCCTGGTGATCTTCCTTGCGGAAGGTCATTTTGCCTTTCGGTGTATCAAAGCTCATTCCTTCCATGGTCGCGATCAGCTTCTCCGTATTGGTATTGCCCCCGGTCTTCTTGAGTGCTTCTACCAGTGCAATACCGGCCGACATGCCGCCGGCCGTGAAGAAGTCGGGCGGCGTCTGATAGCGTTTGTCATGCTCGCTCACCAGCCAGTTGTTAATCGGATTTTTCGGAATGCCGAAATAATAATAAGCGGCGCCTTCCATTCCGGGGAAATTCTTGTATGCGACCATCGCTGGCAGGATATTGCCGCCGGTGGCGATCTCGATGCCATAGCGCTTCGGATCGAGGTCGGCAATCTTGAATGGATTGCCGCCGGCCCAGATGATGAATATCACTTTGCGGCCCGGCTTGTCTTTCAGCGAATCGAACAACCGCTGCGCGCCGGCAGTGAAGTCGGTGGTATTGCCGGGCAAGTATTCTTCATGCACCAGCTTGGCGTTTTTGAGCGCATCCTTGAATGCCTTGACGCCATCACGGCCGAACGCGGTATCTTGAGCCATGGTGGCGATCGTCACGCCGGCTTTGTCCAGCGCGACCGCATTGGAAATCGCATCTTGCGAAGAATTGCGGCCGGTGCGGAAGATATAGCGATTCCATTTGTCACCGGTAATCGCATCAGCTACCGCCGGTTCGACCAACAGGATTTTTTTGTATTCTTCAGCAACTGGAAGCATCGCAAGCGCGACACCGGAGCTGGTGGGACCGACTGCGATATCCGCATTGTCATCGGCGTAGGCTGCGGCCAGTTGGGATTTACCGATATCCGGCTTGCCCTGGTTGTCCTTTTCGATCACGACCAGCTTATTGCCGTTGACTTGCATGGTGCCGCCGGTCGCATATTCGAGTCCCATCATCAGGCCAATATGCGTTTGTTTTGCATACGCTTCGAGCGGGCCGGTCTTGTCGTAGACGTGTGCAATTCTAATGTCTTTGGCTTGCAGGCCGGCAGCGCAGCACAGCAGGGTTACTGCGGCGATCAGGTGATTTTTCATTATGGTGTCTTCCTCTGAATTGATGAATCCCGTATGGAATTCTTCAGCGCAAAAGATTAACCGAATGAAACCGGTTGGGTAAGGTGGTAGAACTACGATGGCAGGCGCGCGCAAGTGTCAGCGGCGGTTACTCGACTATTTGATGCGGCAGTGCAGCATCGATTGGCTTCGACCAGTCTGCATTTCCAGCGAGGTGGAACGATTTCTTCGCCGGATGAAGATGAAATTGATCCGCAACAGGAAATAAGGCGCAAGGATCGCTGCAGGACAGCAGTTTCCGGGGTGCGTTACCCTTGCGGGCCTTGCAAGCCGCGTTTTTCGTATGATGTCGCAGCCGGCTTCATATCGGATTCAGACGAAAAAATTCGGGCGCAGCCAAACGCTGCGTCCGAATTTCGCACCCATCGATGATGAATGGTTGTATTACTTGCTGCTTGATCCGTTCGTTGCTGGTGTACCCGAGGTACCGGTAGATTGTCCAGGAGTCGCGGCGCCTGGCGCTTTATACGTGCCGGAAGTGGTCGGAGATCCGGGAGCGGAAGACGCGCCGGAAGATGAACTGCTCGACGATTTATCGGAGGTAACTCCCGACGAAGAGCCTGAGCTCATGCTGCCGGAACTGGACTTCTTCGCGCCCGAGTCCATGGCGCCACAAGCGCCAAGCGCGAAAACGCATGCGATAGGCATGATCCATTTATTCATAAAAAGCTCCTTAAAGAATTTAAACGAGGAAAGTAGCGGCACACACCACATACGCGCCGAGACGTTGTGTTTGCATTAAGTAGAATCGAAATCAAGATGAGAAGTTCCTAGGAATTTTTTTATAAATTTACAAGAGATTGATATGCGTCAATGCCGTCACTGTCCAACAAGAATTGATTGACATGCATGGAAGAGCGCGTCGCCATGACTGAAGTGATCATGGTTTTGTTCCGTCAGATTGGCGCGCAGCCGTGTCATGGGCATCAAAAATTTCGCGATACCGGATCTTTTTTACCGGTGCAGTGCGGGAATGGAGTTGCGTCTGCCGCACGCCTGATTTCGGCCGTATGAGATCATTTGCGCTCCAGGACAATCGGAATGCGTGAAACATGAACACAAAAACCAGGATTGGATTCATCGGTGTCGGTGCGATGGGTATGGCGATGGCAAAGAATTTGCATCGCAAGGATTTCAATATCGGCGTACGTGACGTACGAGTGGAAGCAGAGCGGGAGGCGCGTGAATTTGGCATGGCAGTTTCCGAGTCGCCTGCCGAACTCGCATCGCAGAGTGACCTGCTGGTCGTCGTGGTGCTCAATGCGCAGCAGATCGATGAAGTATTGTTCGGTGCGGGCGGGGTCTTGGATTCAAACCCATCCGGAAAAACCGTCATGCTCTGTTCGACCATCGCGCCGCAAGATACGATCCGCTTTGCAAGGCAGCTTGCGCAGGCAGGCATGGAAACGATCGATGCGCCGATTTCGGGTGGGCCGGTACGCGCCGGATCAGGCGCGATCAGCATGATGCTGGCAGGTCGGGCGGAAGTGATTGAGCGGCATGATGCGATTCTGGCGGCAATGAGCGACAAGCGATTCCGCGTCGGAGAAGAGATCGGCGCCGGCGCGAAAACCAAACTGGTCAACAATCTTCTGGCAGGCGCCAACCTGGTCGCCGGAGCGGAAGCCATGGCGCTCGGCATGAAAGCCGGACTCGACCCGCATCTGCTATTCGAGGTAATTTGCGCATCCAGCGGGGCGTCGTGGATGTTTCAGGACCGCATGGCCCGGATACTGCAAAACGATTTTGAGCCGCGCGCCTTTGCCCACATCCTGACCAAGGATATGGCACTCGCAACGGCAATGGCCGATGCGGTAAATTACGATACGCCTATCGGCGACGCGGCATTGGCGGTTTTCAAGGAAACGCTCGCCCGCGGTTGGGGCGAGCTCGACGACGCGGCGGTAATGAAGACTTATATGCCGTAGCGCCGGGCACCCGCCATCAAGCGGCTCGTCTTGCCGCCGCTTTTTTGGCGACGGCTTTCTTCGCTACCGCTTTTTTCGCCGGTGTTTTTGCCGCGGTTTTCTTTGCGGCTTTGGCCGGGATCTTGTCCGGTGTTTCGGTTTCGGACCCGGATGCGGCCTTGCCTTTTGCAGGTGCCTTTGCCTTGCGCTCCTCGAATTCGAAACTTACCTTGCCATCCTTGCCCTTGGCCAGGAATGCCTTGAACGGCCGGCGCGTCCGTTGCGATACGAAACCGGGCAGCAGATCGGTCTTGCCATCGTTAAGCAATTTCGCCATTTGCTCGGGCAGGATTTCCTGCTGCAGGATGATGCGGCCGCTGCGGAAATCGCATTCCTTCGGCTTGGCAACGGTCTTTTCGCACACATAGGCGAGGCCCATTTCGTATACGCCGTTGCCGCATTTTGGACACGGACCGAGCGGTGTCTGATCGGTAAAGTCGACACCTTCACCGTTTTCACCTTCCGCATCGTTCTGGCCGAAATCGAATTCGAGCTTGAAGTTCTTGATTTCCTCATCGCGCGAAATTTTCAGGATCGCAGCAAACGGACGACCCATCTTCGAGCGGAAACCCTGCAGCGGGCCGATGGTCCGGTTGGTCAGCAACTCTTCGACTTCGGCTACCTCGAACTGGCGTCCACCCGGCGTCTTGCTTATCGAGAATTCGCACTTGGTGCAGGCAAAGCGACGGTAGTTTTCCTTGACTACCGCGCCGCAATTCGGGCATGGCGTCTTCAAGGTCGCATAGTCGCCCGGGATCGTGTCGTTGTTATACTCCTTGGCGCGCTTGACGATGATTTGCGTCATTTGCGCAATCTCGCGCATGAATTCCTCGCGGCTGATTTTCCCGCGTTCCATTTGCGACAGCTTGTATTCCCATTCGCCGGTCAGCTCAGGCGCGGTCAATTCATTGACGCCGAGTCCGCGCAACAGCGTCATCAACTGGAATGCCTTGGCGGTCGGGATGATTTCGCGCCCTTCGCGCAGCAGGTATTTTTCGTTCAGCAGACCCTCGATGATCGCGGCGCGCGTGGCCGGCGTGCCGAGCCCCTTGCCGGCCATTGCATCGCGCAAGCCTTCATCATCGATCAACTTGCCGGCGCCTTCCATTGCCGACAGCAAGGTCGCCTCGGAATAGCGCGGTGGCGGTTTGGTCACCAGGCCGTTGGCAATGATCTTGTCGGTCTGGACCTTTTCACCTTTGGCGACCGGCACCAGCGTGCCGCTGCTTTCCCCGTCTTTTTCGTCGATCACTTCCTTGCCGTAGACCGCGAGCCAGCCCGGATTGGTCATGACCTTGCCTTCGGTCTTGAACTGATGGCCGGATACTTCGGTGTAGCGCGTGGTGACCTGGAATTCGGCGGCCGGAAAAAAGATCGCCATGAAGCGGCGCGTCACCAGGTCGTACAGTTTCTGTTCCGGCTCCGACAGGTTCTTCGGCGCCTGCGTGGTCGGGATGATCGCGAAGTGATCGCTGATTTTCGTATTGTCGAAAATGCGCTTGTTCGGCTTGATCCAGTTGTTCTTCAGGATCTGCTTGGCGAATTGCAGGTAGTTGCCGTTCTCGGATACCGTCTCAAGCGTTTCCTTGACGGTGCTCATGTAATCTTCCGGCAGATGGCGCGAATCGGTTCGCGGATAGGTCAGCACCTTGTGTTTTTCATACAGCGCCTGCGCCAGGCCGAGCGTGTTCTTTGCAGAGAAGCCGAAACGCGCATTGGCTTCGCGCTGCAGGCTGGTCAGATCGAACAGAGCCGGTGCCATTGACGTGGTCGGCTTCGACTCTTCGGTGACATTGCCTTGCTTGCCGCGGCACGCGGCAACGATCGATTCGGCCGCGGCTTTGCTCCACAAACGCTCCGCGCGTTTTTCGGGATCGGTTTCATCCTTCTTGAACTTGGTGTCGAGCCAGCGTCCTTCATATATTCCGGCCGCACAGATGAACTCGGCGCGCACTTCCCAGAAATCGCGTGGCACGAATTTCTTGATCTTCTCTTCACGCTCGACCACGATCGACAGCGTCGGGGTTTGCACCCGGCCGACGGTAGTCAGGTAAAAGCCGCCTTCCTTGGAGTTGAATGCGGTCATCGCGCGCGTACCGTTGATGCCGATCAGCCAATCGGCTTCGCTGCGGCAGCGCGCCGCATCCGCCAGCGGCATCATCTCCTGATCGTCGCGCAAGCGGCCAAACGCTTCACGAATTGCAGTCGGCGTCATCGATTGCAGCCACAGGCGCTTGATCGGCTGCTTGGCTTTCGCATACTGCGCAATCAAACGGAAAATCAATTCGCCTTCGCGCCCGGCGTCGCATGCATTGATCAATGCGCCGACGTCCTTGCGCTTGATCAGCTTGTTCAGCACCTTCAGGCGCGATTCTGTTTTGGCAATCGGATTGAGCGCAAAGTGCGGCGGGATCATCGGTAAATGCGCAAACGACCACTTGCCGCGCTTGACGTCGTATTCTTCCGGCACGGTGATTTCGACCAGATGACCGACGGCCGACGACAGCACATACTGATCGGATTCAAAGTACTCATCGTGCTTGGTGAAGCCGCCGAGCGTCTTCGCGATATCGTTCGCGACAGAAGGCTTCTCTGCGATGATGAGGGTCTTGGTCATAAGTAGTTTCTCGAAATGGCTGCGCAGAAACGCAGTTCAATTGGCAAATTTCAATGTCCGGTGCAAGGATTGTCCGGTGAAAATATCGCAACTATAGAGTATTTGCGGCCAATGATAAGCGGGTTGCGGCGAAATCCGCAAGCAAGTCAAGCGACTAATGTTGATCGAGGGAGATGCGGCGCAACAGCGCCGGCACAGGAAAGGCTAGATAAGGATCAATGAAGCAGGCGGGGTTCTTCGTCGTCATCGTCGAGAAACAATTCGTCGAACATCAGGCCGTCGGGTTCTTTTCCCTGACTCCAGAGTACCATCAGCACGATCACCTTCAGCTTGTCGAGGGAGATCTGGGTTTCTCTTGCGGCAAGAGCGCGTTCGATAACGATTTCGCGCTGGACCGGATTCAGTACCTTGGCGGATTCCAGGAACTGGATGAATCCGATTGCAGCGGTTCCCAATACCTCTTGCTCGCGATTCGCGTAAATGCGAAAGCCGACGGACGAAGGAGCTTGCTGAGTAGGTTGATTGGTAAATATGTTGGCGCTCTCTGCCAGGTCGGTAAGCCAACCGAGCGCCTTCGAAATTTCTTCCTCTTCAAAGCCGATGGCCGATAATTTTTTTACCAATGCCTCCGAATCGGGGCAGGCATCCGGCCGATAATAAGTTTCGTAGAGGTATACAAGGACATCGAACATGGATCTACTGTAACGTTAAGGTGATGGAGGCACAAGCGCTAGTATGCATAAGCTGTCAGCGGAAGTTGCAGATAAATGACACTTCGCATTGCTTGTGATCAGTTAAAACAACTTTTTTCGGACAAAAAACCAAGTTACTTGAACCGGTCTTGCATAAGTCGGGACGTTACAGACGCTATTTTATTCCAGATCTATTTAAAGGATATCGAATCAAGCAAAAAGTTCTACCCGAGCCGGCGGTAAATACCGCCCGGTAGCATTTCGATCAATCCTTCAAGTTCGAGATTCAACAGCTGTGCATGCAGGGTGCTGATGTCGAGCGAGGCACGCTCGGCAAGAAGATTTATATCTACCGGATCGAAACCGATTGCATTCAGCAATCGCTCCGATTCAGAGCCGTTCGGAGCTGGCGCGATGATTGTCGTTAGCGGCGTCGACAAATGGAAATGTCCGAGTTCTTCCAGAACGTCCTGTGCCGATTCGACCAGCTTGGCACCTTGCTTGATCAATTGGTGGCAGCCTTTGGAAAGCGGGGAATGAATCGAGCCGGGGATGGCAAACACATCTCTTCCCTGGTCGAGTGCCATGCGGGCAGTGATCAGCGAACCCGATTGGGCGGCTGCTTCGATTACCAGAACACCGCACGCCAGACCGCTGATGATCCGGTTGCGGCGCGGGAAATTGGCTGCGATGGCCGGCATGCCCAGCGGGTATTCGCTCACGATGCATCCCATTTGCGCAATCTGATGCGCCAGTCCGCGATTGCGTGCCGGATAAACAATGTCTGCGCCGGTGCCGATGACGGCGATTGTCGAGCCTGCATTGCTTTTATGGCTGAACCGCAAGCTTCCCTGATGAGCTGCGGTATCGATTCCAAGCGCCATTCCTGAGACAATCGTCAATCCGGCATCGCTCAAGACTTCGGAAAATTTTTCTGCGTTGGAGATGCCTTGTGCCGTCGCGTTGCGGCTGCCGACAATTGCCAGCGATGCGTTTGACAATAACTCGACACGGCCTTTGACATATAACATCAACGGCGGGTCGGCGATCTCCAGCAGATTCTTTGGATAATCGGCGTCGGCCAGCGTCAGTACATGGTTATCGGTCTGGTCAGCCCAGATCCGGGTCTTTTCGATCAGGTCTTGCAATTGATCGGAGGGCGGAGCAAGCAATGCCTGTGCTATGCGGGCCGGGACGATTTCCCGGAGAGACGCGAAACTTGCGGAAAAAATATTGGCAGGCAATCCGACCGCCGCCAGCAGCTTGCGGGCCGTTTCAGGTCCGACGCCGCTGGTCTGTTCAAGCCGAATCCATTCCGCAATGCCTTCGCAGGCCGACACTGGGAAGATTACTCCGGCGACTTGGCTACGTCGCCGACATTGACGGCGTCACTGACCTGCATGATGAGGCCATATGAAACGTTGTTGAAGACGCGGAAGATAAACAGGGTGCCGTACTGTTCATCGGGCAGCTTGATCGGTTTTTTGTCATTGGTCCGATCGGCAATCACTCGGCCGAAATTATACAAATGCAGGACGGTGCCCATATCGAGGCCGTCCTTCTTGCCGCGATTGATCGAAACAATCTGGTTTTGCCCTGCCTGTGTCACACCGCCATATACCGATACCACGCGCGCATCGACCGGTGCGGCCGGCGGGTGCGGCACAAAATTCAGGATCGGTGTAGGGGGCAGCGGAACCAGGTGATCGCCGACGCCCATTTCTTCTTTTGAGGTCACTACTGTAAACCGGTGCGCTTCATTTTCAGCTTTGGCTGCGCGTACCAGTTTGATGGTGCCGAGGTAGGCGGTTTCGTAACCGAGGACCGCCTTGGTGACTGGGTCGACCAGAGGTTTGCCGGGGCGGAATACCTGGAACGAGGTATTGCCTTTCAGGTCTCCGCGTACATACGCCTTGTCACCTTTGCCGAGGAATACATGCCCTTCTTCTGCGGCTACGATGCGCGGCGTGTCCTTCAGTTCATTTTCTTCGATGACCAGCGGTTGCGACAGGAACGGTTCAATCGCGCTGGACGGAATTGCAGGGATCGCGTCTTTCCCCATATTTTCAATGCGCACGCGCGGCGAAAGCCGAACGTCCGATGTGCCGTTGGCGCCGACCGGCGATCCGAGTCGCAAGCGCCCCGCAGCGCGGTCGAGGTAGACGATCTGGCCTGGATAAATCCAGTGCGGATGGCTGATCTGATCGCGGTTGAGTCCCCATACTTGCGGCCAGCACCATGGATGCTGCAGGAACTTGCTCGAAATGTCCCATAGCGTATCGCCGCGCACTACCAGATGCTGATCCGGTGCGTTGGGCAAGAATTCGCAGCGGGTCATTGCCGGATTGGTCGGGGTCATTGTGGCGGCTAGTGTTACCGATGGCACTGCAGCAAATGCAAAGGCGAGAAGGAATCCAGCTGTGCTAAACTTTTTCATGGTTTGTCCGGTGAGTGTGGCCGTCAAGATCGAACCGTTGGCGGCCACAGCAGGTTTTTACATCCAAAAAGGCCGTGCAAATCTTGCCAAATTGAATCAAATTCTGCACATAAACTCTTGAACTAGCAAGAAAAACCACAATCTTATGCAGTCGAATTGTTGCGCAAACGCCGTATGTCATTATTAAATATCCTCCGCTATCCCGATCCGCGCCTGCACAAAATTGCCAAGCCGGTAACAACCTTTGACGCGCGTCTGAAGAAGCTCGTTGCCGATATGGCCGAGACCATGTACGACGCTCCCGGTGTTGGACTGGCGGCGTCGCAAGTCGATGTGCATGAACAGGTAATTGTCATTGATACATCGGACACGCGCGATAATTTGCGCGTATTTATCAATCCGGAAATTGTCTGGGCGAGCCCGGAAATGCAGATTTACGACGAGGGTTGCCTGTCGGTGCCCGGCATTTACGATGGCGTCGAGCGGCATGCCAAGGTCAAGGCGCGCGCGCTGGATGTGAATGGAAAGCCGTTCGAAATCGAAGCAGACGAATTACTGGCGGTATGTATTCAGCATGAGATGGATCACCTGAAGGGCAAGGTATTTGTCGAATATCTGTCGCCGTTGAAGCGCAACCGGATCAAGGCAAAGTTGTTGAAGGAAGAGCGGGAAATGAAGCGGGAAATGCAGCGGGCATAATGCGCTGAACTCGGTGCTTGGTTATCGCCTGCACAGTTCTTTCCGCCCGCTCCGGTACGGCACAAGAATTGTCGACCTCAATTTTATTTTCAACGAACCGTGCAAACCGTCCTGCGATCTTCATTCGGCCGATGCCAGCGGTAATTTGAGTAGCTCAAAACGAAAGTCGAAAAAACCTGCGGACGCGACGAGAAATTCCGGCGAGCGCAGCAGCAATACTCATGCGTCGGAAACAGCTTGCCGTACAGGCGTGCAACCGCTGTGAGAGGCGAACCGGTGACGTGCGGCAGACATAATGAATCTCTCCATTAGTTCTTGCTGGTTTTGTGACCGACCGCTGCGCCTGCGCGGCTGATGACGGCGCCAAGATATTAATCCTGCTTACAAGGACCAGATGAGAATCATTTTTGCCGGCACTCCCGAATTTGCCGCAGTCGCGGCCCGGTCGCTACATGATGCCGGCTTCGAGATCCCCCTGGTTCTGACGCAGCCCGACCGTCCGGCAGGACGCGGCATGCAATTGCATGCTTCCGCGGTCAAGCAATTTGCGATTGCACATCAGATTCCGGTGGCTCAGCCAGTGTCGTTGCGGCTGGACGGCAAGTATCCGGATATTGCGCGAGAAGCACATAATTTGTTGCATGCGACGCCGCATGACGTCATGGTGGTCGCAGCCTACGGCTTGATCCTGCCGCGTTCGATCCTTGAAATTCCAAAATACGGTTGCATCAATATTCACGCATCGCTGTTGCCGCGCTGGCGCGGTGCGGCGCCGATCCATCGCGCGATCGAAGCGGGTGACGCCGAGACCGGCGTCACCATCATGCAGATGGAAGAAGGACTCGATACAGGGCCGATGCTGTCGATGATGCGCTTGCCAATCACTTCCGACGATACGACCGGAAGCCTGCACGACAAGCTGGCAATACTGGGCGGAAAAATGATCGTCGATGCGCTTCGCAAACTGCAGCAGGATGCATTGCCGCCGGTACCCCAGCCGGACGCCGGCATCACCTACGCAGCCAAGATATCCAAAGAAGAAGCGGTACTCGATTTCACGCAATCGGCCGAGTGTCTCGCACGGAAAATTCGTGCGTTCAATCCGTTTCCCGGTGCGTCGGCATTATTCGATGGCGTTCCGGTAAAGATATGGCGTGCCGAAGTAGCCGCACCGTCACCGATACCGAGCGCCGGCGAAGTGCTGGCGGCGGACGGGCAAAACGGCGTGCTGGTTGTTTGCGGCGACGGAGTGCTCAGGCTGACAGAGTTGCAGAAACCAGGGGGGAAGCGATTGCCGGCATCGGAGTTCCTGAAAGGGTTTCCGATGGATGGCGGACGGTTCGCTTGCAACTAGTCAAGCTTACAGCGTCGATCCTTCGAGCCGCCCGTCAACCGGCATGATCCAGCGGAAGCGCGCTTGCCTGCTTGATTTCTTCCAGGCAGACCATGGAACGTACACCCGACACGCCGGGCACCTGCATCAACCGGTCCGTAAGAAAATTCGAGAACGCTTTCAGGTCGGTCGCGACTACCTTCAATAGATAATCGAAATCACCGGAAATCGTATAGCACTCCAGTATTTCCGGAAATTGCCGTATCGCTTTTTCAACCTGCCGAACCCGCTTGAATTGCTCGCGATCGAGCGTCAGGCTGACGAACGCCACAACATCGAGCCCGATGGCCGGCGGAGCGACCTGTGCCGCATAGCCGCGAATGATCCCGTCGGTTTCCAGCCGCCGTACCCGCCGATAGCACTGTGGCGGCGACAGACTTGCCTTTTCCGACAGCTCGACATTCGAGGCCCGCCCGTTTTCCTGCAGTGTCCTGAGAAGGATGCGATCGTATCGATCCAGCATATCTGTCATAAATCACCATTAAAACGATTTAAACGAAAGATTCGTTCGTATATTGTCATATTAGCGGCGAATTACGCAAAAAAATTTCCCCCGATCCTGACTATCATGAGGTCATCCAATGACGCGCCATAAGGTGCTGCGATGAAACGATTGATTGAACTGGAAAACCGATACTGCGCCCGCAACTATGACCCGTTGCCGGTTGTGCTCGAAGGTGGTGAAGGCGTGTGGCTGCGTGATATCGACGGCAAACGTTATCTTGACATGATGTCTGCATATTCGGCGGTCAGCTTCGGCCATGGCCATCCGGTGCTGGTTGCGGCGCTGACCGCGCAGGCGCAACGGCTGGCCGTGACATCGCGCGCCTACCATACCGATCAACTTGGCCCTTTCCTGCGGTTGCTGTGCGAAATGACCGGTCTGCCAAAGGCGTTGCCGATGAATACCGGCGCCGAAGCAGTCGAAACGGCATTGAAGGCGGCGCGCAAATGGGGACATAAGGTCAAGGGTATTTCCGACAATAGCGCGGAGATTATTGTTTGCAAAGGCAACTTTGCCGGGCGCACCACCACCATAGTCGGATTTTCATCGGAGGCGCAATATCGGGACGGCTTCGGGCCGTTTGCGCCAGGATTCGTGCCTGTACCGTTCGGCGATTCCGCTTCGCTTGAAGCGGCAATCACGCCGCGCACGGCCGCTTTTCTGGTTGAGCCGATCCAGGGCGAGGCTGGCATCGTCGTGCCGCCAGCCGGCTACCTTGCACGATGCCGCGAGATTTGCACGCGTCATAACGTATTGCTGATTTGTGACGAAGTGCAGACCGGGCTGGGGCGTACCGGCCGCCTGCTGGCAAGCGACCATGACGGAGTCAGGCCGGATGGCCTGATTCTCGGTAAGGCGCTGGGTGGCGGATTGCTGCCTGTGTCCGCTTTCCTCGCGCGCGAAGACGTGATGAGCGTATTCAGCCCAGGCGATCATGGCAGCACATTCGGCGGCAACCCGCTGGCCGCCGCGGTCGGCGCCGCCGCGCTTCGCTTGTTACGCGACGGCCGGCTGGCCGAACACGCGCAAGCAATGGGTAACCGGTTGTTCGATGGGTTGAACGCAATTGATCATCCTGCAATTCGCGATGTGCGCGGCAAGGGTTTGCTGATCGGATTGGAACTGGATCCCGCAGTGATCTCGGCGCGCGGATTCTGCGAGCATCTGATGCATCGGGGGATTTTGTCCAAAGACACGCATGCGACGGTGGTGCGTTTCGCGCCGCCGTTGGTCATCACCGAATCCGAGATCGATGCCGCATTGAAAATCATCGGCACCGTCTTCGACTTGTTGCCGAACGCGGGTGGCGGTCACGGCCGACGCGCCGCTGCCGTAACAGCGCGTATTGCCGCATGAATTCTTGCTTACGAGAGGACTCTACAGTGACTGACCGTTTCCTGATGTGCGCACCAGACCACTTCGAGGTCGCCTATGTCATCAATCCATGGATGGAAGGCAATATTGCGCGCGGCAATAATGAAACTGCGACGCAGCAATGGAACGCGCTGGCCAGCTTGCTTGGGAATGTGGCGCAAGTCGAGCGCGTCACGGCTGCGTCCGGTGTGCCGGATATGGTGTTTACCGCCAATGCAGGTCTGGTGCTCGGAAAAAAATTTGTGCTGTCGCGGTTTTTGCATGAACAGCGTCAGGCGGAAGAGCCGCATTTCGCAAAATGGTTCGCAGGGCAGGGCTTTGACGTGCTGATGCTTCCGCACGATATGCCGTTCGAAGGCGCGGGCGATGCCTTGCTGGACCGGCGCGAGCCGCTGTTGTGGCTGGGGTATGGACATCGCTCGGATCAATTGTGCGCCCCGATCCTTGCGGCTTGGCTTGATATCGACGTCGAGCCGCTGAGGCTGGTGAACGATCGTTTCTATCATCTCGATACCTGCTTCTGCCCACTGGAGGGTGGATATCTGATGTATTACCCGGACGCATTCGATGTCGCTTCCCAGGCCCGGATTGCGGCGCGAGTCCCGGCCGAATACCGGATTCCGGTAGCCGATGGCGACGCGTTCGATTTTGCCTGCAACGCAGTCAATTCCGGCCGACATGTTTTCTTGAATCGCGCGTCCGCTGCATTGATCAGTGAATTGCAGTCGCGCGGCTTCACGGTGCGGCAAACGCCATTGACTGAATTCATGAAGGCGGGCGGATCGGCGAAATGCCTGACGCTGAAGCTGACGGAGACGCGCTTGCCGGCAGCGCAAGTTGCTGCCTGAACGGGACATGACATAAACGCCGTCAAGCCGATCGCCAATGCAGATATCTGATGGAATCGGCTGGCGCCGATCTTATGCGTCGAGGGCCTGCCTATTTGTACCGGCTACGGATCGATGCACTGGATAACGGGCCGCCCAGCATTGCGCTAATGTAGCAAATGTCGAACACTGCCGAGCTCAATGGAAGCGCGCTCCAGGCCATCGATAGCACACCAAGCGGATGATCCCGGTACAGGTAGCCGACCACGAGAAATCCTGTGCCGGCGAGCAGGCGAAAGGCGCGGCCCGCGGGACTGTTGATGAATTTCCCGAGAGCCGATTGATTGAATGCTTCGTTCCAATTCATGATCATAAGAAATCTCCGTAATGGTGAACTGGCCGGCCCGGCAATCAGCAGCATTGTGCTGACCGACTGCTATCACCGACTCAGTTTTCTGATGCGATCGTCGGGTTTTCCATTCCGCTTAAAAACTTAAAGTGGCGGCCCCGCGCAAGATCAGTTCATGCATCACGCTCGACCCGGCAATGACGACGCCTTCGAGCAGGTCCTCCTGGGTATAGCCACGGCTCTTGACACATGGAGTGCAAGCCCAGAGCGTGCCACCGCGGTTCA
The DNA here is from genome assembly GCA_036675035.1 of Oxalobacteraceae bacterium. Lineage (GTDB taxonomy): Bacteria > Pseudomonadota > Gammaproteobacteria > Burkholderiales > Burkholderiaceae_D > MESE01. The sequence continues at coordinate 17,947 of JAKFFO010000070.1, forward strand.
TGAAATCGTGCAGCATGTTCGCCAACGGTTCAAGCGGCTTGACATGCGTCATATCGGCGGCGCCGCGCCGCACGATGTCAACGCCCGAGCTGGTTAAGAAAATTGAAACCTTCAAGCCGGCAGTCATCCCGCCAAGGGCGATGATCAGACCTGCGGAAGACAATTCATGGTCGATGCCATGCGTAATCACAACGACCAGATCCCGTGCTTGCGTAGTCATAATTTTCTCCTCAAGTCCACCTTGTATAAGTATTATGATAATGGCTCTGTGAAGGGTGGCTATGACAGAAACGCCGAAACTAATGCCCGAAACGCCGCACGCATCTGCCGACCCGTTATCCGACGTGCTGGGCAGCATGCACTTGAGCGGCATGGTGCTGTTCCGCGCGGAATTTCGCGAACCCTGGTCGGTGCTGGCGCCGGATTCCTGTCAGCTTGCCCAACTGCTGCCGTTTCGTACTGAACACATCATCCCCTTTCATGTCATCGCTGCAGGAGGCTGCTGGCTGCAGATGCCGGAGCGTGCCCCGGTTTGGTTGAGTGAGGGAGACGCGGTGCTCCTGCCATACGGCGGCAGCCATTGCCTGGCCGGTCGAGACACTGTCGACGCGGTACCGGTCGGTCAATTGTTGCCATCGCAGCCCTGGAGTGATATCCCGATTGTCGAATACGGCGGGTCAGGCTCCGGCACCAGCGTTCTATGCGGCTTTCTTCAGTGCGACGAGTTGCTGTTTCATCCGGTCCTGCGCCATCTGCCGGTTTTGCTGCACGTCGGCATGGATGCCAGCGAAGATGGCAACTGGCTGGCCGGCACGATCCGCCATACCATCGCGGAAGCCTGCAAGCCGCTGCCTGGATCGCGCAGCATGTTGCCGCGTCTGACCGAGCTCATGTTTGTGGAGATTCTTCGCAAATTCATGCAGGGTCTGACAGTCGACGAAGTCGGCTGGTTCGCCGCGTTGAATGACCGGGTGACGGGAGCGGCCTTGAAATTCATGCATGCAGCCCCTCTCCAAGACTGGAGCGTCGAGGGCCTGGCCCGCAAAGTGGGCGTGTCGCGCACGGTACTGGCCGAGCGATTCAAGTATTTTCTCGATCAGCCGCCGATGCAGTATCTGGCGCGCTGGCGATTGCAGCTTGCGGCGAAGCAACTGAAGACGAGCAACATGCCGATAAAGGTCATCGCTGATCAAACCGGCTACGAATCCGAAGCGGCCTTCAGCCGCGCATTCAAACGTCACTACGGATTGCCTCCAGGCGATTGGCGAAGACGATCGGCATGATGTTCGCGAGCCGCAAGATGCGCTCCTCCTTACGCAAATATCTGGTTTGACGTATAATTTTGTTGCGCCGATTTGATTGAACAAGTCAAACCCAGCTTGCGGGCGCCAGGGTCAAGTCCCACTAATAAATACTGCTAAAGCGGCCATGAAAAACCCGGTCCCTTTTTGCAGGCCGGGTTTTTTGCTTTTTTGAGCTCAAATACACATTATGAAACGCGACGCCATTTCCTCTACCGAAGCGCTCCTGCGCGATCTTCTGTCTCGCCGTATCCTGATCCTGGACGGTGCAATGGGAACCATGATCCAGCAATACAAGCTGACTGAGGAAGAGTATCGCGGCACGCGTTTCGCCGATTTCTCGGCGCCGGGCAAGGAACTGTTCCTCAAGAATCACAATGAACTGCTGACGCTGACGCAGCCGCACATCATCAGCGAAATCCATGAAAAATACCTGGCGGCCGGCGCCGATCTGATCGAAACCAATACCTTCGGCGCGACCGCTGTGGCGCTGGACGATTACCACATGAGCGATCTCGCATACGAGATGAACGTGGCCGCCGCCAAACTCGCACGCGCTGCATGTGACAAATATTCGACGCCGGACAAGCCGCGTTTCGTTGCCGGCGCATTGGGACCGACGCCGAAAACCGCATCGATCTCGCCGGACGTCAACGATCCCGCCGCACGCAACGTCAGCTTCGATCAACTGGTCGCTGCCTATCTGGAGCAGACGCGTGGCCTGGTCGAAGGCGGTGTCGATGTGCTGCTGGTCGAAACCATCTTCGATACCCTCAATTGCAAGGCCGCGCTGTTTGCGATCGATACGTTCTTTGAAGAGTCGGGCAAGAAACTGCCGATCATGATTTCAGGTACCGTTACCGACGCGTCCGGGCGCATCCTGTCCGGACAGACCGTGCCGGCGTTCTGGAATTCGGTTCGGCATGCGAAACCGCTGACGGTCGGCCTGAATTGTGCGCTCGGTGCGGCATTGATGCGTCCATATGCGGAAGAGCTGTCGAAGATTGCCGATACTTTTGTCTGCATTTATCCGAATGCCGGCTTGCCCAATCCGATGGCCGATACCGGGTTCGATGAAACGCCCGACGTTACTTCGTCGCTGCTCAAGGAATTCGCAGAGAGCGGCTTCGTCAATATTGCCGGCGGCTGCTGTGGCACCACGCCCGAGCACATCAAGGCGATTGCCGCGACGGTCGCCAACATTGCGCCGCGCAAGATTCCGGAAGTGCCGACTGCAATGCGCTTGTCCGGCCTGGAACCGTTTACGATTGACGATGCCTCGTTGTTCGTCAACGTCGGCGAACGCACCAACGTGACCGGCTCCAAGGCATTTGCCCGCTTGATCCTGAACGAGCAATACGATGAAGCATTGGCCGTGGCGCGCCAGCAGGTGGAGAACGGCGCGCAAGTCATCGACATCAACATGGACGAGGCGATGCTGGATTCGGTCGCTGCGATGACGCGCTTCCTGAACTTGATTGCATCGGAACCGGACATCGCGCGCGTGCCGATCATGATCGATTCGTCGAAATGGTCAGTCATCAAGGCGGGCCTGAAATGCGTTCAAGGCAAGGCGATCGTCAATTCGATCTCGATGAAGGAAGGCGAAGAAGAATTCCTGCGCCAGGCAAAGCTGTGCCGTCGCTACGGTGCCGCAGTGATCGTGATGGCGTTCGATGAAAAAGGCCAGGCCGATACCTTCGAGCGCAAGATTGAAATCTGCCAGCGTGCGTACAAGCTGCTGGTATCGGACGTCGATTTCCCGCCGGAAGACATCATCTTCGATCCGAATATTTTTGCGATCGCAACCGGTATCGAAGAACACAACAATTACGCAGTCGATTTCATCAACGCGACACGCTGGATCCGCGACAACCTGCCGCATGCCAAGATCAGCGGCGGCGTGTCGAACGTCAGTTTTTCGTTCCGCGGCAACGACCCGGCGCGCGAAGCAATCCATACCGTGTTCCTGTACCACGCGATCCAGGCCGGCATGACCATGGGTATCGTCAACGCCGGCATGGTGGGCGTCTATGACGATCTGGCTCCAGAGCTGCGTGAACGGGTCGAAGATGTGGTTCTGAACCGACGCGATGATGCAACCGAGCGCATGATCGAGATTGCCGGCACGCTGAAAACCAGCGGCAAGAAAGATGAAGAAACCCTCGAATGGCGCAATGGCTCGGTGCAAAAGCGGCTCGCGCATGCGCTGGTGCATGGCATCACCCAATGGATCGTCGAAGATACCGAAGAGGCGAGGCAGGAACTGCTGCGCAACGGCGGGCGCCCGATTCATGTGATAGAAGGACCGCTGATGGATGGCATGAATATCGTCGGCGATCTGTTCGGCCAGGGAAAGATGTTCCTGCCGCAGGTGGTGAAATCGGCACGCGTGATGAAACAGGCGGTCGCCCATCTGATACCGTTCATCGAGGAAGAAAAACTGCTCGAAGAAAAAAGAACCGGTATCGTCGCCAAGCCCAAGGGCAAGATCGTGGTCGCTACCGTGAAAGGCGACGTGCACGACATCGGCAAGAACATCGTATCGGTGGTCCTGCAATGCAACAACTTTGAAGTCGTCAACATGGGCGTGATGGTGCCATGCTCCGAAATCCTGGCCAAGGCCAAGGCGGAGAATGCCGACATTGTCGGCTTGTCCGGACTGATCACGCCATCGCTCGAAGAAATGGCCTATGTCGCAAAAGAAATGCAGCGCGATCCGTATTTCCGCGAGCGCAAGACGCCGTTGTTGATCGGTGGCGCAACCACCAGCCGCGCACATACCGCGGTCAAGATAGCGCTGAACTATGACGGCCCGGTGGTCTACGTGCCGGACGCGTCACGCTCGGTATCGGTGGCGCAGTCGCTGCTGACGCCGGAGCAGCGCAATCAATATATCGCTGAAATCGCTGCGGATTACGATCGTATCCGCGAGCAGCACGCAAACAAGAAAGCAGTACCGATGCTGTCGCTCGCCGAGGCGCGCAAGAACAAGATGGCTGTGGCGTTTACCGGAAAAGGTGCGCCGGTCAAGCCGAAATTCCTGGGGCGCCGCGTGTTCAAGAACTATGATCTCGCGACCATCGCGCAATACATCGACTGGGGGCCGTTCTTCCAGACCTGGGACCTGGCCGGACCATTTCCCGCGATCCTGAAGGACGAGGTGGTCGGTGAAGCAGCCAGCAAGGTATTTGAAGAAGGCCAGGCGCTGCTGAAAAAAGTGATCGAAGGCCGCTGGCTGACGGCCAACGGCGTGATCGCGCTGATGCCGGCGAACAGCATCAACGACGATGACATCGAAATCTATACCGATGAAACGCGCTCGCAGGTTGCGTTTACCTATTATGGTGTGCGCCAGCAGACGGTCAAGCCGGTGATCGACGGCATCGCTCGTCCTAATCAATGTCTTGCCGATTTCATCGCGCCGAAGTCGTCCGGCATCGCCGATTACATCGGGTTGTTTGCGGTGACGGCCGGACTCGGTATCGAAAAGTATGAAAAGCGTTTCGAAGAGGCATACGACGACTATTCATCGATCCTGCTGAAGTCGCTAGCCGACCGGCTCGCGGAAGCGTTTGCCGAGCATCTGCATGAGCGTGTGCGCCGGGATTTCTGGGGTTACGCGTCCGATGAAACGCTGAATCACGAAGCGTTGATCAAGGAAAAATACAGCGGTATTCGTCCGGCGCCCGGCTATCCGGCCTGTCCGGAACACACGGTCAAGGCCGACATGTTCAAGCAGTTGCAATGCGAAGAAATCGGCATGCAGGTGACCGACTCGTTTGCAATGTTCCCTGGTGCATCGGTATCGGGTTTCTATTTTGCGCATCCAGAATCCAAATACTTCAGCGTCGGCAAAATTGGCGAAGACCAGTTGAACGACATGGTTGCGCGGCGCGGTGTATCGAAGGAAGACGCGCAGCGCTGGCTGGCACCGAATCTGTCCTGATCAGGGCCGAAGCGCGGATCTGAAACGGATCCGCGCCTTCCGGTATTTCTGCCAGGCCTTCCTACTTTGCTTGAAGCTCCGGCGCGGTTCGCACATCAGAAATGGCGCGCATCGGCGACATTGCGAATGCGATCAATACGATCGCTATCAACAAGCTACCGCAGCCTACGAATAATTGACCGAGCGTGATGCTGCGCATCAGCCAGCCGGTAAGCGCCGCTGAAACAGGCGTGATCCCCATGAATATGAACATGAACAGGCCCATGGTCCTGCCCATCATGTGGAGCGGTACGCGCTGCTGAATCCAGGTAAACGACACCAGCTGCACGAAGCCGCCCAGCATTCCGATCATCAGCAGCAACGCCGCACCTTGCCATGTCATATTGATATATCCCATCGGGATGAACAGCGCGCCGACCAGGCAGTCAAGCATCAGTATCGTGGTGACCATATTGCCGAT
>JAKFFO010000135.1:0-4305 GCA_036675035.1 Oxalobacteraceae bacterium
AGCAAGCGTGCCGATGAACGACTTGGTGATCGAGTAGCAGGAATGCGGCAGGCGGTCCAGCGCGGCGCCGAAGTAGCGCTGGTATACGATAGCCCCGCGATGCAGTACCAGGATACCGTCGGTATAGGTTGCCGACAGCATCTCAGACCATGTCGTATTGCGGCCGTCGCAAGCGAATGACAAACCGTCGAGATCGCGATGCGCTTGCGGCAATGGCGAAGCGGCGCCGTTGCCGCGCCAGATGTTTACGGTCGGCACCAGTTCACGCATATGCGAAAAGGACCAGCGGGTACGCGGAAACCGGAACAGGCTGCCGTCGTGGAACCTGACGGTACGATCAGGTGCTGGTGGAAAACCGCGCATCCAGCCCAGTTGCAGCGGGTCGGTCGCAGCCGGATCGAATGTTTCCGGTGCTTGTTTTTGCTGGGTTGTGCTTGCGGCGTTAATCGCATCCGATTCCGGTTTTTTCATCTTGCCTCCATGGCCGAGGTTTTATCAGGGTGCTGACGCATTTATCAGAAACCTATTCGTACAATAACTATTTGTCGTGCGTCAAGTCCGTTGCGTGTCTTCGTCGAGGCCCAAGCGTTGCACTTTATCAAGAAAGCATCTTTGAAACCGTTGAGCTTTTTTCAGAAACCTCTGTCTAAGCGTTGTTTGCTCCGAGAAAGATATTCCGCCTATGAAATGGGTCTATTTAGGTTTGGCCATTGTTACCGAGGTGATGGCGTCGTCGGCGTTGCGCGCGTCGGACGGTTTTACCCGTGTCGGGCCGACACTGCTGCTGATTTTCGGCTATGGCGTGTCGTTTTATTTTTTGTCGCTGACGTTACGGACCATCCCGATGGGCATCGCTTATGCGGTATGGTCCGGGGTCGGCATTTTCCTGATCTGCATGGTCGGCTGGCTGGTGTTTGAACAGAAACTCGATCTGCCCGCAATCATCGGACTGAGCTTCATTATCCTGGGAGTCGTCATACTGAATGTTTTTTCAAAGTCGGTCGGACATTGATAAGGAAACTTCAGGCCGGCCAGCGCTTCCAAACGACTTTCGTTTCAAGGTTTGATTTGAAGCAATAAATTTCCATTTAGCAGTTTCGAGTTGCGGAACAACGTTCTAAAACGATTGACGCGTTCGCTGCATATCAGCTAATTTCCTTTCGACACAATCGACGCGACCTTGAAATCGCATACTCGGGCGGCGCTGCTTCGGCTGTGCCGCCTGATCCATTGGCGAGTCGATTTCATTTTTGATCGCACAGTGCAGCAGAAACCGGATTCAAAAACAAAGGGGGCCAAATGAAAACAAGGATAATCGTAGCCGGGATCGCGTTTGCGTGCGCTGCAGCCAGCCACGCGCAGCAAGCCAAAACCAACGGGATTTCGGACGATGTGGTAAAGCTCGGTTTGAGCCTCGATATGTCGAGCCTGTATGCCGACATAACCGGGACCGGTTCGGTCACTGCCGCGCAGATGGCGATCGACGATTTCGGCGGCAAGGTCCTTGGCAAACCGATCCAGCTGGTCTACGTAGACCACCAGAACAAGGCGGATATCGCTTCCAGCAAGGCACGCGAATGGTTCGATCGCGACAAGGTCGATGCAATCATGGATGTCGCTGCTTCCAGTCCCGCGCTGGCCGTGGTGCAGGTGGCGAAGGAAAAAAACAAGATCGTGGTTTTCAATGGCCCCGGATCGGTGCGGCTTACCAACGATGCCTGCACTGCCGTCACGGTGCACTATACATATGACACGTATGCGCTGGCCAATTCGACCGCGCGTGCGGTAGTTGCGAACGGTGGCGACAGCTGGTTTTTCCTGACCGCCGACTACACCTTCGGCACCACGATGGAGAAAGACACGACCGACGTCGTGACCGGCAGCGGCGGCAAGATACTAGGGTCGGTGCGGCACCCGTTGAACGCGTCCGATTTTTCGTCGTTCCTGTTGCGCGCGCAGACATCCGGGGCCAAGGTGATCGGCCTGGCCAATGCGGGCGGTGATACCATCAACGCGATCAAGGGCGCGCGCGAATTCGGACTGACCAAGGATGGCAAGCAGAGCCTTGCGGGTTTGCTGATTTTCATCAACGACATCCATAGTCTGGGCCTGGACACGGCGCAGGGCATGCTGCTGACTTCCGGATTTTATTGGGACCGCAATGAAGAAACGCGCAAATGGTCGCGCCGCTTCTTCGAAAAAACAAAAAAGATGCCGAACATGAGCCAGGCCGGAACCTATTCTTCCGTGATGCATTATCTGAAGTCGGTGCGCGCCGCCGGCACCGATGAAACCGGCGCGGTCATGAGCAAAATGAAGCAGACGCCGATCAATGATTTCTTTGCAAAGAACGGACGGATTCGGGCCGACGGCCGGATGGTGCATGATATGTACCTGTTCAAGGTGAAGAGACCTGCCGAATCGAAATATCCATGGGACTATTACAGCGAAATATCGACGATTCCCGGCGACAAGGCGTTCCAGCCGTTATCGGCGTCGGAATGTCCGCTGGTAAAGAAATAATCCGGCCGGCTTTCGCCGATGGCGGCAACCGGCCTTAATGCAATGCGGAAGTGAAGAGATTGGTAATGAGCATCAACACGCAAAAGGCAGTCGTTGATTCCGGTTCGGAGCAGCGGTTTCAAATGCTGGTATCCGGGATCAGCGACTACGCGATCTACATGCTTGATCTGGACGGCTATATAAGCAGCTGGAATGTCGGCGCCGAACGGTTCAAGGGATATGTCGCCGAGGAAATCATAGGCCAACATTTTTCCTGTTTTTATACGGCAGAAGACCAGGCTGCAGGAATGCCGGCAAATGCATTGCGAGCCGCCCATGACAAGGGAAAATTCGAGGCCGAAGGATGGCGGGTAAGAAAGGATGGCACGCGTTTCTGGGCCCATGTGGTAATCGACACGATCAGGGACCAGTCCGGCAATCTGGTCGGCTATGCCAAGATCACTCGTGACATCACCGAGCGCAAGCTGGTCCAGGAAGCGCTGGCTGAAAGCGAACAGCGGTTCCGGATGCTGGTGCAGGGCGTCACGGATTATGCCATCTACATGCTTTCTCCGGACGGAGAGATCACCAACTGGAATGCCGGCGCGCAGCGGATCAAGGGATATGCGCTGGACGAAGTAGTCGGCACCCATTTTTCCCGTTTCTACACGCCGGAAGACCGGGCCGCCGGAATACCGGCGCAGGCGCTGGCCACGGCGGCGAGCACAGGGCGCTTCGAACAGGAAGGATGGCGGGTCCGCAAGGACGGCACCAGCTTCATGGCGCATGTGGCCATCGATGCGATTCACGATGAAGCGGGACGGCTGGTCGGCTTTGCCAAAATCACGCGGGACATCACCGAAAAGCAAAAGGCGGCCGAAGCACTGGAGCGTGCGAATGCGGCATTGTTCCAGTCGCAGAAAATGGAGGCGATCGGGCAGCTGACCGGCGGCGTCGCGCACGATTTCAATAATTTACTGTCGGTGCTGGCCAGCGGCCTGGATATTCTTTCGATGCGCCTGCACGGTGACAAGGACGTCAAGCTGATCGAAGGAATGCAGCGGGCTGTCACGCGTGGTGCCACGCTGACCCAGCAGCTGCTGTCGTTTGCACGTCGGCAGCCGTTGAAGGAACTGACAGAAAATGTCAGCAAACTGATCGCGAATTTTGAACCGGTGCTCCGACGAGCAGGAAATTCTTCAATTGCTTTCAAGTTCATGCTGGCGCCAGCCTTAAGGAAAGTGTCGATAGACGCTGCCCGGTTGGAAGCGGCGGTGCTGAACCTGGTTGTCAATGCCCGCGATGCAATGCCGCACGGAGGAACTGTTACGCTGGCAACCGAAAATGTCGAGCTGGCGGAACATCACGGCGTCGGAAAACTTGCGGCAGGCGCATATGTGAAGATATCCGTCGCGGACACCGGCGAAGGCATGACGCCCGATGTCGCTGCGAGGGTATTTGAACCTTTTTTCACGACCAAGGAAATAGGCAAGGGTACCGGCCTGGGTCTGAGCCAGGTCTATGGCTTTATCGCGCAATCCGGAGGAGAAGTAACGCTGGACACCGAAGCAGGAAAAGGATCGCAGTTCAATTTGTATCTGCCGGCAGTAGAGGAAGCGGACGAAGAACCGGCACAGGACAAGCATTCGGCTTCGGATACCGTTCTCATCGTCGAAGATGAGCCGGACGTGCTGGAAATTACCTCGGAACTGTTTCGCAGCCTGGGATATGAAGTGCTATCGGCGGGCAATGGGGCCGATGCGCTCGATATATTGAAGCGCAGCAGCGATATCGATGTGCTGT
>JAKFFO010000089.1:0-4255 GCA_036675035.1 Oxalobacteraceae bacterium
TTCATGCTTTGCCTGTTTATTAATTCCGAATAGACGTGTCGTTGGTGTTGCAATTGCAGGATTAAATAGTTTACATGGAGAAACTATCGGGTACTATATAAATCACGATTTGCCATCCGCTTTGGCCTTCATTTTTTTCCAGACGGAATCCCGATCATGCTTATTCTTTATTCACACCGGAGCTGTCGCCATGAATAACTGGGACCATCTTTCCGGTAGTGCCGGCACCTTTGCGCCAACCGAGCTCGGCCGCGTGATCGCCACCATCCTCATCATCATTCTCGGCGCCATGCTGGGGCGGCTGCTGCAAAAGCGCGCCAGACGGCGCGCTTTATCCAGCCAGGATGTGTCGCATCGCCGCGGCAACGTTGTGCTGATAAAAAATATCGTCGGCGGGATATGCATGCTCTTGATCGCGACGATCTGGGCGACCACGATCGCGGGAGCTGCGCTGTCGCTGGCCGCAGTAGCCGGTGCCATCCTGCTGGTCAGCAAGGAGTTCCTGGCTAACATTCTTGGCTCGGCGATGCTGGCGATTTCCCGTCCCTATCGGGTCGGCGACTTCATCGATATGGGCGAGGCTCGCGGCAGAGTGCTTGATACCGATCTCATGGTCACGAAAATTGCCGAGACACTCGAAGGCCATCAATTAACCGGCCGCGTCGCAGTGTTACCCAATTCGTTGCTTTTGACGCGGCCGGTAAAAAACCTGACCGCGACCGGCGCGTATATGGTGAATCTGCTCAATGTTATGGCAGCACCGACCGACGACTTGTTGTTCCTGGAAAAAGCATTGATTCTGGCGGCGAAGGAAGTCTGCGCACCGTGGCTGGCTGAGGCTGACCAGCACCTGCAATACATGGAATCGATCGAACTGGTCGATCTGCCTTCGGCAGAACCCCGGGTACTGCTGCAGTTGCATAACGCAAAAGAATCGACACTGTCGCTGCGCTACGCATGCCGACCCAATGACCGGGTCAAGGTGGAACAGGATATTTTGCGCAGGTATTTACGATATCGTCAGTCGGACGTAACGCACAAGATCGCTGCGTAGAGAAATGCGGCGCTTGCTGTCCCGCTAATGTAACCAGCGAGCTTGAAAAATTGTCGCGGCGAACCTGGACTGTTTCGCGCCAGCCAATTATGGATGTCGTCCATAAATTGAGATTGACACGGAAGCGCTACGAGCACAAAACGATATACAAAAGAATTCAACGCTGAAGCGGCCAAGCGCCATCTTCAATGCGGCGCTGGGCGCGGCTTTCGTCCGAAACGTTGAAGCAACTTGGCGCAGGAGTCGACGCCGCGGCAAAATCCTGACGCGACACGCCGGTGACGGCCAGCATCGCCGCTGCGTGAACACCAACGGCCGCGAGCGCCAGCATCAGCGAGCCGGATGCAGTGATCTCGCGAGCCGGCGCATTGCCGATGCAAAGCGGGATGAGCGCCGGCATCAGCATCAATCCGGCGCCGTGCGCGGTGGACATCATGAAAGACCAGAGCGCCAGCCCGGCATGACCAGCAGGCGTTCGCATCCGCCTGGCCTTGCGACCCGACAGGTGAACCACCACAACGACGACAAGCAGCGTGCCCTTATGACCGCGGCGCTTGTCGGACTTCAGGGGTGCTGGTACACGGCCGGAGATCGGATCAGTGTTGAACATGCAGCACCGGCTTCGACGGCGATCGAGACATTGAGCGTCTGTTTTTGAAAGTCGAATCCGAAGCGCTCCATGGCAGAGCCGGGTCGGTTGCCGCCATATCGATCGTTTGGAAAGCGCGCGTTCAAGCAAGCACGAGGTTTGAGCTCAGATCGCAAACGTCATGGGCGCCGCGGCCGCTGCGAATTATTTGGGCGCCGCTTTCTTGACGACGTCTTCTTGCCCGATACGCCGATAGCACCGGATGCATCCATTCCCAGGAGCCGGCGGAATGTTGGACATTCCATGTGGCTCGGCGCCGGACATACGGCCGCGTGTCGCAGACCATCACGTACGGCAGACAACTTGCGGATCGTGCGATCAAGCTCCGCCGCCTTGTCCGCAAGCAGCTGCCTGTCAATCTGCGGCAGCCCGTCGGGCGCGAACATGCGAGCGATCTCGTCCAGTGAAAAGCCGGCAGTACGCCCCAGCGCAATCAGCGCCAACCGCTCCAGCACATCCGGTGCGTACAGACGCTTCAGGCCCCGTCTGCCGACAGAAACGATCAAGCCCTTTGCCTCATAGAAACGCAACGCCGACGCGGAAACGCCCGACCGCTCCGCCACCTCGGAAATGTCCATATCACCCTTGACTTGAAGTTAACTTCAAGTTGTACGCTACCACCACTGCCGAATGAAGGCAAACACTTGGAGAGGATCATGGACTATCTGGTATTCACCGTTATCACCGGGGTTGGCGCTACGGCGGTGATGGACTTGTGGGGGATTGCGCGCAAACCGCTGCTCGGCATTGCTCCGCCAAACTATGGCCTGGTGGGCCGCTGGCTCGCGCATATGCCGCGCGGACGCTTTCGCCATGACTCGATCGCGGCATCTTCCCCTGTGCGCGGTGAACGCGTGATCGGATGGACCGCCCATTACCTGATCGGTATCGTGTTCGCAACGGTGCTGATCGGTGTCTGGGGTCTCGCATGGGTTCAGCATCCGACGATCGGTCCGCCACTGCTCGTCGGCATCGGCACTGTGGCCGCGCCGTTCTTGCTGATGCAACCAGGCATGGGAGCCGGCATCGCCGCCTCCCGAACACCACGCCCTGCCGCCGCCCGGCTACAGAGCCTCATCACGCATGCGGTTTTCGGCCTCGGCCTGTATGCAGCCGGCTGGGCGGCGCACTTCTTGTACTCATCATGAAGATGGGCCCAAGTAACAGCAGTTATCCAATTCAGCAACTACATATAGGAAAATAAAATGCGTATTCCCGCTCGTTTTGCACCGATCGTTTTCAGTGCCCTGCTCTCGGCCATCATGGTCTGCATCGTCTCGGCCTTCGTCCTCATAACCACGCAAGGAATCAGCCCGGAGCTTCCGGCGCAATGGCTCAAAAGCTGCGTAACGACATGGCCGGTTGCTTTTCCGACGGTCGCCATTGTGGCGCCTTGGGTGCGGCGAATCGTCGGACGTGTAACGGCTTAACGCTGGAGTGGATGCGTCAGAATGGCTGGAATGGAGGGCCGCTGTGATATTCGATCAGGAATTAAAAAGGTCGACATCGCTTCTCCGAAAAAAAAAAAGCGATGCTAACCCTTTTGATTCAAATACAAAAAGCCCCCAAAAACTTTTCCGTCTCGCATTTCTGCCTTTTATAGACCTGTTTTTAGGTTGGGGCTTTTTAAAGAAAAGATTTAACAATCGATATTTCGAAAGCTTGAATTGTGGGGAGAAAAATCTCATTAGGCAGACGGTCATGTATTAATGCCATCCAGACTTTTAATCCCCCTAATGCATGGCTGACCTAGAAACCCGTTTTCCATCATGACGGTGCAAATAACTGACTAGGCAGACGGTTCCCACACAAAGCGCATCAGGCTTTAAGCTCCCTTCATTAGCTTACCGGACCAAATTGAATCTTTTCTAATCGGGAAAGTAATCTCTGGATGAGATAACAAGCGGTTTCGATTGTAGTCAGCACCCAAACATTGAAGCGCCCCTACCCACCATACGAGAGACGATCGGCACTAGAGAATTTTTTCCAGCGTTTTGCGGGTTAGCGTTTCACCGAATGGAAACAGTCGGTGTCCGGTGCGTCCCACATAGACATTTAAGCCGCCCTTACATCAAACCATCGCTTCAATCACTTTCAACTTTTGCTCACGCCGATACAACATCAGTGCCAAACGTACCGCCGATATTAAGATTAAAAAAGCCCTCAATCAGAGGGCTTAAAAAATGGACGACGAAATTAAACCTTTACGGTTTCACGCCGAGAAAGATGAGGCCATTTGTACGTGCGGCGGTCAAAGCTACTGCATAGGCTCGCTTGCTCGCAGCGTCGAAATAGATGCCGCCAGTGACCGTGGTATTAGCTGCTAGGCACGGGGCGCCGCCAAATGTGATGGATGTGTTGAAAGCGTTTCCTTTGGATCTAGGCGTTACTGTACCTATAAACGTGCAGCCACTTGCTCCTGTGCCGCTGGTAATCCCCCCGGAAAAGAAGTGGATTTGACAGTAGAATTTTCTCCAATCGTTTTTAGAGGAAGTTTTACATGAAGAAGTCGCGTTTTTCGGAAAGTCAGATCATTGCCATTCTCAAGCAGG
>JAKFFO010000068.1:0-4252 GCA_036675035.1 Oxalobacteraceae bacterium
GTGGCGACAACGCCGCCTCAGCCGGAAGTGACGCCTCGGCGGGCACGTCCGGCAATCAAGGCGCGTCGGCCAATGCACCGGCGGGTAAACTGATAGGTCCGGCCCCCGCGCCCCGGGCATTGGGCGTGGATCCGAGTAAAGCCATTCCCGACCGCGGCAAAGACGCCTGGGTGAAAGGCGAAGGTTCTTCAGGCGATGCGGCAGACTCGAATGCGGGCTCGTCCAAATAACGCCCATACTTGGAACGCCTTGGGACTGCAGTCAAAGCTCGTCATGCAGTTTGTCGCTTGCAGGTGGCTTGATTTGGATGCTGTTCCACCATCGACTCACGAGGAAGCAATGAAGGCATTCCGTGACACTTCGTCAGGACGAGCAGCAGCAAGCGTCAAGCCGAAGAGGACACGCCCTAAAATACTGAACAGCCTCCAAGTTCAGCGTGTGAAACCTGCCGTGCCGCTATCGGGCGCCTGCTCGCCAGCGGCCGGCAAAGCGACTTATCGCGGCACCGGTTCAGTTGAACAGGCCTTGCATCCGGTGGTTATTGCGCTCTTAAAGATCGCGCCTTCGAGCTTGGCTCCGGTCAATCGGCATTGACCAGTTTTGCATTCGTAAAATCACAATTTTTGCTGTGTGATCGCCGTGCCCAACAGCACAGGAAGAATTTCACCATGTCGTTTATCCCAAGGGGGCCTGCCAATCAAGGCTGTTCATGGAGCAGGCCTGACGACGACTGGACACCCGATGCATCCTTGCAATTGCGCCCCATCGAAGATGGCATTACTGAGGTCGGCCTTGCTTAAATTTGCGCCACGCAAATCCGCATTGGTAAAATCAGCGCCGTCGAGTTCGGCGCCTTCGAGCGATGCATTTTGTAAATTTGTGTCCCGAAAAACCGCTCGATGAAGCTGCGCGCCATCCAAAATGGATTCACGCATATCGGCTTTCGTAAAATTTGCGCCGATCATATTGGCGTCACGCAAATCCGTTGCGACCAGTTCTGCTCCCTGCAAATCCGCCAGCGGCGCGTAGGCGCTGCGCATTCTTGCCAGGCTCAAGTCCGCATCTTTCAGCTTGGCTTTCAGCATGACCGAATCCCGCAGATCGGCTGTACTTAGATTGGCGTGGTTAAGACTGGCATAAGAAAGATCGGCGTTTTGCAGGTCAGCTCCCGTTAAGTTGGCGCGGCAGAGATTCGAACGCGCGAAATGGGTTCCGGTGAGTTCCGCATAAGAGAGGGAAGCGTCGCGCAAATTAACGCGGGTCAGCCTTTCTTCGCTACACTCCGTGCCGCTACGGATCCAGCATCCCTTCACCCAGCCGAGGTCCCGGCTCTCGACAGGCTGCATAAGCATCAGCAATAGCAGCGTCGCGGTCCGGGGTATAAAGTGTTTCGCCAACATCGCTGGAGGCCTGTCATGGTTTCGGTTTGACTTCCAGATTGTTCCTCACGTCCATCACGCCATTCACTCGGCGAGCAGCCTGGGTTGCCATTTGTATTTGCTCCTTGCTATTGACGAATCCGCCCAGCGATACGACGCCACGATAGGTATCGACATCGATCGTCACGGCTTTCCCGAGTCCGGCAGCCTGAGCAATCTCGGTATTTACCTTGGCCGTAATCGCTGCGTCATCGATCACTTGTCCGGTCGCGCGTGAATTTTCGGTAGCGCCACAGCCCCCCAGAAAAAGAGCGAACAACAAGCTTAGCGAAGTAATAAAAGTTTTCATATTCAACACCCTTTGTAATGTATTGGTATAAGTCGTGACATTCATGTGCTCATAAAGATCCCGATGACGTATCGAAATATCGTGATTGCGCAGAAATGCGCCGGGAAATTCCACCAAGTCAGGCAACCAGAATTTTTTCGATGCAATATCTCATCTTCCGTCATGGCAGCAGGCCATCCTGAAAGCTTAGGTTAACTTACCGCGACAGCCAAACGCATCAGCCTCCCTTGTCAGTAGCGTCTGCGTCAAATCAAAAGATTTAAGCTAAGCGCGCAACTAAGGATTGAACTTCCAAGGCAAAAACCCCCTTACTTTATAGGGAGCGCGAAACGCGCACTACTACAGCTAAAGACTAACAAGATACATTAGTAGCGCCGCAGTCCCGTTACACGATGTTGCAGATATCTACAAGCGACTGATCCGGCAGGCATCAGGACATCTCGAATGCAACAATGAATCAAGTCGTTTTTGTATGCAATTGGAGGCGGTATGGCCGATCACATCGATGAATCGAATCAACAAAAGAGCAATCCGCACTCGAACGCCTCGGTGTCCGGGTTTGCGTCCAAAATCCTGATCTTTTACGGCATCGGCATCACCTTCTTGGCCGTCTTCTTCCTGCTATGGTATGCCGTGAATGTGCTGTTGCTGGTATTTTCCGGCATTCTGATTGCCATTCTGCTGCAGCGCCTTAGCCAAAAATTAGCCGGCTGGTCAGGGCTGCCTTACACGCTATCTTTGCTGCTGGCGGTGGGGGCGATCGCTGTCTTAATCGGGACGACTGCTTATCTGCTGGTGCCGCGCATCGCTGAGCAAAGCGCCCAGTTGTGGGATACGATCCCGGCGGCACTACGACGGCTGCAATCCTATCTGGAAAGCTATGGCTGGGCGAAAAACCTGGTTGGCAAAATGCCGCCATTCGAAAAAATGTTCGCCGATGCTTCTTCAATGCTCACCCAGGCATTCGCCATTTTTTCAGGATTGCTTGGCGCGCTCGGCAGCTTGCTGATTATTGTTTTCGTGGCGATTTACTTTGCGGCACAGCCGGGCGTGTATATTAATGGCTTGTTGAAACTTGTGCCATTCAACAAGCGCCAACGCGGCCGACAGGTATTTAGCGAACTGGGCGATACCCTGGCGCATTGGCTGTTCGGCAAACTCGTCGCCATGGTAGTGGTCGGCGTTGCCACCGGACTGGGATTGTATTTACTGGATGTTCCCTTGGCGATCACGTTGGGATTGATCGCCGGCCTGTTCGATTTCATTCCATATATCGGCCCTCTTCTAGCTGGCGTGCCGGCAGTCTTGATCGCCTTTTCGCAAAGTCCGACGTTGGCGCTGTATGTCATCTTTCTGATGATCGGCCTGCAGTTCCTCGAAAGCTATCTGATGTTGCCACTTATCGAGCGGCGTACGGTATCGATACCGCCGGCGTTGACGATTTCGATCCAGGTTTTGATGGGCATCCCTTTCGGACTGCTGGGCATCGCCCTGGCAACGCCGCTGACAGCGAGTTTGTGCGTATTGGTCGCGATGCTGTATGTGCAAGACGTCTTGGGCGACAAGGTGTCGCTGCCGAGCAAGCATTGATCAGGAGCACTCCGTAGCACATGCATCTTTCCATGCGGCCACCGTAAATCATTCTGTATCAGGCTTTTTCTGAGTTGGATCAACTGCGGTCGAAAACCGCGTTTTAGTATGCAGTTAGATACGGCGTCTGCCAAAGCTGCCTGCCTCTGATTCATTGCACGGCGGTCTGGCGACTGACCTTTCAAGATGCTGCGCATGTTGTCGCATATGTCTTTTGCTGTTTGCGGTTCGGGAACAGCGTATTTTTCCATTGATCGCAATGCCAATGCCGGATTCCTCCGGGGCTGGCATGGCTGTTTCGTTGCAAGCCTCAAACTTTAGTTACTTTAAACCAGATGGAGGATATCGCCATGCACCTGAAGAAGCCAAAACGCTGCACCATTGCTATCGCCACTGCATTGTTAACTGCCTGTATTCCGATGGCGGCCATTGCAAGCGAAGCCAACCAGACACAACCGAGCGAAGCCAAGCAGGCGGCGCCAACGGCCGCGACTGGCTCCGAAGGACAGTCCGATAGTGCAGGAGCGAGCGGCATGGAATCGGGGCAATCCGGCAAAGGTGAAAAGAGCGGCAAGACTGGAGCGGATGGTTTGCCTGCCTGGCATCCGCCGGTTAATTATCTGATTGTTCCGGTTAAGAGTCCGGAGCACGATGCGTGGATGAAAAAAGGATGTTGGGCAAAATTTTACGATAGCGAAAAATTTTCCGGCGACATGCTCACGCTCGTCGGGCCTGCCGACATGCCCGATATGCGCGGCCCGTTCGGTATCGACTGGAAGGGAAAAATATCGAGCGTCGAAACTGGCCCGGCAGCGCGCGTTCTGGTCTACGACAATGAACAATACAAGGATTTGGTGGTCACCTTCAAGCCAGGGCAGAAGGCACCGAATGTCAGCAAAAAAATGGGATTCTTCGACGAATTTTCCTCCATGAG
>JAKFFO010000167.1:0-23091 GCA_036675035.1 Oxalobacteraceae bacterium
AAAACCGGTGCGCATCAGCACCGAAATCGGCGCAGTGCGCCAGACGGCCAATGCACATGCCGAGGCGGAGCGCGCGGCACGCCAGCGGGAAGCAGAGCGGGCAATGCACGATGATCCATTCGTACAGACATTGATACGGGAATTCGGCGCAACCATCGTGCCGGGATCGATCAAACCAATCTAATCTAATTCAATCTAGTCATAGAACAGGAGTGCACCATGATGAAAAATCAATTGGCAGGTCTGATGAAGCAGGCCCAGACGATGCAGGACAACATGAAGAAAATGCAGGACCAGCTGGCGACGATCGAGGTCGAGGGCCAGTCCGGGGCCGGCGTGGTGAAGGTCGTGATGACATGCAAAAACGATGTCAAGCGCGTTTCGATCGATCCGTCCTTGCTCGGTGACGACAAGGACATGCTTGAAGATCTGGTGGCTGCCGCATTCAACGATGCGGTACGCAAGGCAGAAGCGACTTCGCAGGAAAAAATGGCGGGCATGACTGCCGGTTTGCCGCTGCCGCCCGGATTCAAGATGCCGTTTTGACCTTCAAACTGCCGAATTCAAGCTGCGGTAAAAATTTGTGAAATCACCTTCCAGCCTCGTATTTCTTACCGAAACCTTGCGCCGGTTGCCGGGGGTCGGACCAAAATCCGCACAGCGCATGGCCTACCATCTGATGCAGCATGATCGCGATGGCGCTGCGCAACTCGGCCGCGCATTGACCCAGGCGGTCGACAGGATCCAGCACTGCGCACGATGCAATACATTTACCGAAAACGACATCTGCGAAACCTGCCTGGATGCCGAACGCGACGCCAGCCTGCTGTGCGTGGTCGAGACGCCCGGAGATCAGTTGATGATCGAGCAGACACTGACTTACAAGGGACTGTACTTTGTATTGATGGGGCGTCTGTCGCCGCTCGATGGCATCGGCCCGAAGGAAATTCATCTTGAAAAACTGATGGCGCGCGCCACGGATGGCATCGTCAAAGAAGTGGTGCTTGCCACCAATTTCACCAATGAAGGCGAAGCGACGGCGCACTACATCAGCGAAACGCTCAAGGCGCGCGGATTGAAAGTAAGCCGACTCGCGCGTGGCGTGCCGGTCGGCGGCGAACTGGAGTACGTCGATGCCGGCACGATTGCGCGCGCGATGCTGGACCGGCGATCGACCTGACGCACATGCATACCGAGAAAACTCCCGGACCGCTGGCCGGCATCAAGGTACTGGAACTCGGCACGTTGATCGCCGGCCCGTTCTGCTCGCGCATGCTGGCGGAGTTCGGTGCCGAAGTGATCAAGATCGAGTCGCCGGACGGCGGCGACCCGATACGGCAATGGCGGGTGCTGAAGGACGGCACGTCGCTGTGGTGGTCGGTGCAGGCTCGCAACAAGAAAAGCATCACGCTGAACATGAAGGATCCGCGCGGGCAGGAAATCGCGAAAAAACTCGCACTGGACGCGGATCTCATCATCGAAAATTATCGGCCGGGCGTGCTGGAAAAATGGAACCTCGGCTATGAATTGCTGAAAGCCGAAAACCCCGCCACGATCATGGTGCGCCTGTCGGGTTACGGGCAGACCGGACCGATGAAGGATTTGCCCGGCTTCGGCGCGATTGGCGAATCGATGGGTGGCATGCGTTATGTTTCGGGGCATCCGGATCGTCCGCCGGTCCGTATCGGTATTTCGATCGGCGACTCGGTCGCAGCGCTGCACGGCGTGATCGGTGCGATGATGGCGCTGCGCCATCGCGATGCAACCGGCGGCAGATGGAACGGCAAGACCGGCGCGCAATGCGTGGCCGGGCAGGGCCAGATGGTGGATGTCGCGCTGTATGAAGCAGTATTCAACATGATGGAGTCGATGGTGCCGGAATTCGATTTCGCCGGCGTGGTGCGTGAACGCACCGGCGGCGCGCTGCCGGGCATTGTGCCGTCCAATACCTACACCACCCGGGACGGTGAAAATATCGTGGTTGCCGGCAATGGCGATGCAATTTTCAAACGCTTGATGCGGGCGATCGATCGCACCGATCTCGCCGACGACCCGGATCTGGCACGCAACGACGGACGAGTGCCGCGTACTGCCGAGATCGACGGCGCGATCCAGGCCTGGTGCGGCACGCAACACATAGACCAGGCACTTGCGACACTCAAGCAAGCGGACGTCCCTGTAAGCAAAATATATTCGGTGCGCGACATGATGAGCGACCCGCAATTTCTCGCGCGCGGCATGTTTGAGCAGCATGCATTTCAGGATGGTACGCCGATCACACTGCCGGCGATTACGCCCAAGCTGTCTGCCACGCCGGGCACGACGAAATGGCTGGGCCCGGCGTTGGGCGAGCATAATCGTGAAGTGCTGCATGCACTCGGGCTGGATGATGCACAGATCGAGATCCTGAATCAAGAAGGCGTTCTGTAGACATGCCGGCCGGCCGATGGCAGGCAGCATATCAAGGGCGCTTCCGTGCACTGAGATCGGCAACCTGAAACAAGTTGTTTCAACCCTTGTCGATTGAATCCGATGCTAATAAAAAATGGCGAACGTGTGCTGGGCACCAATAGCGAAGACCGTGGCGCGTGGTCTGTTTTTCTAATCTTCCTGCGTCTTGGGCTGACCTCTTTCGGCGGACCCATTGCGCACCTGGGCTACTTCCGCGACGAGTTCGTCATACGCCGCCGCTGGCTGACCGAGCGCAGTTATGCGGACATGGTCGCGTTATGTCAGTTTCTTCCCGGACCGGCGAGCAGCCAGGTCGGCATTGCATTGGGGTTGTCGCGTTCAGGTTATGCCGGGGCGCTTGCTGCGTGGGCGGGTTTTACTCTTCCTTCGGCGGCCGCGCTGATGCTGTTTGCGGCAGGGATTGCGAATTACGGGGACGCAGTGTCATCCGGTGCGCTGCACGGTCTGAAAGTGGTGGCTGTCGCCGTGGTAGCTCAGGCGGTATGGGGCATGGCACGCAAGCTGTGCCCGGATGTGCTGCGCGCCATCATCATGGCAATCGCGGCTTGCGTGGTGCTGCTTGTCTTGTCCCCCTGGAGCCAGGTCGGCGTGATCGTTGCCGCCGGCATCGCGGGTATTCTGTTCTTCAAGCCGGCACACGCGGCCGAGCACGATCCGCTGCCGATCGCGGTCAGCCGCCGTGCCGGGGTAGTCTGCCTGTCGCTATTCTTTGTGTTGCTGGCCGGATTGCCGGTACTGACCCAACTGATTCCGGGCAAGGCTGTCGCGGTGGTGGATGCGTTCTACCGTGCCGGGTCGCTGGTGTTCGGCGGCGGCCATGTCGTACTGCCGCTGTTGCAAGCCGAGGTGGTGCCGTCCGGCTGGGTAGATAATGAATCTTTCCTGGCCGGATACGGTGCGGCTCAGGCAGTGCCCGGCCCGTTGTTCACCTTCGCAGCATTCCTCGGAGCTTCGATGACTAGCGAGCCGTCCGGCTGGATCGGCGGCATGATCTGTCTGCTTGCCATTTTCATGCCGTCGTTCCTGCTGGTCGTCGGCGTGTTGCCATTCTGGGAGCGGCTGCGCGGCAATCTGCGCATGCAGGCAGCACTGGCCGGCGTCAACGCCGCTGTGGTGGGCCTGTTGCTGGCCGCACTGTACCAGCCGGTATGGACCAGCGCAATCCATCGACCGCAAGACTTCGGGCTGGCGCTGCTGGCTCTTGTTGCGTTGATGTACTGGAGGCTGCCGCCATGGCTGGTTGTCGCGGGTAGTGCGGCGGCCGGTTGGTTGTTGACTATCGCGCTGTAAGGCAGCGGAAGCCTGAATCGGGATCGCTTTTGCGGTTTCTGACGCGAGCAGGCGCGGGTCTTGCATTGACATCATTGATGCGGCGAATGCACTGGTTTGGTACGATCCTTGCACCGATACAGGGACCGCACCGCTCATGCCGCCCTAATTAAACCTGCACATGGAGAATAAGAATGTTCTATGCATCCGCCAAATCCGGAACTCGGGCCGCCATGCTGGCCACCGCAACGTTGCTGGCTTCACCCGCTTTTGCTCATGATGGCAGCGCTCACACGGGTGGCTTGACCGCCGGATTGCTGCATCCGCTGATGGGGCCGGATCATATTCTTGCGATGCTGGCGATCGGAATCTGGGCAGCACAATGCAAAGGAGGCATCCGCTGGTCGACGCTGTTCGCATTTCCGATAGTCATGGCGCTGGGAGCCATCCTAGCAATCTCCGGAGTTCGGTTGCCGGGCATCGAATCCGGGATCGCCGGTTCGGTCGCCGTTCTCGGTTTGCTGATCGCGTTTGCAGTGCGGATGCCGGCTTGGGCCAGTGCTGCGGTGGTTTCGCTTTTCGGGTTGGTGCATGGCGTTGCGCATGGCATGGAGTTGCCTGCGGATGCGTCGCCGGTTTTGTTCGGCGTCGGATTCATGCTCGCCACGCTGGTTTTGCAAGCGATCGGCCTGAAGCTGGCCCGTATTGGCGTCGCGCCGGTCGCACGCATGCTTGGCGCCGCGATAGCGGTCGCAGGCGGTTATCTACTGGTGGGCATCGGATGAGCGGTTGCTAGTTCAGACTTCGACGGTAGGCCCGTAGCGAGCGGTGGATAAAAAAGCCGATCAAGGCAACGGCGAGCCGGATAGCGCGAACCCTTCCCGCCGAAGATATGAAAAGTCAGCGCAGCGCGTCGACCAGCTTTTCCAGCTTGACTGCATCGGCGCAAAACTGCCGGATACCTTCAGCCAGCTTTTCGGTTCCCATCGCATCGTCGTTGAGCATCGCACGAAACGATTTTTCATCGAGACTCAGTTTTTCCAGATCCGATGATTGCGCCAATTCGGTGCTCAACTTGCGCGTTACCGGTGCATCGCCTGACGCCAGCTGTTGCAGCAGCTCGGGGCTGATCGTCAGCAAGTCGCATCCGGCCAGCTCGATGATTTGCGAAGTATTCCGAAAACTTGCGCCCATCACTTCGGTCTTGTAACCGAATTTCCGGTAATAGCTATAGATCCGTTTGACCGATTGCACGCCCGGGTCGTCTGCGCCGGTATATTCCTGTCCGGTCGATTTTTTGTACCAGTCGTAGATGCGGCCGACGAAAGGGGAAATCAGCTGCACGTTCGCTTCGGCGCAGGCGATCGCTTGCGGCAGGGCGAACAGTAGCGTCATGTTGCAGCGAATATCTTCTTTTTCCAGCACTTCAGCCGCCCGTATGCCTTCCCAGGTGGAGGCGATCTTGATCAGTACGCGTTCGCGTGCAATTCCGGCCGCTTCATACAGCGCGATCAGCGCGCGACCCTTGTCGATCGTTCCACTGGTATCGAACGACAGGTGCGCGTCCGTCTCGGTGGAGACGCGGCCGGGAATGATTTTCAGAATTTCGGTGCCGAACGCGACCAGCAAGTGATCGATTATTTCGGTGGTAGTCTGCTTCGCGTGATCCCGCACGGTCTTTTCGAGCAGCGGCTTGTACTCATCCTTCTGGACCGCTTTCAGGATCAGCGATGGATTGGTGGTCGCGTCGCGCGGAGCGAAGGTCTTGATCGACTGGAAATCGCCGGTGTCGGCAACGATCGTGGTGTATTGTTTCAGTTGTTCGAGTTGATTCATGTCGGTGATAAAGGTAATTGAATGCGTAACCGGAGCATTGTACGCAATCCGGCCACCGATTCGAGCCATCACGGCTTGATGCGGCTCACTGATCGCTGTCATCCTTTTGAGGATTTTGCAGGAACGAGTCGAACTGCATGTCGATCCGCTGCAACGCCTTTTGCGCATTCTGCATCTTCTTGCGGAACTCCGGGCCGCGTTTCAGTGCCAGACCGACTGCCAGAATATCGATCACCACCAGGTGCGCCAGCCGCGCCGAAAGCGGCGTATACGGATCGGTATTGAAACTCAGGTCGATCGATACCATCACCGTAGCCAGGTCAGCCAGTGGCGTGCCGCTCGGCGCGAGCACGACAATGTCCGCACCGCGCTGACGTGCCAGCTGTACGCTTCGCAGCAGCGCGGTACTGCTGCCGCGCTGCGATATGGCGACCAGAGCGTCGCCCGGCTGCAGCAGTGCCGCCGCGATACTATGGATATGCGGATCGGAGTAGGACACCGCCGGAATACCCGAACGGAAAAATTTGTGTTGCGCATCCAGGGCGACAATGCCCGAAGTGCCTTGCCCGTAAATCTCGATCTTGCTGGCACGCGCCAGCACGTCGAGCGCGCGCTGGATCGACTCCGGGTTGAGATTGTTGCGCAGATCGAGCAGCGCATTGATCGATCTGCTGCATATCTTGTTTACCAGGTCGTCCGCAACATCGTCCTGCAGCGTCGGCTCGTTCGCGCCGGGTGGCGCCAGCGCCAGGCTCTGCGCAAGCTTCAGCTTGAACTCATGCCAGCCGTCGTAACCGATCGCACGGCAAAAGCGCACCACCGTCGGTTCCGACACCTGTGCGCTTTTCGCCAGCGCGGTGATGTTTTCGGAAATGGTCAGTGCGGGGTTTTCCAGCACGGCCAGCGCAACCTTCTTTTCCGATTTGGACAGCGAGTCGAGCTGTGTGCGAATCGTATCGATCAGCATGTAGCCGTCCGTTTCAGACAGGAGTTGCCGGCGCAATGGCCACCCTGGCGCGGGCGATCAGGCCGTTGGTCGAACCGTCATGCAAATCCGGGCGCGCTGCGGCGGTAAGTTCGGATTGGATGTTCTTTGCCAGCACCTTCCCCAGTTCCACGCCCCATTGATCGAAACTGTTGACGTCCCACAGCACGCCCTGGACGAAGGTCTTGTGTTCATACAGGGCAAGCAATGCACCGAGCGTCGCAGGCGTCAATTCGTCCATCAGGATGGTATTGCTGGGCCGGTTGCCGGGAAAGGTTTTGTGCGGCACCAGCGAATCGACTTCATCTGCATCCCGGCCGCGCATGTCGGCACGCACTTCGTCGGCCGTTCTGCCGCACATGAACGCTTCCGATTGCGCAAAGCAATTTGCCAGCAGCGCTGCATGATGGCCGGGCAGATCGTGATTCGGCTTCAGTGACGCGATGAAATCAACCGGAATAATTTCCGTGCCCTGATGCAGCAATTGAAAATACGCATGTTGCCCGTTGGTACCGACGTCGCCCCAGATTACCGGACAACTTGCGATTGCAAGCGGTGCCCCGCGCGAATCGACGCGTTTGCCGTTGCTTTCCATTTCAAGCTGTTGCAGATAGCTGGGAAAATGCCGCAGATCCTGGTGATACGGCGCAATAGAAATCGATGAGCTGTTGAAGAAATTTCTGTACCAGACGCCGATGAGCGCCAGGATCGCGGGCATGTTTCGCTCTAGCGGCGCAGATTGAAAATGACGGTCCATCGCATGGGCGCCGGCCAGGAACCGGCTGAAGCTGTCAAAACCGACGGCCAGCGCGAGCGACAGTCCGATTGCCGACCATATCGAATAGCGGCCGCCGACCCAGTCCCAGAACGGAAACATGTTTTGCGGATCGATTCCGAATGCCTTCACTGCATCGGTATTGGTCGATACCGCGACGAAATGTTTCGCCAAATCGGATTCGTCGCCGCGTGTAAGGAACCAGGCACGCGCCGATTGCGCATTCATCATTGTTTCCAGCGTGGTGAATGTTTTGGAAGCAACGATGAACAATGTCGTGTCGGGATTTATTTTCTGCAACAGCGCGCCCAGATCGTGTCCGTCGATGTTGGAAACGAAATGCATGCTCAGACGGGGATGCGTGAACGAGCGCAAGGCGTGGCATGCCATGCGGGGGCCGAGGTCGGAGCCGCCAATGCCGATATTGACGACGTCGGTGATCGGTTGGCCGGTACGCCCGGTCCATTCTCCGGAACGTACTCGCTGTGTGAATGTCTTCATTTGATCGAGTACCGCATGGATATCGGCAATGACGTTGCGGCCGTCCAGCATCAATGTTGCATCGCGAGGCGTACGCAATGCGGTATGCAGTACCGCGCGCTGTTCGGTGCGATTGATTTTCTCGCCGGAGAACATCGCATCGCGGCGCGTCTCGATCGCGCGTTCACGTGCCAGCGAACAAAGCAGTTGCAGGGTTTTATCGCTGATCCGGTTTTTTGAATAGTCGAGAAACAAGCCGGCGGCTTCCAGCGAAAACCTGGAAAAGCGTTCGGAGTCGGTCGCGAACAAATCGCGCAGATGCCAGGATTGTGCGTCCTGATAATGGGTTTGAAGTGGCTGAAGAGCAGGGGTCATGTATGAATCAGGATGCTTCATGAGCGTGTGCGCTTTAGAAAAGGTTGCAATTTACAGAACTATACCCCAAGAACAGGTAATTTCACTACGCCTTGAATATATTGCAGTTGAGCAGTTAATATTTAATTCGGAAAATACATGTTCGAATAGAAGGAATAAAAGGCCGAGGATCGTCAATATTTCCGCGATTTCACGCAGCCATAAAATTAATTTGTAGTATTATTTCATTTAATCATCTTGCCAAGGATTCGATCATGTCCCTTCATCCGGTCCTGACCAGCGCTGCAGAGCGCATCGCAAAAAGAAGCCAACCGTATCGAAACGCCTATCTGGCGCGACTGGAAGCGGCACGGCGAAAGGGTCCGCAGCGCGGCGCTCTTTCATGTACCAATCTGGCTCATGGCTTTGCTTCATTTCCGGCCAACGACAAACTTGTACTGCGCCAGCTCAAGCAGCCGTCCGTGGCAATCGTGTCATCGTACAACGACATGCTGTCGGCCCATCAGCCATTCGAACAATTCCCGAGAATTATCAAAGACGCGGCTCGGGCGGCTGGCGGTGTCGCCCAATTTGCGGGTGGTGTACCCGCGATGTGCGACGGTGTGACGCAGGGGCAACCCGGTATGGAACTCTCGCTGTTTTCGCGCGATACGATCGCGATGGCGACCGCGGTCGCGCTGTCGCACAATATGTTCGACTCTGCAGTCTATCTGGGGATATGCGATAAGATCGTGCCGGGTTTGCTGATCGGCGCACTGCATTTCGGACACCTGCCTGCGGTATTCATCCCGGGCGGACCGATGACCACCGGGCTTTCCAATTCGGAAAAAACCCGGATCCGCCAGTTGTATGCCGAAGGAAAACTCGATCGCGAGGCGTTGCTGGAAGCCGAGTCGCAGTCGTATCACGCGCCGGGTACCTGCACTTTTTATGGCACCGCCAACAGCAACCAGATGCTGATGGAAGTGATGGGGCTGCATGTGCCGAGCAGCGCATTCATCAATCCGAACACGCCGCTGCGCACCGCCTTGACCGCTGCCGCAACACGCACGGCGATCGAGATCAGCGAGCAGGGCGGCCGCTATACCCCGGTCGGACATGTGGTGGACGAAAAAGCCATCATCAATGCGATCGTGATGTTGCTGGCCACCGGCGGCTCGACAAACCATACGCTGCACCTGATCGCAATTGCGAAGGCGGCGGGCATCGTGATCGATTGGGACGATTTCAGCGCATTGTCTTCGGTGGTGCCGCTGGTCACGCGCATTTACCCGAACGGCGAGGCGGACGTCAATCATTTCCAGGCTGCCGGCGGTCCGGGATTCGTGATTCGCGAACTCCTGGACGCCGGACTGCTGCACGACGATGTCACGACTATCCTCGGCAAAGGCCTGCGTGCGCACTGCATGGAACCGTTTTTGCAGAACGATGACGTGGTTTGGAAACCGGCGACAAAAGCCAGCGGCGATGAAAATGTGTTGCGGTCGGCCGCTGCGCCGTTCTCGGCCGATGGCGGCCTGCGCCTGTTGTCGGGCAATCTGGGACGCGCGGTGATCAAGGTCTCCGCGGTCAAGCCGCAGTACCGTGTAGTGGAAGCGCCGGCAATCATTTTCGATTCGCAGGAAGCGTTCATGGATGCCTTCCATGCAGGAGACCTGGATCGCGATTTCGTGGCGGTGGTCCGGTTTCAGGGGCCGCGCGCCAACGGAATGCCGGAATTGCATGCGCTGACACCGGCGTTGGGCAGCCTGCAGGATGCAGGTCGCCATGTCGCGCTGGTTACCGACGGCCGCATGTCGGGCGCATCCGGCAAGGTGCCGGCCGCGATCCATGTGTCGCCGGAAGCGCTGGCGGGCGGCGCATTGGGCCGCGTGCGTAACGGCGACATGATGCGGGTGGACGCGGAAACCGGCGTACTGCAGGCGCTGGTGCCGGAGGCGGAGTGGGCCGCGCGGGAGATTGCACCGGCCGACCTGTCGGCCAACCAGGTGGCGATGGGGCGTGAACTGTTTGCGATGTTTCGTCAGAACGTGAGTGCGGCGGAAGAGGGAGCGGCAACCTTTGCGCTGCCACCGATTATCGCCAATACCAGGCAGGAAGGCGTGATGCTGCCGCATGCCGATGCGGCACCGTTTTCAGACGAAGATACCGTGATCAGGGAGAGCAAATGAAGTTGACCATGACGGTGCTGGAAATCATGCAGGCGTCGCCGGTGATCCCGGTGATTGCCATCGACGATCCCGAGCATGCGGTGCCGCTGGCCGAGGCATTGGTGGCCGGCGGCATTCGCGTACTCGAAGTGACGCTGCGTACCGCACATGGCCTTTCGGCGATTCGCGCGATAACCGAACGGGTGCCGCAGGCGATTGTCGGCGTCGGAACGCTGACCCAGGCGGACGAGTTCTCGGCCGCGCGCGATGCCGGTGCGGTATTCGGTGTATCGCCGGGGCTGACGGCGTCCGTGATCGAGGGCGCCCGGAAAAGCGGCTTGCCGTTGTTGCCGGGCGTGATGACACCGTCGGAAGTAATGGCGGCACGCGAAGCGGGGTTTCGTCAGTTGAAACTTTTTCCCGCCGTGCCGGCCGGCGGTGTCGGCATGCTCAACGCGATCGCCGGTCCATTGCCGGATGTCGTATTCTGTCCTACCGGCGGCATATCCCAGGACACTGCGCCGGCGTTCCTCGCTTGCGCGAACGTGGCATGTGTCGGCGGGTCGTGGCTGACGCCGAAGGAAGCGGTGAGGGCCGGCGACTGGGCCCGTTTGACGGCACTCGCGCGCGCCGCATCCGGCTTGCGTGCGTGAATTAATCGTCGTTCCTCTGTATCCGGGCCGAAACGGTCGACCCTGTCGCGCTTTCCTGGCGCGGGCGAACGGCATCCCGAAATTCATCGGCGCAGGAAGCTCGTCCTTTCGTTGAGATAGCCTTCCGACGCGGGCGGATCGGCGCATGATCTTGCGCTCTGAATATCGACGCCGATACAGTACCGGCACCGTATATACTGCCTGCTGCAGAAACCGCTGCTGGTCCCCTTCGTAACAGTCGTCGATTGCGATTCGGCCGCGAGCCTCCGCGTATTAAAAATTATTCAAGGAAAATATCCGTATGCACGGAGCAGGCTTTATTCAGGATTTGGCGATGATCATGCTGGTCGCGGGAATCGTCACTATTGTGTTCCATCGCTTCAAGCAGCCGGTCGTGCTCGGCTACATAATCGCCGGGGTCATTCTCGGCCCCTACACGCCGCCGTACCAATTGATCCAGGATGAGTACACCACCCAGATCCTGGCGGAACTGGGCGTGGTGTTCCTGATGTTTTCACTGGGGCTGGAGTTCAGCCTGAAGAAATTATTCCGTGTCGGCGTGACAGCTGTCGTGGCGGCACTGATGGAAATAACCGTCATGATCGGCATCGGTTATTCGATCGGCCAGTTCTTCGGCTGGAACACGATGGACTCGGTTTTCCTCGGTGCGATGCTGGCGATTTCGTCGACCACGATCATCATCAAGGCGCTTGACGAACTCGGCTTGAAAAGGGAGAAGTTCGCACAGCTGATCTTCGGGATCCTGATCGTGGAAGACATTCTCGCAATCGGCATGATCGCGCTGTTGTCCGGTATCGCGATGTACGGTTCGGTCAACGCGGGCGATGTGTTGGCCACGGTCGGGAAACTGTCCCTTTTCATGATCGTCAGCCTGGTGCTGGGTATCTTGCTGGTGCCGCGGTTGCTTGCCTACGCGGCGAAGTTCCATAGCAATGAAATGCTCCTGGTGACTGTGCTCGGCCTGTGCTTCGGGTTTTGCCTGCTCGTTCTGAAACTGAATTACAGCATTGCGCTGGGTGCCTTCATGATTGGCGCGATCATGGCGGAGGCGCGGGAGTTGCGCATGATCGAACGCCTGATCGAACCGATCCGGGACATGTTCAGCGCGATTTTTTTCGTGACGATCGGACTGATGTTCGATCCGTCGGTATTCTTGACCTATGCGGTTCCGATCGCGGTGATTACCGCGGCGTTGGTCATCGGCAAGGTGTTTACCTGCAGTTTCGGCGCGTTCGTAACTGGAGAGGATGGACGCACTTCGATGAAGGTCGGCATGGGGCTGGCGCAGATCGGCGAGTTCTCCTTCATTATCGCTACCCTCGGTTTGACGCTGAAGGTGACCAGCGAATTCCTGTTCCCGATCGTCGTGGCCGTGTCGGCGGTTACGACATTGCTGACACCTTACTTGATCCGAATGTCCGATCCGATTCTTGCCGGCCTGGGCCGCAAGGTGCCGCAACGATGTATCCATCCATTCAACAGTTACACCACATGGCTTTCCGGAATGCAGCTGGAAGGCGACCGCGCGATACTGGCAAAAATCATTTTGCGCATCGCAATCCAGATCCTGGTGAACTGCGCGCTGATTGCCGCGGTGTTCATTGCCGGTGTCTATCTGGTCGGCATAATCGAAGGATTTTTGAGGACGTGGATTGCCGACGAACGAATTCAGCGAACGATCATCTGGAGCGGAGCATTGCTGATTTCGTTGCCGTTCGTGATCGCGACTTATTTCAAGATCAAGGCATTCAGCATGCTTCTTGCCGAGCTGGGCATCAAGCAGGAGTTCGCCGGTCGTTTTACCGAAAAGGTGCGGCGCAGCGTTTCAGAAATCATTCCGGTCGCGGCGATTTTCGGCATTCTGTTCATGATCGTGTCGCTGAGCCAGCGCATCCTGCCGCCCGAAGAATGGTTCATGTATGTGCTCGGGGGTGCAGCGCTGTTCGCGCTGATCAGCTGGAAATTCCTCGCACGACTGCATTCCCGTTTGCAGATCGCTCTTTTCAAGACGTTCGAGGAAGCGCCAGACGAATTGGCCTGATCGCGCGAAGACGGCGTCGCTGGTGGGCAGGCTCGGCGAACACAATACTGCGGAATCGTGGCCGCATCCGATTTCTGACTCTGAAAAAGAAGATTCATCCATTAAAATACCGGTTCCGAATAATTTTTCAAAGCGATCATGACCCAGGACGAACTCAAACAAGCTGTTGCCCGCGCTGCCATGGAATATGTCGTGGAATGCGAGATCGTCGGTGTCGGCACCGGTTCCACCGCCAATTTCTTTATCGATGAACTCGGCAAGATCAAGGACCGGATCAAGGGCGCGGTGGCATCGTCCGAAGCGACCGCTACGCGCCTGAAATCACATGGGATTACCGTATACGACTTGAATCAGGTCGATTCGATGCCGGTCTATATCGATGGCGCGGACGAGATCACGCCGCACGGCGCGATGATCAAGGGTGGCGGTGCGGCACTGACGCGCGAGAAGATCGTCGCATCGGTTGCGGAGCGGTTCGTCTGCATTGCCGATGGATCCAAGCTGGTCAATGTGCTGGGTAACTTTCCGCTGCCGGTCGAAGTGATTCCGATGGCACAGGCGGTGGTCGGACGCAAGCTTGCTGCGCTGGGCGGCGAGCCGCGCTTGCGCATCAAGGATGGCAAACCGGTGCTGACCGATAACGGCTGCCTGATCATCGACGTGGTCGGGCTGAAGATCCTGGACCCGAAGGACTTGGAACAAAAAATCAACAATATTGCCGGCGTCGTGACGGTCGGTTTATTCGCAAGGCAAGGCGCGAACGTCTGCCTGCTGGGAACACCGGAAGGAGTGAAAACCCTGAAATTCTGAGTGACGAATTTTTGCCTGTTTAAAAGCCTGCCGCAGAAGCCGCAGGCTTTTTATTTGTCATTCGTTCGTCATTCATTCGGCGGAACGTACCCTTGTGCCGCATCGGCGCCTTCGCCGAAGAAATGTTTCTCCATCTGCGTCGCGAGATATTTGCGCGCACGCGCATCGGCCAGATTCAGGCGATTCTCGTTGACCAGCATGGTCTGGTGCTTGAGCCATCCGGCCCATGCTTCCTTCGACACGCTTTCATAAATCCGCTTGCCGAGTTCGCCCGGATAAGGTGGGAAATCGAGTCCTTCGGCTTCTCTGTTCAATTTGATGCATTGGACCATGCGGGCCATGTTGGTTCTCCAGGATGAGTTTTTGCGCAATACCGAAAAACCGGCAGCGCGCGGACGTTACAGATTCTTGATCAGTATCAGCGACTTGCGCTGCCAGTTGTACATATGTTGCCGGTCCTTCGGCAGGTCGTCGATGGTGGCATGGACGAAGCCGCGCTTCAGGAACCAGTGCGCGGTACGTGTGGTCAGCACAAACAGCTTGCTGATGCCGGCGGCACGTGCGCGATTTTCCATGTGCTTCAGCAGGCGCTCGCCGTCACCCTGGGTCTGGACTTCCGGGTTGACGGTAAGGCAGGCCATCTCCGCCATTTTTTCCTTGGGAAACGGATACAGCGCGGCGCAACCGAAAATCACGCCGTCATGTTCGATTACCGAAAAATAATCGATTTCACGCTCGATCAATTCGCGTCCGCGCTTGACCAGCGTACCATCCGCTTCCAGCGGTTCTATCAGTTGCAGGATGCCGCCGACATCGTCGATGGTGGCTTCGCGCAGGCTTTCGAGATTCTGTGACGAAATCATCGTACCGACGCCGTCGTGGGTAAACAATTCCAGCAGTGCCGAACCGTCCATCGCGAACGGCACGATATGCGCGCGCGGAACGCCGCCGCTGCAAGCCTTCATCGCATGCTGCAGATAGAATGCAGAATCGGCGGGCAGGCAGCCTTCGTTCAGGATTGCACGCGCCTGGTGCGCGGACAGCTCGCGTATCTCGGCGCCGCCGATGTCCGTCATCATCGGGGTTTCAGTGATGTAGACCAGCTTGTCGGCGCGCAGTGCGATCGCTGCCGACACCGCGACATCTTCCATCGTCAGGTTGAAGATTTCGCCGGTCGGCGAGAATCCGAGCGGCGAAAGCAATATCAGGCCGCCGGCATTCAGGATAGGGTGGATGGCTTCATAGGCGATCTTGCGGGTGACTCCGGTCAGTTCCAGGTCGACGCCATCGATCACGCCGATCGGCCGCGCAATGACGAAATTGCCGGAAATGATACGGATCGCCGCATGCGCCATCGGGGTATTCGGCAGTCCCTGGCTGAATGCGGCTTCGATATCGAGGCGCAACTCACCGGCGGCTTCTTTCGCGCATTCCAGCGCCGCGGTATCGGTGATCCGCAAATCCTTGTGGAAATGCGACTCGACGTTACGCAGCGCCAGTTGTTCTTCGACTTGGGGACGCGAGCCATGCACGATGACGACCTTGATGCCGAGCGCATGCAACAAAGACAAGTCATGGGCCAGTACCGGCAACGCACCCGCCACCACCAGTTCGCCGGGGAATGCGACCACGAAGGTCTTGCCGCGGAAAGCATGAATGTAGGGCGCAACCGAGCGCAGCCACTGGACGAATTCGATAGGGTTTTCCATGATGCGCATTATATACACAGCGACATGAATCCACTGTGCAAACCGATCACATGGCGGCGCCCCCGGCCGACTCGCTAGGTTTTCTGCCGCTCTGTATAATTCGGTCCTCCATGCCTGCACCCGACCTTTCGAAAAAAGCAACACTGCCTGCCCGCAACCAGCCGGCAAAGGCAATTGCGCCGGAAACACGCAATCCCTTGCCGCCGATTATCTTTCCTGAAGAGCTGCCGGTCTCGGGAAAACGCGAGACGATCGCGAACGCGCTGCGCGCCAGCCAGGTGATCATCGTCAGCGGCGAGACCGGTTCCGGCAAGACGACCCAGTTGCCGAAAATCTGCCTTGAACTCGGGCGCGGGCAGAAAGGGCTGATCGGTCACACGCAGCCGCGCCGCATCGCCGCCTCATCCACCGCCAAGCGGATCGCACAGGAACTCGGTTCCCCATTGGGTGAACATGTCGGCTTCAAGGTGCGTTTCAACGATACGCTGACCAAAGGCGCGTCGGTCAAGCTGATGACCGACGGCATATTGCTGGCCGAGACCCAGACCGATCCGCTGCTGAAGCAGTACGACACCATCATCATCGACGAGGCGCACGAACGCAGCCTGAATATCGATTTCCTGCTCGGCTACCTGAAGCAGTTGCTGCCGAAACGTCCCGACCTCAAGATCGTCATCACGTCGGCAACCATCGATGCAGACCGTTTTGCGCGGCACTTCGGCAGCGACGCAAAGCCGGCACCGGTGATCGAAGTATCCGGCCGGCTCTATCCGGTCGAAGTGCGTTACCGGCCGGTCGAATCGACCGATACAGCCAATGCAGACAACAAGAAGCCGGGGGCCGCGCCGACCGCGGCGCAAAAGGAAAGAGGGCAGCGCGACCTGATGGATGCGGTGGTCGACGCGGTGGACGAGCTATGCCGCATCGGTTCCGGCGACGTACTGGTGTTTCTTCCGGGCGAGCGTGAAATCCGTGATGCCGCCGAAGCGCTGCGCAAGCATCATCCGCCGCATGTCGAAATTCTGCCCTTGTTCGCACGGCTGTCGGCCCAGGAGCAGGAACGCGTGTTCAAGACATCGAATGCGCGCCGCATCGTGCTGGCCACCAATGTGGCCGAGACCTCGCTTACCGTGCCCGGCATCCGCTACGTGGTCGACACCGGCCTGGCGCGCGTCAAGCGCTACAGCTATCGCAACAAGGTCGAACAGCTGCAGATCGAGCCGATTGCGCAGTCGGCCGCGAACCAACGCGCCGGGCGCTGCGGCCGGGTCGCTGCCGGCGTCTGCATCCGGTTGTACGAAGAGCAGGATTACCTGCTGCGGCCGAAATTCACCGAACCGGAAATACTGCGCTCGTCGCTGGCATCGGTCATCCTGCGCATGAAGTCCTTGCGCCTGGCGGATGTCGAAACCTTTCCGTTCATCGAACCGCCGCCGGGCCGTGCGATCGCCGACGGCTATCAGCTGCTGCAGGAACTGGGCGCGATCGATGACGATAACCGCCTGACCGCGGTCGGCCGGCAGCTCGGCAAGCTGCCGCTGGACCCGCGTGTCGGACGCATGATTCTCGCCGCCCGCGACAATGCGTGCCTGAGCGAAGTACTCATCATTGCAGCGGCGCTGTCGGTGCAGGACCCGCGCGACCGCCCGCTTGAAGCTCAGGGCGCGGCCGATGCCGCGCACAAGAAATTTGCCGATGAAAAATCGGAATTCCAGAGCTACCTGAAGATCTGGAAATGGTTTGAAGACGCAATCGAACACAAGAAAACCAACCGGCAATTGCAGGACAACTGCCGCGCCAACTTCCTGTCGCAAATGCGGCTGCGCGAATGGCGCGACGTGCATTCGCAACTGCTGACCATCGTGCGCGAGCAGGGCTGGCGCCTGAACGAAGCACCGGCAACCTATGAGCAGCTTCACACCGCGCTGCTGACCGGATTGCTCGGCAATATCGGTTTCAAGGCGGACGACGAGCCGCATTACCTGGGCGCGCGCGGCATCAAGTTCCATATCTGGCCCGGTTCGCATCTGCTGAAAAAGGCGGGCAGGTGGATCATGGCGGCCGAGCTGGTCGACACCACGCGGCTCTATGCGCGCTGCGTCGCGCAAATCCAGCCGGAATGGCTGGAGCGTGTCGGCGGTCACCTGCTGAAGAAGTCGCACGGCGACCCGCGCTGGGAAAAGCGTACTGCGCAAGTCTCGGCGTTCGAGCGTGCGACCTTGTACGGTCTCGTAGTCTACAGCCAGCGCCGTATCCAGTACGACAGGATCAACCCGGAGCATGCACGGGAAATTTTCATTCGCGACGCACTGGTCGGCGGCGAATTCGACACGCGCGCACCGTTCTTCGCCCATAACCAGAAACTGGTGCGCGAGATCGAAAACCTCGAGCACAAGTCGAGGCGCCTGGATGTGCTGGTCGATGATGAATTGATCGCTGCGTTTTACGACAAGCTGGTTCCGCAGGATATTTCCAGCGGCGCGTCGTTCGAAAAATGGCACAAGGATGCGGTCGCCAAAAATCCGAGGCTGCTTCACCTGAATCGTGACGACCTGATGCGCCACGAGGCGGCCGGGGTGACCACCGATCTTTTCCCGAAAATGATGCGAGTGGCGGGAATCGAAATGGGCTTGTCCTACCATTTCGAACCCGGTGCGCCGCGCGACGGCGTGACGCTGACGGTGCCGCTTTTTGCACTGAACCAGGTTTCGGCCGATCGCTGCGAATGGCTGGTGCCGGGGATGCTGAAGGACAAGGTCCAGTTGCTGCTGAAGTCGCTGCCGCAAAAGCTGCGCCGCCATTGCGTGCCGCTGCCGGATTACGCGGCAGGATTCTGCGACCGGATTCATCAACGGAATGTCTTCGGCAGGGGCAGCCTGATCGATGCCGTGATCGCCGATGTGCGCGAACAGACCGGCGTGGCCGTTAAAACCACCGATTTCAAGCTCGAAACGCTGCCCGCGCATCACTTCATGAATTTCAAGGTGATCGACGAACATGGCCGGCAGCTGGAGATGGGCCGAAATTTGGCCGGCCTGCAGGCGCAGTTCGGCGACAAGGCGCGTGAACAGTTCCAGCGGCTGGCGGAGCAAACCGTCATTACGGCTCCGGACGACGCATCGACCGGGCATCCGCGTCCCGCCGACAAGGGCAGTCCCGTATCGGCCGCCGGCGGCAAGCCCGTTGTCGCCGGCGAGCACCAGAAATTGACCGGCTGGTCGTTCGGCGAGTTACCGGAATTGCTGGAAATCCAGCAAGGCCGGCAAACGCTGCTCGGTTTTCCGGCACTTTTGGACAAGGGCTCGCATTGCGACCTCGAGGTATTCGACGATCCGGCCGAGGCGGCGCGCCTGCATCGCATCGGCCTGCGGCGCCTGTTTGCTCTGCAGATGAAGGAACAGGTCAAGTACCTCGAAAAAAACATCCCCGGGCTGCAGCAGATGGGCATGCAGTTCATGTCGCTCGGTTCGCAGGAAGAGTTACGCGATCAGATCCTGGAAGCGGGTCTGGAGCGCGCTTTTATGCAGGATCCATTGCCGAAAAACGCCGAGGAATTCGAAAAGCGCAAGAATGAGGGCAAGGCGCGGTTCGGGCTGCTGGTCAACGAGATCGCACGGCTGGCCGCGCAGATCCTGGCCGAATATCATGCGCTTCCCAAGAAACTGCAAGGCGCAAAGGCGCATCCGCAAACTGCATCCGACATCCAGTCGCAACTGCAGGCGCTGGTCGGCAAGCGTTTCATTGCCGACAACGATTATCTGCAACTGGCGCATTTCCCGCGCTACCTGAAAGCGATCAATGTGCGGCTCGAGAAGTTGCGCGCCGACCCCGCGCGCGATGTGCGATTGACGGCCGATTGGGCGCAGGCGGCCGCGCCATGGCAGAGGGCACAGAAAGACCGGCACGGCGGCAGGAACGGCGATCCGAAGATGCAGGAGTTCCGCTGGCTGCTGGAAGAGCTGCGGGTATCGCTGTTTGCGCAGGAACTGCGCACGCCGATGCCGGTATCGGCGAAGCGCTTGCAAAAGGTGTGGGAATCGATGCAGCGGTGAGTCGGAAACAGAACGTCAACTTTCAAGCCCACCCCTGAATTTTTTGGCTCTGCTGCACATGCCGGCGCTGAAATCGCGGTAATTTCACGTAAAATCCGCATGATTCGCAGCACCTGCCGGTCAGATGCACAAAGCGATCCATCCAATCAACGACGTTTTCGCAAAGAGACAATAATGAGCATCAAATCCGACAAATGGATCCGCCGCATGGCAGCGGAAACCGGGATGATCGAACCGTTCGAGCCC
This sequence comes from Oxalobacteraceae bacterium, assembly GCA_036675035.1. Lineage (GTDB taxonomy): Bacteria > Pseudomonadota > Gammaproteobacteria > Burkholderiales > Burkholderiaceae_D > MESE01. The sequence continues at coordinate 19,875 of JAKFFO010000167.1, forward strand.
GGACAGGTACGCGAAGCCAACGGCCACAAGATCGTCTCTTACGGAACCTCCTCCTACGGTTACGATATCCGCTGCGCCAACGAATTCAAGATTTTCACCAACATCAATTCGACCATCGTCGACCCGAAGAACTTCGATGAAAACTCCTTCGTCGATTTCAAGGGCGATGTCTGCATCATTCCCCCGAACTCTTTCGCACTCGCGCGCACCATCGAATATTTCCGCATCCCGCGCAGCGTGCTGACCATCTGCCTCGGCAAGTCGACCTACGCGCGCTGCGGCATCATCGTCAACGTGACGCCGTTCGAGCCCGAGTGGGAAGGGTACGTGACGCTGGAGTTTTCCAATACGACGCCGCTGCCCGCCAAGATCTATGCGGGGGAAGGGTGCGCGCAGGTGCTGTTCTTCGAGAGCGATGAGGTTTGCGAGACGTCGTACAAGGATCGCGGCGGGAAGTATCAGGGACAGCGCGGCGTGACGTTGCCGAAGGCTTGAAGCAATTGCGCGGGATAGGCTAAATCGGATCGGTTATGACAAGCAAAGTCTGTGATTTGATCTGATCGATTTAAAAGCGATGCCTTATTTCATTGAAATAGTGAACGCATTGTTTAACGCCTCACTTATTACGGTAGTCAGCAGCTCCTTGGATTTTGTCTGCATATTTGCCCCGGCTTGATTTTGTACCGTCCTAAACTTTGCAACGTAAGGTGATTGCTGTTTCAGTTTGGTGAGAGACTCCATTTCCTCCTGCGTAAGAAGTGAAGAATATGAATCAGCCAGATTTCGATCCCATTGCTCTTGGTATTTAGGTATCGTCCGGTCTAACTCCTTTTTAAGGAGTTCTTTGGATTTTGCCGGACCGATTTCGTTGCTCATTCCTTGGTACGTTTGAGTCATCATGGCTGCGCTGAAACTCATAGACGAAAGATTGGCGCCAAGTCCTAAAGTCTTAACCATTACTATCGCTGGATCATCTACCTGTGACCATGCTTGATCAACAACCCCCGCCAGAAATAACATAGAAGCGAAGACAACTCGAGATAGAGGTACCCATTTTTTGGTCATAGCTACTCCCGGTCCTCTTCGATTTTTAAAGATTTACATGAGAGGCGGCGCCTGGCTTGCCGGGTGACGTCCTCTCGATGGAAGGGTTGTGCGTCATGCCGCCACTATGCCCTTCAGCCTCTTGTATAGATCGTTACTCAAGTCTCTGTAGCCTTCTTCATTTGGAAGGTACTTCAACGCTCTGTGATGACCGAGGTCAGATGGGATATCAGATATTGATTGAGTGATGGGCACAACGATCTTGCCGAGTGTGTGTGCGATTCCGGTCTCGTACATCACGTTCGGATTGCGACCAGTGAAATCCACAACGACAACCCTTGCACAGAAGATGAGATCAAAGATGTCCTGCATGAAGGTGGAGTTGTTCCAAATGTCGTCCGCTCGAAGGCACTCAAGGTTCATGTAGTCCGCTACTCGCTTGACGGCCTCGTACGTTCCTGAAAACCGTGCGTCAAAGGGCATCATGACTGCCACAAGATTTGGGTTCTGCGGCTTCTCAGGGACTTTGAATATTTCTGGCTTGAAAGTGAGAAGACGCTCTGCCGGCGGCGCGTCAAATGCGGTTGAGACGAACTCCCCATGAAGCGGGCAAACGCGCACAGGACCATTTGGAAGTTCAGCGACCGTGAGGTTGTAGCTCTTTAGGCAGGCCTTGACCGCCCCAATTGCATTCTGCCGGTCGACCTTTGGATCGAAGAGAAAGTGATCCGGGTGGAGCAAGTATTCGATGACCTTGATCAGCTCGCGCGAAGGCAAGCCTGTTCCTGCTGGTGGCTTCTGGTTCAACTCACCAAGTACTTCATTGACCCAATTTCCTCTCGTAGAACCGTCGTGCGTGTAGTCGAGGTCGAGGTGAATGAAGAATCGAGTGAGGTATGAGGAACTGCGGTAGGGGAAGAACTCAAACGGTGAGTTCCCGCAGACCATCTCCGACAGCTTGCTTAACCCCGCCTTGCCGATCATCGGGTTCTCCATGACGCACCACGCAATGTATACCGCAAAACCTGCGGGATAAAAAGGCTATTGAGGTATACATTGTCCATCCGAATCTCCTGGAGCCGGCTTATCTATTGGGTTTGCAAAGCATGAGGTCTATATTTACATTGGTATAAAAAATCGTGAAACCCGGCACATTGCACCACGCCGTTTGATGTCCCCCGGATCGTGTGACGGGGTCGCTAAGGCCGTGTAGACATCGGCAAGAGCCTACGGCTGACGCGGCGCGACGTCAATTGGCGGCGCCGGTATCAACCGAAAAACTGCTCGTGGGCGGAGGAACGCAGACGCATCCAAACGGTTTTACCGGGGCGAGAACCGGATGCGGATGTGCCGGTTTTCAGATTAGAACTCCTCCCAGTCGCTCCCCGACGGAGCGCCGGTATGCGTGAGGTTTTTGCGCTGCGAGGTTTCGAGCGGCGCTTTTGCGGGCGTGCGCTTCGGCGTCGCTGCAATGGCGGCCGGTTTTTCGCGGGCGATTCGTGCGGGTGACGGCTTGGGGCTAGCAGCGGGAGCGCTCAGCGCCGCTGTTGCCGGTGTCGGCGCAGCAGAATTGCCGTTATTAAGCTGGAATATGCTGACCACCTGCGTCAGACTCGCAGCCTGATCCTTCAGGCCGGCGGCCGCGGCGGCTGCTTCTTCGACCAGTGCCGCGTTCTGCTGGGTCACGCGATCCATTTGCGCCAGCGCCTGGTTCACCTGTTCGATGCCCGAGCTTTGCTGTTCGCTGGCGACCATGATTTCCGACATGATGTCGGTTACGCGCTTGACGCTTTCCACCACCTCTTCCATGGTTGCGCCGGCCTTGCTGACCAGGCTGCTGCCGGCTTCGACTTTCTCTACCGACGTGCTGATCAGCGCCTTGATTTCCTTCGCGGCGCTGGCCGAGCGTTGCGCGAGGCTGCGCACTTCGGCGGCGACGACCGCAAAACCGCGGCCCTGTTCGCCGGCGCGCGCCGCTTCGACCGCTGCATTCAGCGCGAGAATATTGGTCTGGAACGCAATCCCGTCGATGACGCTGATGATGTCGACGATCTTTTTCGCCGACGCATTGATCGAGCCCATCGTCTCGACTACTTCGGACACGACCGCGCCGCCCTTGACGGCCACGTCCGAGGCGGAGATCGCCAGTTGATTTGCCTGCCGTGCATTGTCG
>JAKFFO010000150.1:0-22597 GCA_036675035.1 Oxalobacteraceae bacterium
ATTTTGATCTGATTGTCGGCAATCAGCTCATGCGGCTGACCGATCCGCGCCGGTTCGGCGCGGTGCTGTGGCACGCACACGAGGACGGCACGCTCGAAAGCCATTCACTGCTCAAGCGACTGGGAACGGAACCGCTGGAGGATAGTTTTTCAGCTGATCTTCTGTATGTGAAGACGCGGGTGCGCCGGACTGCTATCAAGCAAGTGTTGCTGACAGGAGACATCGTGGTCGGGGTTGGAAACATATATGCATCGGAGAGTCTTTTCAAGGCCGGAATCAATCCGAATACATCGGCACATCGAATCGGCCTGCCGCGATATGAAAAATTGGCGCAGGCAATCCGGGAGACGCTCGCTGCCGCAATCGAACACGGCGGCAGTACGCTGCGCGATTTTGTCGGCGCGGATGGCGCTACCGGATATTTCCAGCAATGCTATTTTGTCTACGATCGCGCCGGCCAGCCTTGCCGTTTATGCGGCACCGCGATCCGTCAAATCAGGCAAGGCCAGCGATCGACGTTTTACTGTGTAAATTGTCAAAAATGATGGTGAGTGCTAGATTGGATGCAATGGAGCATCAATGATTGGGGGTAACGTGAGCAATCTGGTTCAGAAGTTCAAGGAATACAGCGCATGGCGCAGCGGCGTTGTGATGGCACTGGAACGTTACCGCGCATGGATTACTGTTGCCGAACTGTCCGATGCAGCCAGTGAGCAGCGCATGTCGCGGGCGCTAGGGCGACTGGCGGAAGACAAGCTGACAATAGCGTTCGTTGCCGAATTTTCACGTGGCAAATCGGAACTGATCAATGCGATTTTTTTCGCCGATTACGGCCAACGCATACTGCCTTCCTCGGTTGGCCGTACCACGATGTGTCCTACCGAATTACTGTACGACGAGACCTTTCCGCCGTCGATCCGGCTGCTGCCGATCGAAACACGCGCCGAGTCACAATCGACCAGCGATTTCAAGGAGCAAGGTCACGCGTGGACGGTGCTGCCACTCGATATCTCTTCCGGCGATGGCATGCTCGAAGCGTTCAAGCATGTCAGCCTGACCAAACGTGTACCGCTCGAAGCTGCAAAAAGTTATGGTTTGTTCGATGAAGACGACCCCGACAGCAAGCAAGCGGTCGACGCCGACGGCATGGTCGAAATTTCGCAGTGGCGCCATGCGATCGTCAATTTCCCGCACCCGTTATTGAAAGAAGGGCTGGTAATTGTCGATACGCCGGGCCTGAATGCGATCGGCACCGAGCCCGAGTTGACACTGAATCTGATTCCTAACGCGCACGCGGTATTGTTCATACTTGCCGCCGATACCGGCGTCACCAAGAGCGATATCGAAGTCTGGCGCCAGCATATCGGAACCGGAGCAGGCCGCATGGTGGTTTTGAACAAGATAGACAGCATGTGGGATGAATTGCGCTCCGAGGCGGAAGTCGAGCGGCAGATTCTCGGTCAGGTCGGCAGCGTAGCGCGCACGCTCGGATTGTCGCAGCAGCAGGTATACCCGGTTTCGGCGCAAAAGGGCCTGGTTGCAAAAATCAATCGGGATGCCAGATTGCTCGCCCGGAGCCGATTACCGGCACTGGAATCGGCGTTATCGAACGAGCTCATTCCAGCCAAGCAAGACATCATTCGCACACAGTTTGCAACCGAGATCAATGAACTGACCGCATCGAGGCAGGCGCTTTTATCGGCGCGGATTCGTAATGTGGTGGAGCAACTGATCGAATTGAAAAGTCTGCGCGGTAAAAACCAGAATATTGTTTCGCACATGATGAAACGCATCGATATCGAGAAAAAGGAATTCGATGACAGCCTGTTGAAACTTCAGGGCACGCGCGCAGTCTTCTCGCGCTTGTCGGTCGAAGTGTTTACCACGCTTGGAATGAATGTTCTCAAGGACGAAATAAGCAAGGCTCGTGACTCGATGAGCAAAAGCATGTTTTCGACCGGCATGCGCGACGCCGTGAAAAACTTCTTCGCCGGCATTCAGGAAAATCTGACATCGTCCGGCAAGAAAACCGACGAGATTACTGAAATGATGACGGTGATGTATCGTAAATTCTCGACCGATCATGGTCTGGCGCTTTCGACGCCGATGCCGTTTTCGCTCGAAAAATACAGTAACGAAATCGCAATGATTGAAGCGGTCTATCACAAGCAGTTCAGCACGACGGCATTGATGACCACACCTCAGGTGGTGTTGATGCAAAAGTTTTTTGATTCGATTGCATCGCGGGTAAAGCAAAATTTTCTGTTGGCGAATCGCGATGTTGATGCATGGTTGAAGGTGGTGATGACACCGCTGGAAGCGCAGATTCGTGAGCACAAGGCGCAATTGAAACGGCGCAGGCAATCAATCGAACGCATCCATGAGGCGACCGATGGGCTGGAAGAAAAAGTCACTGTGCTGGAAAAAATGCAGGATGAGATGACAGATCAGAAGAAAGCGCTGGATGCGCTGGAAGAAGAATTGAAGACTGCCATCATGGAAGAACTGACCTCATTCAAAGCGGCGGCATGAATGAAAAAATGTATCGATAAAGCATATCGATGAAACGTGTCGTTGCCGGAAAATCCGGCACTTTGAAAGCAGCCGGAAACGTCGATGAACTGGATTTGGCGGCGATCGATCCCGGTTTTTCCGCTGCCGTTATTTCATGGCAAAAGCAGCATGGCCGCCACAGGCTTCCTTGGCAGAATACGCGGGACGCGTATCGGATCTGGCTTTCCGAAATCATGCTCCAGCAAACCCAGGTCTCTGCAGTCATTCCCTACTATCTGCGATTTCTCGAGCATTTTCCTGATGTCGGATCGCTTGCTGCCGCGCCGGCGGAAGAGGTCATGGCGCTTTGGAGCGGCCTGGGATATTACTCGCGTGCGCGCAACCTGCATCAGTGCGCGCAGCGCATCTGCACCGACTACGGGGGCGTTTTTCCGGCCGATCCGGAACTGCTCGCACAATTGCCGGGTATCGGGCGGTCGACCGCTGCTGCGATCTCCGCTTTTGCCTACGGCACGCGTGCCGCTATTCTGGACGGAAATGTCAAACGGGTCTTCTGCAGGATATTCGGTATCGAAGGCTATCCGGGTGAAAAGCGGATCGAACAGCATCTGTGGCGCCATGCCGAAGCTCTTTTGCCGGAACGCGACGTCGAAGCCTACACCCAGGGTTTGATGGATCTAGGCGCGACCGTGTGTACCCGCAACAGTCCTGCATGCGCGTCGTGCCCGATGCTACCGCGCTGTTCCGCCGCGGCCACCGACCGGGTAAAGCTTTTACCGTTTCGAAAGACGCGAAAAGCGATTCCGGAAAAACACGCGGCAATGCTGGTCGTCATCGACCGTGGCCAGGTGCTGCTGGAGCAGCGGCCTGCAACGGGAATCTGGGGCGGACTGTTGTCCTTGCCCGAACTTGCGGGTTCGCTACTGGAACATGAAGTGCCGTACGACGAGAAAGACCGGGACAGGGCGATTTCGAATGCGATCGCACGATTCGGGACGGTGGACTCCTGCAAGCCGCTGAAGCCCCTGATTCACGGTTTTACGCATTTCAAGCTGCATATGGCACCGTTTCGAATAAGTCTGGCAAGCCGCCTGGACTTTGCCGGTCAAAACAGCCATGTCTGGTACGATGCCGCGAAGCTTCCCCGTGCTCCGCTGCCTGCGCCAATCAAAAAATTATTGCTTGAAATCTTCAGTGATGCAGGGCAATCGGTGTAGTTGTATCGATTCAGCTCTGATTCCGCATCAAGTTCGGCAAGTCACGTCCACCAGTCCGGTCAAATAATCTTATGTTGTTGCAAGTACTGATGGACAATCGCAAGGCGGCTTTGTGCATTTTCCAGTTCCAGCAATTTCTGGCGAGCTTTCAGCGGAATCGGGAGAATCTCGCACCACCGATTGGCAACCCAGGCAGCATTGTCTAGTTGAGCCGGTTGAGCGAATGGACTGACGAACGAGTCTCCCTGTTCGGTACGCCCCTTGAAATTGATATCGTCGATCACGAGCTTGAGCGCTTTCGCACAATGCACATGCGTTTCGCTTACTGCGAGAGCTGCATCGGCGGGAATCATTTCGATACGGGCTTCAAGCCGCTGATCGTCCAATATCCTCGTTTCCAGAATACGAAATCGCTCATCGCCCAGGATCCGCAGCAGCAATACGCCCAGGTCTTGCATATCCCATTGCGTAATGTTCGCAACGCAGCCAACGGCGTCCGGCTCCGCAGCAAGGCCAACCTCCTGCCCTGACTTGATACGCACTACACCGAATGGCGTAGCGCTTTTCATGCATTGGCGCACCATATCGACATAGCGGGTTTCGAACACCTTCAGTGGTAAAACCCCGCCGGGAAACAATACGGTATTGAGAGGAAAAAGTGGAAGCCAGGTGTTCTGGAGGGGCATGTTCATGAGAAAACGGATGAATGATTGGTATCGCAGTGCCGAGTGTATCGGCTGGCAAGTGAAAGGTGCCGTCATGCGTGACAGCTTCTTAGTCGAGCTCTCTGTGTCGCAATACGACGCGCGCTGAAGTCTGAAAATACTTGGCAAGATGTTCGACAAAATACACTGACCTGTGTTGCCCCCCGGTGCAGCCGATAGCAACAGTGAGATAGCTTCGATTGTCATTCTTGAATGACGGTAACCATCTTTCGATGAAGCCGCGTATGTCGCTCAACAATGCCACTGCATCGGCTTGCGCATTCAGGAACTCGATCACTGCAGCGTCCCTGCCCGTAAGCGGTCTCAATTCCAGATCGTAAAAGGGGTTGGGCAAGACGCGCACGTCGAATACCAGATCTGCATCAAGCGGGACACCGAACTTGAATGCGAACGATTCGAACAGCAGGGTCAGCGGCGTGCGGTCGGTACCGATCAAATCCTTGATCCATGCCCGCAATTTATTTGCGGTCAGGCCCGAGGTGTCGATCACATGTCCAAGGCCCTCAATGGCGCCCAGCATTTCGCGTTCTTTTCGAATGCATTCGGTAAGAGTCGGGCGATCGGTGGGGTTCTGGGACGAGCTGACCCGATGGGATAAGGGATGGCTGCGACGCGTTTCAGAAAATCTGGTTATCAGCGATTCGGTCTTGGCCGTCAGGAACAGCACCTTGACGTCGTGGCCCTGTTCCTTGAGCCACTGGATATCTGCCGGCAACCCGGTGAGCGATACCGCACTGCGCGCATCGACCGCCACTGCCAGCGTCAGATCGCCTTCATTGATGCGCGTTGCTACCAGTGCACGCAGCAAGGTGGGCGGTAAATTATCGACACAGAAATAACCTGCATCTTCTAGTGCGTTCAGTCCGACCGATTTGCCGGACCCGGAAATGCCGGTAATAAGGATAATGCGCATAGGACGTGATGATACAGCAGCCGTCTGAAAATCGTCGCCTGCAAGATAGCTGTCAAATCAGTGATCTTTGGCCTGCGAGCCAGTAGTTCGGTGCACTTTGGAACTCGTCATTGGCGCGCAGTGGACTGCTAATCGCTATCCATCGCTTTCTGCTGCCGCTCCATGAAGTCTTTCAGGGTATCGACGCCGCGCAATTGCAGGATCGTATTGCGGACCGCAGCTTCAAGCAGCACTGCCAGGTTGCGCCCGGCTTCGACCGGAATCACGACTTTGCGAATCGGAAGGCCGAGTACATCTTCGGTGTGCGAGTGCAGTGGCAAACGCTCGTAATTTTCTTCTAGGGTCTTGCGGCGTACCAGATGCACGATCAACTTCAGACGCATTTTTCGGCGCACAGCAGTTTCGCCGAAAATTGTCTTGATATCCAGTAATCCCAGACCGCGAACTTCCAGCAGATTTTGCAGTAGCGCCGGGCAGCGGCCTTCGATCATGTGCGGAGCAATCCGCGCAAACTCGACCGCATCGTCGGCCACCAGCCCGTGATTTCTCGAAATCAGTTCAAGCCCCAGCTCGCTTTTCCCCAATCCTGATTCGCCGGTTATCAATACTCCGACGCCGAGCACATCCATGAAAACACCGTGCATCGTGATTCGCTGCGCCAGTTTTTTTGACAGATATACGCGCAAGTAATCGATCACTTGCGCGGCGGATAATGGTGTCGAAAACAAGGGTATGTTTTTCTCGTCGCAAACCGACAGAATGTACGCCGGGGTTTCAAGGCCTTGCGCGATGATGAACGCCGGCGGTTTGCCGTTCACCAGTTCTTCGGTTTGCTGCGCACGCACCGCTGGGGAGAGGCGGTTGTAATAATCGATTTCCTGGTGTCCGAAAACCTGGATGCGTCCAGGATGAATGAGATTCAGATGCCCGACCTGATCTGCCGCGGATGTTGCGTCGCCGGAAATCAGCCGTTCTCCGCCGGGAAATCCGGCAAACCAGCCCAACTCGAGCGCTTCACGGTTATCGTCGTAAAGCTGTTGAATGGAAAGTGGGGTTGATAGCGGCATGGTGGCTTTGTGCGAGTACGAACTGTTTAACGTACTCGCATATTACCGATGATGCGCTATTTATGCGACATTTTGCAGGTGGGGTCGCCATTGGGTGATGCGTGCATGCACGGCAACGGGATTTGGATCGATCGTCAGCCCTCTCCGGAATCTGTCATCGGAAAACATTTCGGCCACTTCAGACAGAATCTCAAGATGCTGCTGCGTCACATGATCCGGAATAAGCAGAAATATCAGCAGTTTTACCGGTTGTCCGTCTGGAGATTCGAATGGAATCGGCTCGGTCAGGCGAATAAAAGCAGCTATCGGCGCCTTCAAACCCTTGATGCGGCCGTGAGGAACTGCAACGCCATGGCCTAAACCGGTTGAGCCCAGTCTTTCTCTTGCAAACAGGTTTTCCGAAACCAGCGAGCGGGCAATACTGCAGTTGTTTTCAAAAATCAAGCCAGCTTGCTCGAATGCACGCTTTTTGCTTGAAACGTCCAGATCAAGCACGACGTTTTCGCGGGGAAGAATTTTACTGAAATGAGTCATGGTGCAATGCACAAATTAAATTTCGCAACGAATTATAGGCCTAATCCACTACACCTGCGTCAAAAAACAAGACCGTTGTAAATCAGTCTGTCGTTATTGCCAATGAAATGCTATGCCGAGCTTTGTTTGATTGGCTGCACTCTGTGAAGATTAGGCCACGCACGTTTAATTGCAATGAGATTAAGCAAGGTTTCGTCCCGCTGACAGGAGCGTCGGGGAAAGCTGGTTTTCAGCGTAATTGCGAACAAGCGGCCATATCGAAAATGCTCAGGGACTGTTCACTGCCGTGCGCAACGCAGGTTGGTCGGCCGCTGACCGGTCGTGAAATTGCTGCGCCATGGGTTGATGTCAAGGCCGCCGCGACGCGTATATCGGGCATATACCGCGAGCTTTTGCGGTTTGCATTGCCGCAGCAAATCCATGAAGATTCGCTCGACACATTGTTCGTGGAATTCATTGTGCTCGCGAAAACCGATCAGGTATTTCAGCAATCCTTCCTGATCGATTGCGCCGCCGACATAGTGAATCCGCACGCTGCCCCAATCCGGCTGACCGGTGACGAGGCAATTCGATTTGAGCAAATGCGACACCAGAATTTCTTCAACCGGCGTCTCGTCCTGGCTGGCTTTCAGTAATGCCGGGTCCGGCACATAATCAGTGACTTCGATGTCAAGTCGGTCGAGCAGCAATCCGTCCAGCTCATTCATTTTTAGCGACGGGAATGCGTCAGGCAACGTCAACGCAACATGAACCGGCGCGCCGAACCCCGATGACAAATCCGTACGCAGCAATTCCAGCAATGCATCGGGACCGGCAAGCCTGGTCTGGTTGAATGAATTCAGGTAAAGCTTGAATGATTTCGATTCGACGATATTGGGAGAATCGGCCGGAACGGTAATCGTTGCGATGGCGATCTGCGGTTTGCCGCGCAAATTCAGCCACGACACTTCATAAGCGTTCCAGATATCGATGCCGAAAAACGGCAGCGTGCCGCTGATGCCCAGTTCAGCGCGCTTGTCGGCGCGCGCGATCGGAAACAGCAGCGACGGGTTGTACTCGGACTGGTAAGTGGCGGGTTTGCCGAGGGGTGATGCGTTCGGCATATCGGGCATGGTCATCGCGAAGCATTGAGAATCAAAACAGCATTTTGCCAGAATCGATCCTCCCACTCCATGAGATAAGCGAATTGAATTTTCGGCGTCTGTTTGCAGCTTCCGTTGCGGCTTCCGCTAAGCAATTTGAAAAAACATTACAAAAATAATTTATAAGCCGGGTTGTCGCTTTCATCCCAATGCCGGTAGCCGAGCGTGCCGAGAAACTCGCGAAACGCCTTCATCTCGTTCTTCGGTACCTGGATTCCTACCAGTATCCGCCCGACGTCGCCACCCTGGCTGCGGTAGTGGAACAAGCTGATGTTCCAGTTCGGCGCCATGCTGTCGAGAAAACGCATCAGTGCCCCTGGTCGTTCGGGAAATTCGAAGCGGTACAGCAATTCATTCTGGGCGAGCGGGCTCTTGCCTCCGACCAGGTGCCGGATATGCTGCTTTGCCAACTCGTCCTGCGTCAGGTCCAGCGTCCTGAAACCGTGCTTCTCGAAATTCTTGTGAATTTTCCCCGATTCGTCACGATTGGCAATTTGGACGCCGACGAATACATGTGCTTCCTTCTGGTCGTTGATGCGATAGATGAACTCGGTCACGTTGCGCGGGCCGATCGATGCGCAAAAGCGTTTGAAACTGCCGCGCTCTTCGGGAATCGTCACCGCAAATACCGCTTCGCGTGCCTCGCCGATGTCGGCGCGCTCGGACACGAAGCGCAGGCGGTCGAAGTTCATGTTCGCGCCGCATGCGATCGTGATCAGCGTCTGGTCCTTGATCGGTTTTTTTGCCAGCCGGGCACGCTCGACATATTCCTTTGCGCCGGCCACCGCCAATGCGCCGGATGGCTCCAGGATGCTGCGCGTATCCTGAAATACATCCTTGATCGCAGCGCAGACCGCATCGGTGTCGACAACGATGATCTCGTCAACATATTTTCTGGTAAGGCGGAAGGTCTCCTCGCCAACCAGTTTGACGGCAGTGCCATCGCAAAACAGCCCGACGTCAGTCAGCGTCACGCGGCGTCCGGCCTTCACGCTGCGCGCCATCGCATCCGAATCGGTACTTTGCACGCCGATGATCCTGATATCGGGTCGAACCGCTTTCACATACGCGGCCACGCCGGAAATCAAGCCACCGCCGCCGATCGCAACGAAAATGGCATGGATCGGCCCCGAATGCTGTTGCAGTATTTCCATCGCAATCGTGCCCTGGCCCGCAATGACATCGGGATCATCGAAAGGGTGAACGAAAGTCAGCTTGTATTTCTTTTCCAATGTCAGCGCATGCTGATATGCATCGGTGTACGATTCGCCGAACAAAACCACTTCGCCGCCCCGGGACCGGACCGCATCGACCTTGACTGGGGGTGTGGTCGTCGGCATCACGATCACTGCGCGGCAACCAAGGCGGGACGCGGCCAGCGCGACACCTTGCGCATGATTGCCAGCCGATGCGCATATCACGCCGTGCCTGATTTGCGCGGGCGGCAGATTTGCCATCTTGTTGTAGGCGCCGCGCAGCTTGAAACTGAACACGCTTTGCATGTCTTCGCGTTTGAAGTAAACACGGTTACCGATGCGTTCAGACAGCGTAGGCGCAAGATCGAGAGGCGATTCGATGGCGACGTCGTAGACGCGGGCGGTCAGGATTTTTTGCAGATAGTCGATGGTCATGGGATCAATTTTTCAAGGCGCGGAGAACGGGCGAGTACGTGCAATTCGGCGAGTCATTATAATGGACGCCCTCGGCGTGTCCGCATCCGGCCGCTGATTTTTTGTCAACCGGCCAGCCGATTCCGGTATGGCGTTCCCTTCTACATCGAATGATCGAACCTGCGATTGACTGGCTGTTAAGAGTTTTGGCGCTACCTGACGTAGGACTGCCATCGGTATTCGTCATCAGCCTGTTGTCCGCGACATGGCTGCCGATGGGTTCCGAGCCGGCCGTATTTGCAGTCATCAAGGCTAACGGTGCACTTTTCTGGCCGGCGATTCTCGTTGCCACCGTGGGCAATACGCTGGGCGGGATAATCGACTACTGGTTAGGCTACGGCGCGAAACAGGCCTTCGCCAAGGAACGGGAAAGCCGCTGGTTCGGCTGGCTGCAGCGTTTTGGCCCCAAAACGATGTTGCTCGCATGGCTGCCGGGTATCGGCGACCCCATCTGCACTCTGGCCGGCTGGCTGAAGCTGCCATTCTGGCCAAGCGTTGCTTACATGGCGATCGGCAAATTTCTGCGTTATCTGACCATGACCTGGCTTCTGTTGTATGTGCCGGACGGATTCTGGCGGCAGATCGTGCAGTGGTTTTAACGTGAATTTGCCGGATGCGCACTTGCGGTACCCGTGTCGATCGTGTCTTTCGTATCTTCGAGCCGGGTTTTGCTCGCTTTTCCTGTCGATCAGTCAAGCGCCATTGGCCTTGGAAATCGTAAGGATGTTGCCGCGTGGTGCATTGCAATAAGCTAAAATGCGCCTTTAGCGTTAGTCCTCCTTTTTCCTACTGATGAACGCCCCCGCCCACATCCAGACCCTGATTTCCGAAGCGCCGGCCGGCGCCGCGCCGACGCGCTTGCGCGAGATTCCGTACAACTACACATCGTTTTCCGATCGCGAAATCGTGATTCGCCTGCTGGGCGAAGAAAGCTGGCGCTTGCTCGACACATTGCGCAGCGCCCGTCAGACCGGGCGTTCCGCACGGATGCTGTATGAGGTACTTGGCGATATCTGGGTGGTACGGCGCAATCCGTACCTGCAGGACGACATGCTCGACAACCCGAAACGCCGTCAGGCGTTGATCGACGCACTGAATCATCGCCTGGCGGAAGTGGAAAAGCGGCGCATGACCACCGATCTGGCCGACGTCGGGGATCCCGATGCCCGGCGCCGAAGCTTGAACGTGGAAGCGCTGGTGCAAGCTGCAAGAAAAGCGGTGGCCGATTTCGCCGAAGAATTCCGCAATACTTATGACCTGCGCAAGCGTGCGAACAAGGTGCTCGGGCGCTCGACCGCAAAGGACAACATCAAGTTCGATGGCCTGTCGCGCGTATCGCATGTGACCGATGCAACCGACTGGCGGGTTGAATATCCGTTCGTCGTGCTGACGCCGGATACCGAAGATGAAATGGCGGGATTGGTCAAGGGCTGCATCGAGCTTGGCCTGACCATCATTCCGCGCGGCGGCGGCACCGGCTATACCGGCGGCGCGATTCCGCTGACGCCAATGTCGGCAGTCATCAATACCGAAAAACTGGAGCAGCTGGGCGCCGTCGAAATGACGATGCTGCCCGGGGTCGAGCGGGAATATGCCACGATCTATTCCGGTGCCGGCGTGGTGACCAAACGCGTATCCGATGCGGCCGAAAAGGCCGGATTCGTGTTTGCGGTCGATCCGACTTCGGCCGAGGCATCGTGCATCGGCGGTAATGTGGCGATGAATGCTGGAGGCAAAAAAGCGGTGCTGTGGGGAACTGCGCTCGACAACCTTGCCAGCTGGCGCATGGTCGATCCGAATGGCGACTGGCTCGAAGTGACGCGGCTTGATCACAATCTCGGAAAAATCCACGACGTACCGGTCGCGAAGTTCAAGCTCGAATGGACTCATCCCGGTGCAAAAGGCAAATCCTCTGAACCGTTCAAGACCGAGATCCTGGAAATCGAAGGCCGAAAATTCCGCAAGGAAGGGCTGGGCAAGGATGTCACCGACAAATTCCTTGCCGGTCTGCCGGGCATTCAAAAAGAGGGTTGCGACGGATTGATCACATCGGCGCGCTGGATTTTGCACAAGATGCCGAAATTCACCCGCACCGTCTGCCTGGAATTTTTCGGCCAGGCGCGCGACGCGATTCCATCGATCGTCGAAATCAAGGATTACCTTGATGCGGAAACCAAAAAAGGTGGGGCGATTCTGGCCGGCCTGGAACATCTCGACGAACGCTACCTGCGCGCAGTCGGTTATGCGACCAAGTCCAAGCGCGGCGTGCTGCCGAAAATGGCGCTGTTCGGCGATATCGTCGGCGACGATGAAAATGCGGTGGCGCAAGCCGCGTCGGAGGTAATTCGCATTGCCAATACCCGGGTCGGTGAGGGTTTTGTTGCCGTCAGCCCGGAAGCCCGCAAGAAATTCTGGCTTGACCGGGCGCGTACCGCCGCCATCGCCAAGCATACCAACGCGTTCAAGATCAATGAGGACGTGGTGATCCCGCTGAACCGGATGGGTGAATATACCGATGGTATCGAGCGCATCAATATCGAACTGTCGATCAGGAACAAGCTGCAATTGCTGGCCGAGTTGCGCGGGTTCTTTGCAAAAGGCAATCTGCCGCTCGGCAAAAGCGAGGATGCGGAAGGCGACGATATTCCTGCCGCCGAGTTGCTGGAGGATCGCGTGGCACAGGCCGAGCAATTGCTCGAACTGACGCATGCGCGCTGGTCGTACCTGCTGTCGCAGCTTGACAAGCCGTTACGCGACGCGAGGCCGGAGCTGGCGCAACTGGGCCTGGATAAGCTTGCCGCGGCCCTTGAAGACCGGTTGGCGCAACAACCCGACGCGACCGTTTTCGACATCGTGCAGGATCGTACAGTGCGCGTTTCATGGAAAGCGGAAGTGCGTGCGCAACTGCGCCAGATATTCAATGGCGCAGCCTTCAAGCTGATCCTGGACGAAGCAGGCGCGATCCAAAAGCGCGTGCTGCGCGGACGCGTGTTCGTCGCGTTGCATATGCATGCCGGCGATGGCAATGTGCATACCAATATTCCGGTCAATTCGGATCATTACCAGATGCTGCAGGATGCGCATGCGGCGGTGGCACGCATCATGGCGCTGGCGCGTTCGCTCGATGGGGTGATTTCAGGCGAACATGGCATCGGCATTACCAAGCTGGAATATCTGACTGATCAGGAGATGGGCGATTTCCGCGCCTACAAGCAGCGAGTCGATCCGGAAGGGCGCTTCAACAAGGGCAAGCTGCTGAACCTGCCGGACTTGCATGCGGATCTGCGCAATGCCTATACGCCATCGTTCGGCTTGATGGGTCATGAATCGCTGATCATGCAGCAAAGCGATATCGGTGCGATCGCCAACAGCGTCAAGGATTGCCTGCGCTGCGGTAAGTGCAAGCCGGTATGCGCGACGCATGTGCCGCGTGCGAATCTTCTGTATTCGCCACGCAACAAGATCCTGGCAACGTCATTGCTGGTCGAGGCTTTCCTGTATGAAGAACAAACCCGGCGCGGCATTTCAATCAAGCATTGGGAAGAGTTCGAAGATGTCGCCGATCACTGCACGGTCTGCCACAAATGCCTGACGCCATGCCCGGTCGATATCGACTTCGGCGATGTGTCGATGAATATGCGCAATCTGCTGCGCAAGATGGGCAAGAAGTCGTTCAATCCCGGCACAGCCGGTGCGATGTTTTTCCTGAATGCGACCGATCCTGCGACCATCAACGCAACGCGCAAGTTGATGACCGGCGTGGTGTTCAAGGCGCAACGCCTCGGCCATGAGGTGCTGAAAAAATTCGCGAAGAAGCAAACCAAGGCACCTCCTGCAACCCACGGCAAACCGCCGATGAAGGAGCAGGTGATTCACTTCATCAACAAAAAAATGCCTGGCAACCTGCCGAAGAAAACCGCGCGTGCATTGCTCGACATCGAGGACGACAAGATAGTGCCGATCATCCGCGATCCGAAGAACACGACGGCGGATACCGAAGCGGTGTTTTACTTCCCCGGATGCGGTTCCGAGCGGTTGTTCTCACAGGTTGGGCTGGCGACGCAGGCAATGCTGTGGAATGTAGGTGTGCAGACCGTACTGCCGCCGGGCTACCTGTGTTGCGGTTATCCGCAACGCAGTGCCGGCGAGTATGACAAGGCGGAAAAGATCATCACCGATAACCGCGTGCTGTTTCACCGGATGGCGAACACGCTGAATTATCTCGATATCAAAACGGTCGTGGTGTCGTGCGGTACCTGTTACGACCAGATACAAGGGTATGAATTCGAAAAGATTTTCCCTGGATCTCGCATTATCGATATTCATGAATACCTGCTGGAGAAAGGCGTAAAGCTGGAAGGCGTCAACGGTACCCGCTACATGTACCACGATCCCTGCCATACGCCGATGAAACTGCAGGATCCGCTCAAGACGGTGAATGCACTGATCACCACGATCGACGGACAGAAGATCGAGAAAAACGACCGCTGCTGCGGCGAGGCCGGCACGCTGGCCGCAAGCCGGCCCGAAATATCGACGCAGATACGCTTCCGCAAGGAAGAAGAAATGATCAAGGGCGCCGACAAATTGCGCGCGGACGGCTTTACCGGCGATGTGAAGATTCTCACGTCGTGCCCGGCATGCATGCAAGGCTTGACGCGCTATAACGACGACTCGAATACCGATGCCGACTACATCGTGATCGAGATTGCAAGGCATTTGCTGGGGCCGAACTGGATGCCCGAATACGTTGCGCGGGCAAACAATGGCGGCATCGAGCGCATCCTGGTCTGATCTGTCGCATAACACTCTCTAGCCATGACGATATCCGGATACGATTGTGAGTTATGCGGCCAGCCAGGTGGCGAACTGCTTCACCGGAATGAAAAATTCCGAATCGTATTGGTCGATGATGCCAGCTACCCCGGCTTCTGCCGCGTGATCTGGAATGACCATGTCAGGGAAATGACCGATTTGACGGAGCCGGACCGAATTCAGTTGATGCAGGCGGTCTGGCAAGTCGAGGCAGCGCTGCGCGACATCATGCGACCGGATAAAATCAACATTGCCAGCCTTGGCAATATGGTGCCGCATCTGCACTGGCATTTGATTCCGCGCTATATCGATGATGCACATTTTCCCGGTCCGATATGGGCGCAAGTCCAGCGCACAGTAAAAGAGTCGGTACTGGCTTCGCGCATGGCACTGTTGCCGTCGTTGCGCGCCGATTTAACCAGGCGGCTTCAGGTCGTCTAACCGGATATATCATCATGGCTGGCTCCAAGCAGACTCCTCCGACAGCGGTTCCGACGGCGCTGACCGTGCACAAGAAATCGCGGATGCTCGAAATTGCATTTGATGACGGCATGGAGTTTTCATTGCCGTTCGAACTGATGCGCGTGTATTCGCCATCGGCAGAAGTACGCGGACATGGCGCAGGGCAGGAAATCTTGCAAACGGGTAAGCGCGATGTCTTGCTTACAGCGTTGGAACCGGTCGGCAATTATGCGGTACAACCGCATTTTTCAGATGGTCACAATACCGGCATCTATTCGTGGGATTACCTGCATTGGCTAGGAACAAACCAGGAAACGCTTTGGCGCGATTATTTAAAACGCCTGGAGGTAGCTGGCTTTACCGAGCAGGCCGGGAGGGACATGCCGATGGACGATGGTGGTGCCACAGGGCAGGGCTGTGGTCATTCCCATTAGAAAGCCGATCGAACTCCGTTCCGACATGAATGTCTGCGCTTGTATAATGCAATGTCATTAATCAGGTTGCAGCCATGACCAACACCACTCATTTCGGTTATCAAACCGTTTCCGAAGAAGCCAAGGTCCACAAGGTGGCCGAGGTGTTTCATTCCGTTGCCGGCAAATACGACGTCATGAACGATCTGATGTCCGGCGGCCTGCATCGAATCTGGAAAGCTTTCACGATCGCACAGGCGGGCGTACGCCCTGGCTTCAAGGTGCTTGATATTGCCGGCGGCACCGGCGATTTGGCCAAGGCGTTTGCGAAAAAGGCTGGCCCGTCCGGGGAAGTCTGGCTAACTGATATTAATGAATCGATGTTGCGGGTTGGACGCGATCGGCTATTGAATAATGGGCTGGCCATCCCGATATCGTTATGTGATGCGGAAAAACTGCCCTTTCCGGATAACTATTTTGATCGGGTCAGCGTGGCGTTCGGTTTGCGCAACATGACGCACAAGGAAGCGGCCCTGGCTGAAATGCAACGCGTGCTGAAACCGGGCGGAAAACTGCTGGTGTTGGAATTTTCCAAGGTCTGGCAACCTTTGAAAAAGCCATATGATGTTTATTCGTTTTCGGTGTTGCCATGGTTGGGTAAACGCATTGCAAAGGATGCCGAGAGTTATCGTTATCTGGCGGAATCGATTCGCATGCATCCCGATCAGGACACATTGAAACAAATGATGCAGAATGCAGGCTTGGAACGCGTCGAGTATTTCAATTTAACGGCAGGTGTGGCCGCTCTTCACACCGGGATCAAATTCTAGGAGGCAGCATTATGAAAAATTTCTTTATCGCGTTGATGATCGCGGTAGGCGGCATGTCGATGGTTGTCGCCGATGCGGAGGCAAGGCGGATGGGTGGCGGCGGATCGTTCGGCAAGCAGTCGCAAAGCCTGAACCGTTCCGCGCCGACGCAATCGTCGGCAACCAAGCCGGCAGCAGCGCCGGGCAGCGCAAAACCGGCCAGTCCGTGGCGCGGCATTCTTGGTGGTGCATTGTTGGGTCTGGGTCTGGGCGCACTGCTGTCGCATCTGGGTATCGGCGGCGCACTGGCCAGCATCATCGGCACGGTTTTAACTTTTGCACTTTTGGCGCTTGCGGCGATGTTTATTTATCGCATGCTGACGGGCCGGAAGATCGGGGGCGGCAATAATCCGCAACCGGCCTATGCCGGCGGACATTCGGCGCGCAACACGACGCCGGAAATCGGTTCGCGGGTGCAGTCGTATGCGCAGCCATCCGCACTGCAGGCTGATAGCGTCGCATCGTCGGCAGGCAATGCGGGGTTCGGCATTCCTGCGGATTTCGATGTGCCGGCTTTTGTACGCAACGCAAAAACCTATTTCATTCGCTTGCAGGCTGCCTGGGACCGGGCCGATATCAATGATATTCGCGAATTTACGACACCTGAAATGTTCGCAGAACTGAAAATGCAGATTCAGGAACGCGGCGCCTCGCCCAACAATACCGACGTGGTTTCTCTGGACGCAGAACTGCTGGGAATTGAAACCATTGCCGGTGACTATCTTGCAAGCGTCAAATTTACCGGCATGATCAAGGAAGACGAAAACGCGTCGGCGGCACCGTTTTCCGAGGTTTGGAATTTGTCAAAACCGGTTACCGGTCAGGGCGGATGGGCTTTGGCAGGTATTCAACAGCTGGCGTAAACGAAACGCAATAATCTGCAGCAAGCTGATAAACTTGAGACCGCCCGTGAATCGTCACGGGCGGTTTTATTTTGTCGATCATGTTGCCAACATTACTCATTCCGACTGCAATCAATCATTTGCTCACCCAGCAGCCGTGGGCCAGGGACAAGCTCGGCGCACACAAAGGCAAGATTGCCTGTTTCGACGGCGGTTTGACGGCCGTCAGGCTCGAGGTGATGGCGGACGGACTGGTAAGAATCGCAACCGGCACGGCCGAACCCAATGTCACTATTCGCGCAAAATTTTCCGACCTGCCGTTAATCGCCCAGAATCGCGAACGTGCGTTTTCATATGTGAAAATCGACGGCGATGCGGATTTTGCCAATACCATTTCGCAATTAGGCGAATCGATGCGTTGGGACGCGGAGGACGACCTGAGCAAGTGGATAGGTGATATTGCCGCGGTTCGCGTTGTCGCCGGCGCCAAATCGGTCGCCAGTACCATCCAATCGACGCAACAAAAGCTTGCGGAAAATCTTGCCGAATATTTCCTTGAGGAGAATCCGATGCTGATGCGCCCGGGCGATGTGGCGGATTTCACGCGCGATGTCACCCGGTTGCGTGATGATGTTGAACGTCTGACCAAACGGATCGACAGGCTGAAGGGAAGCGCCAAGTGATTTTGAAATTCCTGCGATTGCTGAAAATCGTTCGGGTCGCAATCCGTTATGGACTGGACGGTATCGCCATGTCCGGACTTGCCATTCCCCGTACCGCGAAGCTGATCGACAAACTGATTTTCTGGCGCGACATATCTGCACCGCGCGGCGTCCGCCTGCGCAAGGCCTTGGAAGATCTGGGCCCGATATTCGTCAAGTTCGGACAGTTGTTATCGACCCGGCGCGATTTGATGCCGCCCGATATTGCCGATGAACTGGCCAAGTTGCAGGATCGTGTGCCACCGTTCGATTCCGATCTTGCAATTGCGCAGATAAAAAAATCATTGGGTGCTCATCCAAGCGATTTGTTTGCGCATTTCGAACGGAACCCGGTCGCGTCAGCCTCGATCGCCCAGGTACATTTCGCAACGCTCAAGGACGGCACTGAAGTGGCGGTCAAGGTGCTGCGGCCCGGCATGAAAAAATCGATCGACGAAGATGTCGCATTGATGCATATCGCAGCCGGCCTGGTCGAAAGACTGTGGGCAGACGGCAAGCGGCTCAAGCCAAAGGAAGTGGTCGGAGAGTTCGACAAGTATCTGCACGATGAACTTGATCTGATGCGCGAGGCGGCAAATGCAAGCCAGTTGCGCCGCAACTTTTCCGGTTCGTCGCTGCTGATGGTACCGGAAATGTTTTGGGATTATTGTTCCGAATCGGTGATCGTGATGGAGCGGATGCACGGCATTCCGATTTCGCAAAGCGAACGGCTGGTTGCTGCAGGCGTGGACATGAAAAAACTTTCCCGTGATGGTGTTGAGATATTTTTCACTCAGGTGTTTCGCGATGGATTTTTTCATGCGGATATGCACCCCGGCAATATACTGGTGTCGACTGCGCCGGCCACGCTCGGCCGTTACATTGCACTCGATTTCGGTATTGTCGGTACGCTGACGGATTTCGATAAGGATTATCTGTCGCAAAACTTCATTGCCTTTTTTCAGCGGGATTACAAGCGCGTCGCGGAAGCGCATATCGAGTCCGGCTGGGCACCGAAAGAAACGCGGGTCGATGAGCTGGAATCGGCGGTGCGCGCATGTTGCGAGCCGATTTTTGACCGGCCGTTACGCGATATTTCATTTGGCCAGGTTCTGCTGCGGCTATTTCAGACCTCGCGCCGTTTCAATGTCGAAGTGCAGCCGCAACTGGTGTTGTTGCAAAAGACATTGCTGAATATCGAAGGGCTGGGCCGCCAGCTCGACCCGGATCTGGATCTCTGGAAAACTGCGAAGCCGTATCTTGAACGATGGATGAGCGAGCAAGTGGGATGGCGTGGCCTGATCGAGCGTTTCAAGGCGGAAGCGCCGCGCTACAGCCAGTTGCTGCCGCAATTGCCTCGCCTGGTGCACCAGGCGCTGAGCGCGCAGGCGATGCATTCGCCGCAAGACGATACGGAACTGCTCAAGGAATTGATCGCCGAGCAAAAACGTACCAATCTGCTGCTCGGTGTCGCGATTTATGTTGGCGGCGGCGTGATTGCGGGCGTCCTGCTGGCACAGCTGTATGCCCGCTGGTACCAGTTTTTTGGCTGGTAGCTTTGTGGCATTCGATATGCTCAATACCCACTGAACTATGCCGAAATTTGATGCTCGTGATCCATCCGCGCCGGATTTCTGGTCCGAGCGATTCGCGCAAAATTTCATGCCGTGGGATCGCGGCGGCGTGCCCGACGCGTTGCAGCGATTTGTCGCGCAGGCGGAACACAAATACATCACATTAATTCCAGGTTGCGGATTGGGTTATGAAGTCGCTTATCTGTCGGAAGCCGGATGGGACGTCACCGCGATCGATTTTTCTCCAACCGCGGTCGCATCCGCACAGGCGATTGCCGGTCCCTGGGCATCGCGCGTGGTGCAGGCCGATTTTTTCACCTTCATGCCGGAGAGCCCGCCGGACCTGGTTTACGAGCGCGCCTTTTTATGCGCTTTGCCTCGCGCTATGTGGCTCCGCATTGCAACGCGATGGGCCGAGTTATTGCCGCCAGGCGGTTTGCTCGCGGGATTCTTTTACTTCGATGATGCCGCAAAGGGACCGCCTTTCGGCATCGAGCCCGCGCAGCTGGATGCGTTGTTGACACCGTATTTCGACCGGATCGAGGATAGTCTTGCGACGGATTCGGTGGACGTCTTTTCCGGCAAGGAGCGCTGGCAGATCTGGCGCAGATTGTGATCCTGAATTGAATTCTTAGCAGCTATAATGCCGGAAAATTTTCGGGAGGCGGTATGAGTACCCTGGTTGTTTTCGTTGCGCTCTATCTGGTGATATCGGTTGCGATCGGGCTGTACGCAGCGACCCGGGTCAAGAATACAAGCGACTATGCGGTGGCCGGGCGGTCCCTCCCGTTCTATATCGTGATCGCCACGGTATTTGCGACATGGTTCGGCTCCGAAGCGGTGCTCGGCATTCCCGCCACGTTTCTTGAAGAAGGCCTGGGCGGGATTGTCGAGGACCCGTTCGGCGCCAGCATGTGCCTGGTTCTGTTTGGCCTGTTCTTTGCGCGCAAGCTGTATCGGCTGAATCTGCTCACCATCGGCGATTACTATCGGCAGCGCTATAACCGTCCGGTGGAAATCATCGTATCGATTTGTATCGTGATCTCGTATCTGGGCTGGGTGTCGGCGCAAATCACCGCGCTGGGACTGGTATTCAATGTACTGTCGCAGCACGCGATCTCAATTCCGATGGGTATGATCATCGGCGCCGGCATTGTATTGACTTACACATTGTTCGGCGGAATGTGGTCGGTCGCATTGACCGATTTTTTCCAGATGACCATCATCGTGGTGGGCCTGCTGTATATCGCTTACGTGGTGTCCGGCCTTGCCGGCGGGGCGGAAGCCGTGGTGACGCACGCCGCCGATGCGGGTAAATTCCAGTTTGCTCCCGCGTTTACATTGCAGGACATGCTGGCTTTTGCCGCGGCAGCCGTCACCATGATGTTCGGCTCCATTCCGCAGCAGGACGTGTTCCAGCGCGTGATGTCGGCCAAGAATGCAAACGTCGGTGCGGCCGGGTCGATTGCCGGCGGATCGCTGTATTTGCTGTTCGCGTTCATTCCGATCTATCTGGCTTACTCGGCGTCCTTGATCGATCCCGAAATGGTTAGGTCGCTGCTGGTCAAGGATTCACAACTGATTCTGCCGACACTGATCCTGAATCATGTTCCGATGGTCGCACAAGTGCTGTTCTTCGGTGCTTTGCTGTCGGCGATCATGTCGACCGCCAGCGGAACCTTGCTGGCACCCAGCATCACGGTTACCGAAAACATCTTGCGCGAGTTTTTCCCGATGAATGACAGGCAGATGTTGCTGGCGACGCGCATCGTCGTCATCTGCTTTACCGTCGCTGTAACGGTTTTCGCGCTGGCTTCACAAGGAAAATCGATTTATGAAATGGTCAGCAACGCCTACAAGGTGACGCTGGTCGGTGCGTTTATTCCCTTGGTGATGGGGTTGTACTGGAAACGCGCCAATACCCAGGGCGCGTTGCTGTCCGTTCTCGGCGGTCTAGTGTCCTGGCTGCTGATGGAGCGATTCGGTGCGGAATCCATCTGGCCGCCGCAGCTCGTCGGTTTGCTGGTGAGCTTCGCCGGAATGATCGTCGGATCATTATTGCCGCAGGTGGTGGGCGAACCGGTCGCTACCTGACTTGTCTTTTTGGCCCGCGCACGGTTGGCATTCGATCAAGGAATAATCCTCGTCGGAAAATCATCAAAACCCTTTATAATTCAGGGTTTTGGACGGTTTTTTCGAGGATAGGTCATGCCGATTTATGCGTATCGCTGCGAAGCTTGCGGCTTCGCCAAGGATGTATTGCAAAAGATGTCAGATCCGTTGTTGACGGAATGTCCGTCATGCAGCAAATCGACATTCAAGAAGCAACTGACTGCTGCCGGCTTTCAGCTTAAGGGCACCGGTTGGTATGTGACGGATTTCCGAAATGGCGCAGGGACGTCGGCGCCGGCAATCCAGGCTGCTACTGCCGAAAAACCGAGCACAGAGCCATCACCGGCAATAAGCAACACCGCTGGCACCGCTGATACCGCACCGGCTTCAACCGCGGCGACCCCATCGACCGATAAGTCATCCGCCGTCTGACGCTACACCGACCGGCATTAGCCGCTGGATCTCACGATAGAAAACAATGCGCAAATATTTCATTACCGGCCTGTTGATACTGGTTCCACTCGCAATCACGCTATGGGTGCTGAACCTCATCATCGGCACCATGGACCAGTCTCTGTTGTTGCTCCCCGAACAATGGCGGCCACAGGCATTGTTTGGATTTAATATCCCGGGATTGGGCAGCATTTTGACGCTGCTGATCGTGTTCCTGACCGGCTTGGCGACACGTAATTTTGTCGGTAAGCAAGTTGTACAGGCGTGGGAATTATTGTTGACTCGAATACCCGTCGTGCGCTCGATTTATTCCAGCGTCAAGCAGGTGTCCGATACATTGTTTTCTTCATCGGGCAATGCATTCCGCAAGGCGGTGCTGGTGCAATATCCGCGTCAGGGTTCCTGGACCATTGCATTCCTGACTGGTGTACCGGGTGGCGACGTAAGGAATCACCTGGTGGGCGATTACATCAGTGTATATGTGCCGACCACGCCGAATCCGACTTCCGGATTTTTCCTGATGATTCCGCGAGCCGATGCAATCGAACTCGACATGAATGTCGATGAAGCGTTG
>JAKFFO010000153.1:0-85005 GCA_036675035.1 Oxalobacteraceae bacterium
AGGATCAGCGCATGCACATCATGCGTACCCTCATAGGTATTGACCACCTCCAGGTTCACCATGTGCCGGATCACGCCAAACTCATCACTGATCCCGTTGCCACCCAGCATGTCACGCGCCATCCGTGCCACCTCCAGCGCCTTGCCGCACGAATTGCGCTTCATCATCGACGTGATCGCCACCGCCGCCGTGCCCTCATCCTTCATCCGCCCCAGCCTCAAACACCCCTGCAGGCCCATCGTGATCTCGGTCTGCATGTCGGCCAGCTTCTTCTGGATCAGCTGGTTCGCCGCCAAGGGCCGGCCGAACTGTTTCCGGTCCAGCACATATTGCCGCGCGATATGCCAGCACGATTCCGCCGCTCCCAGTGCGCCCCACGCAATCCCGTACCGTGCCGAATTCAGGCAGGTGAACGGCCCCTTCAGGCCGCGCACCTCGGGAAATGCGTTTTCTTCCGGACAGAACACATCATCCATCACGATTTCACCGGTGATCGATGCCCTGAGACCGAACTTGCCGTGGATCGCCGGTGCCGACAAGCCCTTGGCGCCCTTGTCGAGCACGAAGCCGCGGATCGCGCCTTCATCATCCTTGGCCCAGACCACGAATACATCGGCAATCGGCGAGTTCGAAATCCACATCTTGGCGCCGGTCAATGCATAGCCGCCGGCGACTTTCCTGGCGCGGGTCACCATCGAGCCCGGGTCGGAACCGTGATTGGGCTCGGTCAGGCCGAAGCAGCCGATCCATTCGCCGGTGGCCAGTTTCGGCAGGTATTTCTGTCTGGTCGCTTCATTGCCGAATTCAAAGATCGGCACCATCACCAGGGACGACTGCACGCTCATCATCGAGCGGTAGCCGGAATCGACGCGTTCGACTTCGCGCGCGATCAGGCCGTAGCTGACATAGTTCAGGCCGGGGCCGCCGTACTGGTCGGGAATGGTCGGGCCCAAGAGGCCGAGGTCGCCCATTTCGCGGAAGATGGCGGGATCGGTTTTTTCATGGCGGAACGCTTCGAGCACGCGCGGCTGCAGCTTGTCGCGGCAATAGGCGGCCGCCGCATCGCGGACCATCCGTTCGTCGCCGCTCAGTTGCTGGTCCAGCAGCAGCGGATCGTCCCAGTGGAATTGTGCTTTGGATTGTGCAGAAGTGGATTGGGAAGTCATGACGGATCCTCGATATTGATTTGAATTAATGGAACGTTCCGGCGGAACGAGCACTGGCTCAGAGCGGTTTGGTCGCGACGAATTGGCCGGCGTGGAACACCAGCGCGGGCCGCGGCGAGACATCGCAGCGTTCGACTTCGCCGACAAAAATTACATGGTCGCCTTCAGGATAGCGACTGCGGTTGTGACACTCGAACCAGGCAGCGACACCTTTCAGGATCGGCAGGCCGGTATGCGACAAGTCGAATTCGGCGCCTTCAAAGCGGTTTTCAATGCGCTGCGCGAATCGTGCAGCCAGCGGGGCCTGATCGCCGGCGAGTACGTTGATCACATAGTGCGAATTGCCGGTAAATAATGGCAGGCTGCTCGCGCCTTGATCCAGGCTCCATAACACCAGCGGCGGATTGAGCGAGACGGAATTGAATGAACTGGCGGTCAAGCCGAAAAAAGTACCGTTCGCAAGACGGGTGGTGATAATTGTAACGCCCGTGGCAAACTGGGATAAGGCATTGCGGAAATGGCGCGTGTCGAGTTCGGGTGACACGATGCGGGAGGAGCGAGTCGACATCTAAAGCCCGAATTTCATGGAATATCCATAATTATGCCGAAGAATGTGTCGAGACGGTGAGCTGGTGGATTTTCGCCGGAAAAAACTGGTTGATATGGCAACTGACTGCAAACAAAAAGAAGCGCTGTTGCATGTTTATTGATTCAGATAGGCATCGCGACAACTTTGCGTTAAAGTTAAAGCAACGGCAAAATCTGTGAGGTGATTTCATGACAACGGAAACAGCTACCCTCGGCGGAGGATGCTTCTGGTGCCTGGAAGCGGTCTATCAGGAACTCAAAGGAGTGCAGCATGTGGAATCCGGATATACCGGCGGCCATGTGCCTGCGCCAAACTACGGGCAGATATGTGAAGGAACGACCGGACATGTCGAAGTGGTCCGGCTCGAATTCGATCCGGCTGTCGTTAGTTATCGTGAAATTCTCGAAATTTTTTTTACGATACATGATCCCACCACGCTCAACCGGCAAGGTAACGATGTCGGCACTCAATATCGCTCGGCAATTTATTTCCATTCGCCGGAACAGCAGGAGACCGCCAAACATGTGATTGCCGAGATGGCCAACGTCTGGGATGCGCCCATCGTTACCGAGCTGAAGCCGTCAGAAGCCTATTACAAAGCCGAGGACTATCATCAGAATTATTTTCGGCAGAATCCGCTGCAGGGCTATTGCGCGTTCGTCGTTGCTCCGAAGGTCGCCAAATTCAGAAAGACTTTTGCCGATAAAACCAGGCAAGAATAGATAGTCGAATATATTAGCGCCGTGACGACAATTTTCACAAAAATCATCGAGGGTGAAATTCCTCATGTAAAAGTCTACGAGGATGTGCATGTCTACGCATTCATGGATGCGGGACAGGTCAATCCGGGACATGTGCTGGTCGCAACCAGAAAGCCCTACGAAACGCTGCTGGATGCGGATGAAGACGCTGCTGCGGCGATGATGCGCGCTGCGACCCGGATTGCCAAAGCAGTGCAAGCCGCGTTCCGTCCGGACGGAATCACCATATTGCAAGCCAACAAGCCGGCAGGCTGGCAAACAGTGCCACATCTGCATCTGCATGTTTTGCCGCGTTATCAGGACGACGGTGTAGAGCTGATTTGGCCGCGCAAGGAACCCGGACTGGAAACGCTGCGCGAGTATGCCGAAAAAATAAAAGTCTCATGACCGGCTACTGGTACATGTAGCGGCGCGACAGAGGTAACGACGTTGCATTGCGCCCGGCCTTGCTGCATACGATCTGGTTAAGCGATACCCAGTCTTGTGCGAACGCGTAAGAACAGCCGGACAGATACACGCGCCAGATGCGATAGCGTTTGTCATCCACCAGGCGCTTTATCCGGTCGGCATTGGCCTCGAAATTATCGGCCCAGATGCCGCAGGTTTTAGCATAATGACGACGCAGATTTTCGACGTCCAGCGCTTCCAGTCCTGCCTCCTGCATCGTCTTCAGCACATGGCCGATATGCGGCAGCTCGCCATGCGGGAAAACATACTTGCCTATGAATTCGCCGCCGCCATAGGCGGTTTCGCCATTGTCGGGATCGGTGGAGGTGATGCCGTGATTCATTGCCAGTCCGTCGTCGGACAGCAATGAGCGGATTTTGGTGAAATACATCGGAAGGTTTTTCAAGCCTACATGCTCGAACATGCCGACGCTGGTAATGCGATCGAAGGTTCCTGCGACATCGCGATAATCCTGCAGGCGGATTTCGACACGGTCCGCCAACCCGGCTTGGACGACCCGCTCGCTGGCCAGTTGAAACTGATTTTTCGACAGCGTGATGCCGACGCATTTTGCGCCGTATTTCTCGGCCGCGCGCATTACGAGCGCGCCCCAGCCGCAGCCGATATCCAATAGCGTATCACCCGTGCGCACCTGAATCTTGGTCAGGATATGGTCGATTTTTTTTAATTGTGCGCTGGCCAGATCTTCGTCGCCGTTTTCAAAATAGGCGCACGAATACACCATGTTTTCATCCAGCCATACTTTATAAAAATCGTTGGAAACATCGTAGTGATACTGAATCGCTTCCGCATCTTTTTCTTTGCTGTGGTGGAAGGAACGGACCAGGCGCCCAAATTTTCCCTTGGGCTTGAGGGTGGAAGTCGCGAGTGCGTTGGCCACGCCGATAATTTCGGTTACCCGGCCTTCCACTTCGAGTTTGCCTTCCACATACGCTTTGCCGAGATTGGCCAGCGAAGGCTTCAGGAGATAGGTAAGGGCCGATACATCGGGTACCCGGATTGTGACTCGCGGAGCGGGATCGCCGAAATCGAATTGCTGGCCATTCCACAGCTGGAGCCGCAATGGCAATGCCGATTGATGGCGCACGCCATCAACCCAATGTTCCAGTTTCTTCTCCCAAAACACGACGTCCTCCAAGCATGCGAATCAATCGATACTTACGGCTGCCTCTTGGCATCTCGCTAATTTCCTTAAGGCTGCAGCCGCTGAATCTGCCAGCCTCCATTCTTCAGGCTATACAAAATACGGTCGTGCAACCGGGATGGACGGCCTTGCCAGAATTCGATTGCATCCGGCTTAAGTCGGTATCCACCCCAATGTTCGGGACGCGGTGGATGCTCACCGTACTGTTCCTTTGCCTTCAGGTATCTTGCTTCCAGCGCCTCCCTGTCCGCGATTTCGGTGCTTTGCGCCGATGCGATGGCGCTGAGCCTGCTTCGCAGCGGGCGGCTATGGAAATAACAATCGTTTTCTGATGCGGACAAGAACTCCACCGAGCCCTCGATACGTACCTGACGCTCCAGTTCGACCCAGTGAAAAAGCAAAGCCGCATATCGATTGGCCTGCAGCTCCCGGCCTTTTCGGCTTTCATAATTGGTGAACCAGGTAAGTCCGCGCCGATCGAATTCCTTGATCAGCACAATTCTCGACGACGGACGTCCGTTTGATCCAACCGTTGCGACGCTCATCGCATTGGGCTCCGGAACCATGGCCGCTACCGCTTCATCAAACCATTTTGCAAACTGCACTATCGGATCGGCATGCACGTCGGATTCCGACAAGCTGGCGCGACTGTATTCCTTGCGAAGATCCGTGATCGACATCTTATTGCTCCGCCTTGGTGGCGATGCCTCGGCGGGCGCGCATTGCATTACCCAGCTGGTGCATTTGCGCGCTGCTGAAAAGTCGTTTTGCCATTGGCGCAATCAGCGTCTCTTCCTTTTCCATATGCGCTGAATACATGTCCGAAAAACGCATCACATCGGCTTTCGATAATTCGCCGGATGTTCCGGATGAAATTGCCTGCAATTGCCGATCCAGTACTGTCCAGGCCGCATCCATCTGCTGATGCTCGTTTGCGATTTGGGGAAGGAGCGACTGCAACAAATCTGCGTCTTTGCCTTCCGCCACGCGCTGCAGCATCGGCAGCAAATCCTGTTCTTCGTCAGCGTGATGATGAGGAGCCGCACTATTAAAGTAGCGTAAAACGGCACACGCAGCTTGTTGCATATCAAGATCCTGTCCGCTTTTCGGCGTATGGCTTACCAGGTTCTGCATGGTACGAATCTGCTTGCGGATTCGATCATGGCAATGCTTGAGTACCGCAATCGGTTGATCAAAATCCGGTGCCGGATCAAATAGCAGATTGTTCATTTTCCTTGCCTCTTTATTTTGCAAATGCCTTGCGCCACGCAATTGGGACACCTGTTCCGATCATTGCGCCGATTCCCCAGAATACGGGAAACAAACCCAATGTGGCGCCGGCTGCGCCGAATGCGAGCGGCATAACCACCTGGCATGTATTGCCGATTGTCGCGCGAATGCCGATCGCTTCGCCGGCCCGTCCGGCAGGCGCCGCATGGTGCAGCAGCGTCAGCACATTGGATTGGCTCGACCCGAGCGCCAGTCCGAGCGCGCCGGCCGCCGCCATCATCGAAGCCGGCTGTTGCATGAAAGGCAGCATTACATAACTTATCACAGCCAGGATCAAGGCGGCGGTCAAAACCTGCCATTCCGTGTAATACCGGGCGATCCACGGCATTGCCAAACGGATGGTGAAGGTGGCGATCGAAAAGCAGCCCAGAACCAGACCGATGGTGGACGCGGAAAATCCCATCCTTGCGCCTTGTATGGGAATCACGAAATTGAACAGATCCCATGCGGACGCGAGCAGTATTCCGACCAGGTAGATTTGCCGCATCTCGGGATTGCGCAGCAGGTCCAGCGTAGTGCCTGAAGCGCGCCTCGGTTCGTGCCCCATCAGCTTGATCCGCTCCAGATTTCCGGATAAAGCGAGCCAGACCGCAAGCAGCGCGAAACCGCAGCAAATCACGTAGGCCGTCGTAAAGTTAACATGGTCGATGACGAATCCGGCAATCACCGGCCCGAAAAAACTGGATACGGAGAATGCCAGTGCCAGCCATCCGAAATTACCGGATCGCGTCTCTATGCTGCTCATTGCGCCGACTGCATGCTGAGACCCGATATGTATTGCCATGAAGCCGGTGCCGATCAGCACGACCGCCAAGTACAGCGCAGACAAGTCACTTGCGATACCTGCAATTGCGCAGCCGACCGATATCGCGATGCAACCGCTGATCATCGGTTTCTTGATTCCGATCCGGTCGATCAGGCGCCCCATCGGCACTGCGAAAATCATTGGCAGCAAGGCAAACAATGCTATCAATACACCAACGGTAAATTCAGACGCCTGTAGCGACAATGCATAGAGCGAGGTCGCAACGCGTGCGCCGGTCAAGGCAACATGTGCTGCCATTGAAATTGCGATCAGCTGAATCAGAGGAGAAAAGCGCAGCACGGGCGAGTTAGAAACCGAAGGATTGGTGAAACCGGCAAGATGTTATTTTAGAGTAATCGACGGAGACTGAAGTTCCACTTGGGATAAAGATTGCGCTCCGTTAAAATACGCGGATGCAACCATTAGTTCTCCATCCCCAGTTTGCCGTTGTACCGGACATCGACTTCGATCGCCGATTCGGCGGAATTGCCCGCCTGTATGGCAACGCTGCACTGCGCGGTTTCCAGGCCGCGAACGTCTGTGTAATCGGTGTCGGGGGCGTCGGTTCCTGGGTTGCGGAAGCACTGGCACGGAGCGCCATCGGGCATATCACGCTGATCGATCTGGATAATGTGGCTGAATCGAATATCAATCGCCAGATCCACGCACTGACCGATACCTTGGGCAAGGCGAAAGTAAGCGCACTGGCCGAGCGCATTGCGCAGATCAACCCTTTTTGCCGGGTTACGGAAATCGAAGATTTCATCACCGCCGACAATCTCGATCAAATGATCGGTTCTCGCAATTTCGATTATGTGATCGATGCGATCGACAATGTGCGCGCGAAGACCGCATTGATCGCCTATTGCCGGGAAAAGAAAATCAGGTTGATCACGATCGGCGGCGCCGGGGGGCAGACCGATCCAACCAAAATTGAGATTCGCGATTTATGCAGAACCGAGCAGGAACCCTTGCTGGCGAAGGTACGAAAACGCCTGCGTGCGGAGTACGGGTTTCCGCGGGGTACCAAGAACAAGTTCGGGATCGATGCAGTATTCTCCACCGAGCCGCTGCGGTTTCCGGACACGGATGATGCCTGCGACTTCGGGATAAACGATCGGTCGGGAGTGACCGGCTTGAACTGCGCCGGGTTTGGGTCGTCGATGGCCGTGACTGCCAGCTTTGGCCTGGTTGCAGCGGCGCAGGTGCTTCGCAAACTTGCCGACAATGCGGCGGTGCCGAGTCAATAAAGACGCCGATCACGCGATTGGATTGTTGTAACGCTCGCGGGTTTCAACGGGTTGCAGTTTCAATGGAAATTTTCTTTTCCATCAATCCTTCTTCCAATAGTTGTATCGTGTTCAAAAGTAGCGCACGGAACGCAGTCAGCTGCCACGACGTCGTCAGTCGTTCCTTAAGGGATTGTTCCAGATCTCCTGCCGCCTTGGCCAGCGCGATAGCGCCGACATTGGCCGCCATGCCCAGAACACCGTGCGCAATAACCGCCAAGGCCGGCTGATTATTTTCAGCGTACGCACTGTCGAAGTCTTCCAGCGTTTTTATCAGCGCCGGCAATAGCATCGCAAGAATCCGATGATACAGTGCGACGTCTCCTCCAAGCCGGTCCAGCGTGTCGTTGGTATCGAAGCCGGGGATGTCTGCCGGGATGGAATCGGGATTATTTGTGGGGGGTCCAAGAGCCGCGATCGATGAAGAAGCATGTGTCGACGCCGCGACTTGCGGTTTCGGCGCGCGTGCCACGGCATCACGCTCAGGTTGGTTCAACCAGAGGCTCAGCGTTTGATAAAAAACATCAGGATCAATCGGCTTCACAATCAGATCCTGCATGCCGCTTTCCAGACATTGCACACGCTCGGCTTCGGTTGCGTGCGCAGTCATCGCCACAATCGGCATCCCGGCATAGCGCCAGTCTGCGCGGACGCGCTTGGCGGCAGCATGCCCGCCCAGTACCGGCATTTGAATGTCCATCAGCACCAGATCGTAAACCTTCGGCCCGGCGCCAAATATCTTATCTACTGCCGCCTGGCCGTTTTCGGCAATGTCGACCTGCAGGCCGGACGCAGACAGCATCTCCAGTGCGATCTGCTGATTGATTTCATTGTCTTCTGCTACCAGCACCTTCGCGCCGTCAAATTGCGGCAAATTCCTTGGCCGGCTCTGGATCGTTTTTACATCCGGAGCATCGACAATCGCGTTCTCGATGCATGTGCCAGGCGGCATAACGTTGCGGTTTATGCCGAAGCGTGCGGTGAAGCTGAATACCGAACCTACTCCAGTCTCGCTGCGCACCATCAGGTTGCCGTCCATCATTTCGACCAGCCGCTTGCTGATCGTCAGGCCCAGGCCTGTGCCGCCGTACTTGCGTGTGATGGAACTGTCTGCCTGCGTGAACGCCTGGAATAGATTGGCCTGCTGCTCCTGTGTCATTCCGATGCCGGTGTCGCGAATTTCGAAATACAAATCGACCCAGTCGGCGTTCGAGCGAAATACGCGGCAGGAAAGTTGTACCTCTCCTTGCGAAGTAAACTTGATCGCATTGCTGACGAGGTTGATCAACACCTGGCCCAGCCGCAATGGATCTCCCACCAAATCGGCAGGCACTTCGGGCGCTATATCGATCTTGTAGTCAAGCCCCTTTTCAATTGCCCGCTGACTGGTGACGTTGGTTACGTTGGCGAGCATTTCGCCAAACGCAAAGTCGATGCGTTCCACATCGATCCTGCCGGCTTCGATTTTTGAAAAATCGAGAATGTCGTTGATGATTCCGAGCAGCGAAAGTGCGGCGCGATGGATCTTGTCGACATAATCGCGCTGCTTGCCTTGCAGATCGGACCGTAATGCCAGATACGCCATGCCGATGATGGCATTCATCGGCGTGCGGATTTCGTGGCTCATGTTGGTAAGAAATTCGGACTTCATGCGCGACGCATCTTCAGCCACCTGCTTGGCGGCTTCAAGTTCATGTTTATGTTCACTGAGCGCCGAGTTGCTGTGCACCAGCTGTGCGGTACGCTCGGCTACTCGCTGTTCCAGAATTCGCTCGGAACTCTTCAGACTTGCCACCAGCTGTTGCTGCGCGATTTCTTTTTCCCTGCGGACCTGATTGAACCGGTCGGCCAGCGCCAGCGACAGAAGCAGCATTTCTGTTGCGGAGCCGATTTGTATCCCGTAGGAATTGATGAAATTCGGCAGTGATAACCCGAAGCTGCGCAGCGCCAGCAATACCGCCATCAACAGCAGAAAGCTGAACGCCAGCAGGAAAAATCGGGCGCTTCGCTGTCCTCGCAACGCGCACACGACACCCACCGTCAGCGCGAGCACCATGCTCAACAGGTCAATGGTGATTCCGATGCGTATCATGGCCGCATAGTCGAGCGTCGCAAAGCCGATCATTTGCAGCACATTGAGAATGATGAACGCACTCATGACTTTATTCAGCCACGGCACCAGTTGCGGTGTAGACAGGAGGTGCCGCTGAAACAGCAGCAGCGTGAGACCGGTACATGCGAATCCGATCATCGACGAAATCATGGTCCAGTCCGGAGATTCGGGCCACAGGAACTGGAATCCGATACCGCTGAATGCGACTACCGATAACGCATTGGCGGCCACGAACAGCACGTAGTAGAAATAGTTGCGGTCTCGCAGCGAAAAAAACAGCAGGAAGTTATACAAGCCCAACGCTGCCAGCATCCCGAAGTACAACGCCTGTCCCATGTATTCGCGCAGGCTTTTTTGTATGAAGGCTTGCCGCTGCCAGAGCGCGGCGGGAACGTCGAGGCCGGTTCCGGAAGCGACCCGCAAGTAATATGTTGCGGTCGATTCGGGCGGCACGCGAAGTGAAAACACGAAATTTCGATGGATCACCGGCCTTTCGGCAAACGGTCTGGCGTATCCAGTGACAATCCGCTGAAATCCATGCGCCGTGGGCGAATACAGTTCGACATGATGGAGATGCGGGAACGCGATTTCGAGCAAGCGCTGCTGTTCCGAACTCGTGGCATTGTGCACTGCCATCCGCAGCCAGATTGCGGAGGAGCGCAACCCGAAATTCAGCGATTCGCCGTGCTGCGCCGGCTTTTGAAACCGGCCCGCCGATTCGGGCTTGCTGACATCGTCAATCGTCCACGATTTTCCGGCGTCTTCCAGTATGGTCCAGTATGGCGTCAGATCGACAAAATCGGCTGCGGTATCGTCTTCCAGGCGCACGGTTTCCGCGTGTGCAAGCATATTGGGCAGCATCCAGAATACGGCCGCTGCGCAGCACCAGCGAAGGGAAAGAGCCAGCTTTTGCATCAATGAATGTATTCCGGATAGCAGGGGCGCAGAGTTTCAAAAAAACAACGAGCTTGATCGTAGCAGAATATGGACCGGAAAATTGCAAATTGTTGTCGAAGTGCTTACGAAGCGAAAGCACGGGCAAAACACTTCATTTCTCGTTGGAAATCAAATAAGATCAAATACAGTGCAAAAATAATAACGAAGATGCTTCTTGTGTCCGAACTGCGGTCCCTCGGCGCGGCAGAAAGGCGCAAAGGGAGTGTTCGGTTCAAGCTCTCTTGCATGTACGGTGAAATAGCCGTCTTGCCCGGGAGCAGTATGTTCGGCGATCTGCGGCGACGTTTGATCCGATCGGATGTTTTGCGCTCGCGACGGCCATATCGATTTCACGCATTGATCGAGGATATCCTTGAAGTCAGCACTGGATCATGAAGCAGTCATCATAGGCAGCGGATTTGGCGGCGCGGTGATGTGTGCTCGCCTGGCCAGGCATTGGCCAGGAAAAGTCTTATTGCTGGAGCGAGGAAAAGCCTATCCGATGGGCGGGTTTCCACGCAGCCCCCACGGCCTTGCCGATAACGTCTGGTGTCCGGATGATGGTGCGAAGCGTCCGCTGACGGTGCGGCAGCGCCGCGGAAAGCGAGGTCCGCTGACGGGAATATTCGATATCCGGCATTTTGACTGCATCGATACTGTCACTGCAGCCGGGCTGGGCGGTGGATCGCTGATTTATGCGAACGTTTTTTTGCGCCCGCCGGAAGCGGTGTTTCAGCAGAACTGGCCATCGGCGCTCTCGCTCGGTACGCTTGCGCCGTATTATGACGTCGCGCAGGCGGTGCTCGGTGCGCGGCCGATACCGGCTGCAACCGATCCGACCGACCGGCGCTACATCAAGCGCACCGCACAGTTTCAGGCGTTCGCTCGCGCGGCGAAGCTGCCTACCCGGCTTGCCGATATTACCGTCTTCTTCGGTGATGGCTACAGCTACCGCAGTGCCGCCCTGGCTGCGCCTCTGGGTGAACAGGAAATCAATCGCTATGGTGTCCGGCAGACGTCCTGCACGTATTGCGGTGAATGCGATATCGGTTGCAACGTTCGGGCAAAAAACTCGGTGGATGTCAATTACCTCCACGTTGCGCAGAACCGCTATCAGGCGGAAATCAGGACGCATTCTCTGGTCGACCGCATCGTTGCAATCGATAGCGCGCAGACCGATGATCCGGATGGCGACGGTCAGCATGGATATCGCATTTATTTTCGCGACTTGCAGCACGAATCGGAATGCAGCGTCACCTGTCACCGTGTGATCGTATCGGCCGGCACGCTCGGCAGCAGCGAGTTGTTGTTGCGTTGCCGGGATGTGCATCGGACATTGCCGCGGCTGTCCGCTTGCCTGGGTCAGCGGTTTTCAGGTAACGGCGATTTTTTGTCGTTTGCACTCGATAGCCAGCGCGAAATCGATTCCACCTATGGGCCGGTAATCACGCAATATACCGACCACCATCTTTTTGAAAATCTGGACCGTGAGCAGGCTTTCATTCTGCAGGATGCCAGCTTTCCGACTCACGCCGGCTGGGCGGTTGCCGCGCTTGGACAGGTCATCAACCCGTTTCAGCGGATCTGGACCAGCGTTCGCCAGATCTGGCGATATGTATTCAAGCGCGAATATCGCGGACGAAAAAGCAGCCGCATCGGCTTTCTGCTGCACCGGCTGTTCGCGCACGATATCTCCCAATTCAGCGCGGTCATGTTGTGCATGGGCCTGGACAAGGCAAATGGCGTATTGCGGCTGAATGGAGACGGCTATCTGGACCTGGACTGGCCGCAGGCAAGCAATCGCCCGTTTTACGATGCGGTTTTGCGATTGTCGAAACGCTTCAGCCGCTTTATCGGCGCCAGGCATTTTCTGCCTTTGCCGACCTGGCTCTGGCCGGTCAACAACAATGTGACCGTGCATCCATTGGGCGGATGCGCTTTGGCGAATGCACCCGGCCAGGGCGTTGTCAGTGCAAACGATGGCAGCCGCGGCCAGGTGTTCGGCTACCGGGGATTGTATGTGGCGGACGGTTCGCTGATGCCGACTGCGCTGGGCGCCAATCCCAGTGCAACCATCGCGGCACTGGCCGAATGGATTGCCCACGAAATTACCGGCGAGGTACCGACCGCCGATCTGTAAGGCCGGATCGAGTAATAACAAACAATAACGACAATGCGGCATGTTTATCAGGGAGCAGATTCAATGTCGAACAATCCACAGGTAGCGGCCAACCGCCCGCAGCAAGCGAATATCGACTCACAGAAATTGACCATCGAATTTGCCGAAGTCATGCAAGGCTACGTCAGCGCGCAAGCCACGATGTTTGCCGACGGATATGCCGATGGCGAGAGGAACGGCCATGCATTGGCGTTGCATGTATCTGTTTCAATTTCCGATCTGGATGAATTTCTGGCCCAGTCGCAGCATGCCGGCAGCCTGTCGGGGCATATCGTTTGCCCGCTGCTCGGTGGCGTATGTCCGGTGCAATCCGGTGAATTCCGCGTGCTGGCCGATACCGCCGACCGCGACCGCAAGGTGATGCATTACAAGGTGTATGCATGCACGCCGCAAGGAGAGTCGTTTACCTTGGTCGGGCAAAAACAGGTTCAGCACAATGCAATGCTGGATCTGTGGCATGACACGACGACCTTGTATGTCAATGTTTTTCGCGGCCATGTCGAATCTGCTGAAACCGCCCCGAACGAGTTGTGGGTGACCGGGATTGTCCGCCTTAACTTGAGCGATTTCATTAGGGTGCTGCGCAGCTTCAGTGCGACGAATTTCAAAGGAGAAGCAAGCGTTGAAGGATTGGCGAGATTCGGCGGATTCTTCGCCGGAAAACTGTGGGACGTGTACGGACCGCACGTACCTCCGGCGCCGAACCAGCCGAAGCGGCGCTATGCAAAGTTCACGACCGAGGGCGTAACCGGGGCCGACATCAGTGTGCATCCGTTCAGCACCGCCGACGGACTGGGTTTGCAGCTGACGCGATTTGCACGCACGGCGTGCGACGATGTGGTGCTGATCGTGCACGGGCTGACCAATTCATCCGACATGTTCATCATGCCGGAACACAGGAATCTGGTGCAGACTTTGCTGGATCAGGGCTTCGGCGATGTCTGGGCGCTCGACTATCGGGGCAGTTGCCGATTTCCGTACAATCTCCAGCGGAGTCGGTACACGATGGATGACATCGCATTGTTCGACCATCCTGCCGCACTGGCGGAATTGCGGCGGCATATCGGGCCGCACCGTCGCATCCATGTGATCGCGCATTGCGTCGGCGCGCTGACCATGGCGATGAGCGTGTTCGGACGCAGCGTGCAGGGCATCTCCAGCATGATTCTCAACAGCGTGGCGTTGACACCCTACGTGCCGCGCTGGTCGGAAATCAAGCTGGCGCTGGGTCCGTGGGTGTCGGATTACCTGATCGGGGTTGAATATTACAGTCCGGGCTGGCGCCGCCAGCCCGGATGGTCGATCGGGAAAATGATCGCGCTCACGGCCGACATGGTGCACCGGGAATGCAATTCGCCGGAATGCCACATGCTGAGCTTCATGTGGGGCAGCGGTCGTCCGGCCGTGTTCAATCACGCCAACCTCGCACCTGAGACGCATGATCGGCTGGGAGATCTGTTTGGCGGTGCGCCGGTGCACTACTACCGTCATATCAACAAGATGATCGGGAACGGCCATACCGCAACCAAATTCGATCCTTCCAATCCGCGATACGCTGCGTTGCCGGATGACTATCTGGCGCATGCCGCCGAGATCGATACGCCAATGCTGCTGATCCAGGGACAGGACAATCGCGTGTTCGCCGATTCCAATATACGATGCCACGCACGGCTCGAAAAAATTGTGCCGGGCCGCCACGCATTGCGCGTGTTTCCGGGCTACGGCCACCAGGACATCTTCATGGGAAAGAACGTGCATGCCGATGTCTTTCCGTATCTGGTGAACTTCCTGCGCGATCACTGCCATGACTGAGCCGACATTGCCGCCCGGGCTTGTGATGTGGCCCGAAAGCGATGAGGCATCCAATCGCCTGTGCGTACTGATCAGCGATGTGCACTGTACCGACTGCTCAGTCGGAAACCAGACTGCAGAGGAGACCGACTGGCAATTGTTTTTCGATCAGCTGCGCGTATCGTGCAGCCATCCGGCGAACCAGGCCGCCGACGCTGCACCGGGAGAAATGCTGGATGAACTGTTGCTGATACTTAATGGCGATATCGTCGACCTGATTCGCAGCAGCAAATGGGCAGAAGCCGGTGTGTACCCATGGCACCGGGATGATCCGCGTTTCTCCGAAATCGTGGTTGCGATCATGCGCGATATCGTCCTGATTCATGCCGGCCCGCTGTCGACTGCGGAAGGAAAACCATATTCCGGATTTTTTTACTGGTTGCGGCGGACGATCAGCCTGTTGCAGGCGAGGGGAGTGACGGTGACCGTGATTCCGATTGTCGGGAATCACGACAAGGAACTGCAGGTCGTGCCGGCGGCCCGCCGGATGTTTTATGAAGAATGCCTCGGTATCGCCACACAGCAGATTCCGGACCGCTATCGCGTGTGGGTAGCGCGGCAGCTCGGGACCCCGTCGGATGAAATTTATCCAAGCTTGCCGGTATATTTCGCCGATCGCAGCCTGCGCCTGCTCGCCACGCACGGGCAATGGCGCGATCCGGACAATGTTTGTGCAACAAAAGAATGGAATCCGTCGCAGGGCTGGCAACCGCAACTCTGGCGCCGGGAGCAGTATCGGCCGTTCCATGAGCCGTGCTTTGGCGATACTGTCGCGGCCGGGCTGCTGTCGCACTTCATCTGGTGTACAGCCAAGGACCTTTCAAAGGATTCTCCGGGTGCGCAGCGCATCGCCCGCTTGCTCGATGAAATGGATTTGTATCGCCCTACCGTGCTGGCGGTTGCGCGCCTGCTGGCGGAAGCGCGTCGGCTGGCTCGGCGCGACAACGCGGAGACCGATTTGCGAGATTACATATTGCAGTGTTTCCGCGGCAGTCTCGGTGAATGGTTATCGCACGCCACCACATGGCAAAGTGCGTCGCGCCGCATGCGCATGCGGCTATGGTTACTGTCCATTCTGCGTCATTTGCGCTGGACCTGGCTCGACTTGTTGCTGATGGAGATGATGGCCAAGGCGCAAGAGCCGGAAGCAAGCATTTCTACTGCCGATCTGTTGCGTCTGCCGGC
This sequence comes from Oxalobacteraceae bacterium, assembly GCA_036675035.1. GTDB lineage: Bacteria > Pseudomonadota > Gammaproteobacteria > Burkholderiales > Burkholderiaceae_D > MESE01. Next base: position 15,777 of record JAKFFO010000153.1, read on the forward strand.
ATTTCAAACCGCATATCGCGCGTTAGGCCTTCGTCTGCACGTGGAAGGGCATACCCATATCGCACTCGAAGCCGATGTCCGCTTTCGCAAGCCGCGTGAGCGACGCAACTACACCTATGTGAATCTCGGTGCATGGCGCGATCTCATCGTGGAAAAGAGAAACAGCGGTTACCGTCGGCGCGGCATGGGTCGCGCATTGTATATTTTCGATCTTGCCCGACTGGCCCGGACCGCACCCGAAAATGCGTTTCGTTATTACGCGCGCGATCTGGCGAGCTGGAGCGACCGTCGTGATTGCTGGTGAGCGCTTTCTTTGCAACAGTAGCTATAGCTATGTTGTTGCAAAGAAATGAATACTCGTATACTGTATATGCGTACAGTTAATTGACGAGAGGACGAAAATGAAACAATGCGAACAACGTGCTGGCCAATCTTTCAATACAACAGCATTGCGCTTGGCATCCAGTATGGGTGAACAGCGAACTTCATTGATAACGCGCTTCGGCAATAGTGTCGATGTGCGAAATCGCGGAACATTGCGCATGAGTCGCTTTGCAGGCAGCCAGACCCAGGTTCAGTCTGCGCCGGCGGTAGTTCGCCTGTGGACGGCCGAACAATGCCATGAATTTTCCGCACACCAGGCGCGCGGGATTGCGGCGCAATTAATCGCAGCCGCCGACTTGGCCGACAGCCAGAATAAATAATTAAAGGAAGTTCGTTCTTGAGACGATGTGGTTCGCGGCGACCGCATCAGTTGGCTTCAGGCAATATGCCGGCTTGTTGAATCCTTGTTCCGGCCCTGGCGCCGGAACAAGTCTTGCGTCGATCAGTTACTCACCTGTGCGCAATTACCGTGCATCATGGGTTCGCTAAAACAGATCAGCTTCTTCGGTTTTCAATTCTTTTGCTTCTTCGATCATGCGGCGGTCCCGGATACGTTTGCGCGTAATCGCTGCATGCTGCTCGGCTGTCATCGGTGGCGCAGTCATCAACTCCTTGAGTCGCGCCATATTGGTGTAGTTGCTTTTGGTATGTGTGTCCAAAATTCCTGCCTCCATATAAAAATACCCGTCAACACCTGCCGCTTGCGGGCGGCTTGAAACGTTAAGCTGTGCCTTCCATAAAGATTTATTTAACGCAAAGCATAGTATGAAATGAAGGGATTTTCTTATTCTTGGCCAAAAAAAGTTTTTCGGACGTGATTCTGCGCAAATGTATTTGATAAGACTTTTGCATGTTTCGATATTTTTTTCAGAACAAGGAAACGCAATTCTGCGCAACCAACCATTGCGCATAATCAGCAAAAAATTCTATTCCGATGCACGCGAATATTTTATGCACGGAAACATAAGCGTCTCGCTTATGTTTGCATGAAGACAAATATTCGTGATGCTCATCAATCTCTGCAAGTTTCTAAAACAACATAATTGGCGTACCATCCGCCGATAAGACAGAAAACAAGACCATCGTGTAAATTATCGGACCGCCATGCAGTGGCAGTATTTCAGGCGGTCGAAAATGATCCATGCAGCGCCACGATCGGCCCGGTAAATCGGCATCAGACTTTCCGGACCGATTCCGCATATCGCGAATGTCGCGAATATCGTTTAACGAGGAACAGGCCTATGAAAATCCAACATACCAAATTCGCCGTTGCAGCCATGGCGGCATTCGGCGTCCTGCTGTCCGGTTCTGCGCATGCGGGAAAGACGCTGGATACCATCAAGTCGCGCGGGCAAATCGTATGCGGTGTTAATACCGGACTGGCCGGTTTTTCACAAGCGGATTCAAACGGCAAGTGGTCCGGCCTGGATGTGGATTTTTGCCGCGCGGTCGCCGCTGCGGTATTGGGCGATGGTGAAAAAGTGAAATACGTACCGTTGAATGCGCAACAGCGTTTTACCGCGCTGCAGTCCGGCGAAATCGATGTGCTTGCCCGCAACACGACGTTCACCTTGACCCGCGATGGCTCGCTGGGCTTGCATATGACGGCAGTTACCTATTACGACGGACAGGGTTTCATGGTGCCCGCCAAAAGCAAAATCAAGAATGCCAGGCAGCTCAAAGGGCAAACGGTTTGCGTTCAATCCGGCACCACCACCGAAAAGAACCTGACCGATTTTTCCAAAGCCAACGGTCTCAATATCAAGCCGGTCGTTTTTGAAAAGCTTGAAGCGGCTACCGGCGCTTATTTTTCAGGACGATGCATCGCCTATACGACGGACGCGTCCGGGCTGGCGTCAGTGCGCAACAAGGCCGCAAGGAATCCGGCCGACCACGTGATTCTGACTGAACTGATTTCCAAGGAACCGCTGGGCCCCATGGTTCGGCGCGGCGACGACGAATGGTTCGCAATCGCCAAATGGGTAATCTATGGCTTGATTGAAGCGGAAGAATATGGCATCACGCAGGCCAACGTGGAGCAGATGAGAAGCAGCCAGGACCCGGTGGTGCAACGGATACTGGGTGTCAGCGAGGATACCGGCAAGCTTTTGGGTCTGGACAAGGACTGGATGGCGCGTGCGGTCAAGACTACCGGAAATTATGGTGAAATCTTCGAGCGCAATGTCGGACCAAAATCGGCGGTTGGATTGCCGCGCGGCGTCAATAATCAGTGGAACAAGGGCGGATTGATGTACGCCTTTCCGATCCGCTGAGTTCCGCCAAGACAAATGCCGGCGGTGCGATCAACCTGGCCGGCCGACCTGACGGCGGATTCGGTAACTGCCTGCCTTCATGACTCAAGCACTCGCTCCAAAAACGAATAGATGGTCCTGGCGCAGCCGGCGGTTTCGCGGGCTGGCGTACCAGGTTCTGGCAATCGGGTTGATCGGCCTGACGCTCTGGTTCCTGGTGCATAACACGCTGATCAATATGCGGGTGCGCGGCATCCAGAGCGGATTCGACTTTCTCGGCCAGACCGCGGGTTTCGATATTGGCGAAAGCCTGTTTCCATTCGATTCGATCCAACCTTACTGGCGCGCTTTTCTGGTCGGACTGACCAATACCTTGCGCGTGTCAATTGCGGGAATCATCCTCGCCACCATTATTGGCACACTGATCGGGTTGGGCCGCTTTTCGCGCAACGCACTGGTACGCGGTTTGTGTTCTGCCTATGTGGAATTCTTTCGCAATATTCCGATATTGCTGCAGTTGTTGATGTGGTACCTGGTCCTGACCGAAGTGCTGCCGGCAACCTACGACGCATGGCAGGCCGGGCCCTTTTTTCTGAGCAAGGGCGGTGTCAACTTTCCGATCCCGATCTGGGCTGCGGGTCATGCCTGGGCCGGCGCAGGCATAGTGGCCGGTATTTTCCTGGCCTGGTTGTATCGCCAACGGGCCAAACAGAAATTTGAAGAAACCGGCTCTCCGGGCAGCCTGTTCTGGATACCGCTGATGATCGTTCTGCTCGCCGGATTGGCCGGCTGGCTGCTCGGCGGTGCGCCGACCCGGATGAACCAGCCGTTCAGAGGCGATTTCGCGATTGAACAAGGCGGCGCGCTTACTCCGGAGTTTCTGGCCGTACTGTTCGGCCTGAGCATTTATACGGCGGCCTTCATAGCGGAAGTGGTGCGCGCCGGCATCCAGTCGGTGCCGCGTGGGCAGAGCGAGGCTGCCTCTGCACTCGGCTTGAGCCGACAGCTCGAAATGCGCCTCGTGATGTTGCCGCAGGCGCTGCGCGTCATCATTCCGCCGCTGACCAATCAGTATCTGAACCTGACCAAGAATTCGTCGCTTGCGGTGGCGATCGGCTATCCCGATCTCGTATCGATCGCCAACACCGCGATCAACCAGACCGGACGTGCAGTAGAGTGCATTACCATCGTAATGCTGGTGTACCTGGTAATTTCGCTCGCTACGTCGCTGTTGATGAACTGGTACAACGCGCGCGCGGCGATCAAGGAACGTTAACCTGAATCGCGACATGACTGCTTATACCTATCAACCGATTCCACCTCGCCCCGCACCGGCCAGAACCGGCGGTGCACTCGCGTGGGTTCGTATCAATTTGTTCGGCAGCTGGACGACGACGCTGTCCACGCTTGCAATCGGCGCAATGCTGATCTGGTATATGCCGCCGTTCCTGAGCTGGGCGTTGTCCGACGCGGTGTGGCTGCCCAATGCCGATGCCTGCCACGCTGAAAGTGCGGGCGCCTGCTGGGGTGTGGTGGCCGAAAAATACCGCATCATTATTTTCGGCCGCTATCCGTTCGAGCAGCAGTGGCGGCCGCTGGTGGCGACACTGTTGATGCTCGCGCTATTGATCGCCAGCTGTACCCGCATGTTCTGGCGGCCGTGGCTGGTGGTTTTGTGGCTTGCGGTGCTGCCGATTTTCTTTTTTCTGATGTATGGAAATGCATTCGGACTGAGCAGGGTGGAAACCGATCGCTGGGGCGGATTGCCGCTGACGATCTTGCTGGCGTCGCTGTCGATCGTGATGGCCTTTCCGCTTGCGGTCCTGATTGCGCTGGGACGCCGCTCCGAGTTGCCTGCGATCCGCAGTTTTTGCACGATTTATGTGGAGCTGATCCGCGGGGTTCCGCTGATCTCGGTGTTGTTCATGGCCTCCTTCATGTTTCCGTTGTTCATGCCACCGGGGTTCAGCATCGATGTGCTGGTGCGCGTGCTGATCGGCATTACGCTGTTTGCAGCGGCCTACCTGGCTGAGGTTATTCGCGGCGGCTTGCAGGCGGTTCCCAACAGCCAGATCGAGGCGGCCGCCACGCTCGGCCTGTCGTACTGGCAGACGCAGCGCAAGATCGTGCTGCCGCAGGCGCTGGCATTCGTCGTGCCCGGCATCATCAACAGTTTTATCTCAACGTTCAAGGACACGTCGCTGGTTACCATCGTGAGCCTTTATGAACTGACCGGCGCGCTTAGTCTCGCACTTAATTCCGACGCCGACTGGCGGCCATACAAGATTGAAGGCTACCTGTTCATTGCGCTGATCTATTTCATTTTCTGTTTTTCGATGTCGCGTTACAGCCTGTGGATCGAAAAACAGGTCAACAAGGGCAATCAACGTTGAATCATCCTATGGCCGAACCCATCATTACCTTCGATAAAGTCAACAAGTGGTATGGCGATGACTTCCATGTGCTGCGCGATATCGATCTTCAAGTCGTAGGCGGTGAGCGGATCGTGATTTGCGGGCCGTCCGGTTCCGGAAAGTCGACGCTGATCCGATGCATCAACCGATTGGAAGAACATCAGCAGGGTCGCTTGGTGGTGGACGGCATTGAACTTTCCGACGATGTCAAAGCGATCGACCAGGTGCGTAAAAAAGTCGGCATGGTATTTCAGCAGTTCAACCTTTTCCCGCACCTGACCGTGCTCGAAAACCTGACGCTGTCGCCGATGTGGGTGGGCAAGATGCCTAAAAAAGAGGCGGATCAAAAAGCCATGCAGCAACTGGAGCGCGTGCAGATCGCCGAGCAGGCGCATAAGTATCCGCTACAGCTGTCCGGTGGTCAGCAGCAGCGCGTGGCAATTGCGCGCGCATTGTGCCTTACCCCTAAAATCATGCTGTTCGACGAACCGACATCCGCGCTCGATCCGGAAATGATCAAGGAAGTGCTGGACGTGATCGTCGAATTGGCCGAGCAGGGCATTACCATGCTGTGCGTGACACACGAAATGGGCTTTGCCAAAGCGGTGGCGGATCGTGTGATCTTCATGGATCAGGGCCAGATTGTCGAGCAGAATACGCCGGATGAATTTTTCAATCATCCGCAAAATGAACGCAGCCGGGATTTCTTGTCGAAGATTCTTGGGCACTGATGAATCGGCATGACGTGCGCCAATGAATGCAAATATCCCGACACCGATACGTTTCATGCTGGAATTGTGCGAGCGCTTCTAAATAACCCGATCACGGGATATCTTGCGGCATAACCCTGTCCAATTCGTATCGGGCGGAAACGCATGAGCACCGGACAGGCGCGGTTGCCGGTTTCGCTTATAGATCGGGAACGAATAAAGTTAGAACCCGATCCCCTCACCCCGACCCTCTCCCAGAGGGAGAGGGTGAGAATAGCGGCCCGAAAAATCAAACCTTTTCGGGCCGGATCAATAGGGTCAATTGGTATCAACCTTCAGGAGTCGTCTATGGAAAGCAGTCAAAAAGCGCATTTCGAACTTGATGAAGTGAATGAAAAATTGCGCAGGGAGTTCATGAAGACCCTTGAGCCATACGGTTTAAGGCTGGTTTCGGAATTGAGCGATATGTCCGAAGGCGAACGCGCGAAATGGCTGTTCTGGAACATGCATGAAAATCTCGATGAGATCCGGAAGATGGAGCCTACGCTGACGGGGCAAATCATGAGCACCCAGTTTACCGTCAGCGACGGCCATTCGATGTGGACCGATAAATGCGGGCTTGAAAAACGAATCGAGCTGAATTGCAAATGGCAGCTGGTCTTGACCTATTCATTGAACCAGAATGAAAAAACCTATGAAATCGGAGAAGGATGGGTAAGCCTTTTCGTCGGAGATGCTCCACCGCCGCATCCGGTTTTATTCGAACGCCAGAAGGGTTATCTGCATATGGACAGCTCGTTCTACCCGAATCAGCTGTTTCTGTACGGCTGGATGACCGAAGAGGTTTGGGAGGAAATCAAGCCCCAGCTGTACAACGGCAATCCCACCTGTAGAAGCGATATTTTGCTGATGGATAATTACTTGTTCCCGGTAAAGAGCAATATCGATTTTGCATGCGGCCCGACTGGCTCGATCGCCATCATGAATATGGAGTTCCGGCTTTTTTCGCATCCGTCCGAACGCAGGATGACCAGGCGTACCGAACCGCGTCAGCGTACATGATGGCGAAACTGATCTATATCGCCGATCCGATGTGTTCATGGTGTTACGGCTTCGGTCCGGAATTGTCGCGCCTGTTCGAAACGATGCCGGAACTGGAGCTGGAAATTGTCGTCGGAGGATTGCGCGCCTACAACACCCAGGAAATGGAGCCGCAGTTAAAGGCCACGCTGCTATCCCATTGGCGCCATGTGGAGCAGGCGAGCGGGCTGCCATTTTCGGATGCGGCGATTTCGCGCGCCGGATTCATTTACGATACCGAGCCGGCTTGCCGTGCGGTCGTCACTGCGCGATTGCTTGCACCGGATCTTGCGCCGCGCGCGCAGCTCGGTGTTTTTCATGCGATCCAGCGTGCCTTTTACGCAGACGGCATTGATGTTACAGGAGGCGAAGCGCTCGCAGAAGTTGCAGCGGCAGCATTGACGACCGAAGGCATTCCACTCAACGCTGCTGCCTTCCATGCGAAATGGTCTGACGACGCAAGCATCGCCGCAACACGAAACGATTTCATCCGGACCCAGCGCTGGGGTGTATCCGGTTTCCCGACCGTGCTGGTTGAATATCAAAAAGAATTGGCGCCTGTAGCTGTAGCATCGGGATATACGAAAACCGGCACGCTGCTCGAACGCATTCAAGAGCTGACAGCGCAGGAAGCACAGTTCGGCATTGCGGCAGGATAGTGACCAGAGGTCGGAAACGAAAAGGGCGCAGGCCATGCCGCGTGATCGGCGGCATGGCCTGCGCCCTTGCAGCAAGCAGGTGGCTGATTAATACATGTGCTGGCCACCGTTGATCGCAATATTGGCCCCGGTCAGGAAGGCAGCTTCATCCGATGCCAGATAGGCGACCAGCCCGGCGACTTCTTCCGGCTTTCCGAGGCGTGACATCGGAATCTGCGGGATGATCTTGCTTTCGAGTACTTCCTGCGGAATCGCCATCACCATTTTGGTGCCGATGTAGCCCGGCGAGATCGTATTCACCGTCACGCCCTTGCGTGCCACTTCAAGCGCCAGCGCCTTGGTGAAGCCATGCATGCCGGCCTTGGCCGCAGAATAGTTGGTCTGGCCGAATGCGCCTTTCTGGCCGTTGACCGAAGAGATATTGATGACCCGTCCCCAGCCGCGTTCGATCATTCCATCGCATACCGGCTTGGTCATGTTGAACACCGAATCCAGATTGGTCTTCATCACCATATCCCAGTTGGTCTTGTCCATTTTCTTGAACGTCATGTCGCGCGTGATGCCGGCATTGTTGACCAGTACGTCGACTGGTCCCAGGTCTTTTTCGATTTGCGCAATACATTGCTGGGCCAGATCGTAATCCGACACATCACAGGGGTAGGCGCGGAATTTATAGCCTTGCTGCTCCATTGTCGCGAGCCAGTCCCGCGCCTTGGTATTGCCGGGTGAATAAGTGGTAACAACCTGATATCCAAGTGCGGCCATCTTGATGCAGATTGCTTCTCCCAATCCGCCCATGCCGCCTGTAATCAATGCAACTCGTGCCATGCTTCGTCTCCTGTATGGTTGAATCGCGCCATTCGCGACAAACCGTGATTAATTTTTTCAGCGTTCGATCGCCAGTGCAACGCCCATGCCGCCGCCGATGCACAGGCTGGCGAGCCCGCGTTTTGCATCGCGCCGGATCATCTCATGCAAAAGTGTCACCAGGATGCGGCAGCCAGACGCGCCGATCGGATGGCCCAATGCTATCGCGCCGCCATTGACGTTGATTTTGCTGGTGTCCCAGCCCATTTCCTTGTTCACCGCCAATGCCTGAGCGGCGAATGCTTCATTGATTTCCATCAGATCCAAGTCTTTGTGCGTCCATCCGGCCTTTTTCAGGCATAGCTGTGCGGCGGGCACCGGCCCCATTCCCATCACGCTCGGATCGACCCCGGCAGACGAATAGGCCTTGATCCTTGCCAGTGGCGTCAGTCCCAGGTCCTTCGCCATTCTTGACGACATCATCACGACCGCAGCTGCGCCATCGTTGATGCCGGAGGCATTGCCTGCGGTGACGGTGCCGTCTTTGGCGAACGCCGGGCGCAACGCGGCCAGTGTTTCGAGCGTGGTGCCGTGCTTCGGATATTCATCGGTGTCGAACGTGATCGATCCTTTTTTCTGCGGGATTTCGAGCGGCAGGATTTCATCCTTGAACTTGCCCCCCTTCTGTGCCGCTTCCGCCTTGGATTGCGATGCGAATGCAAATTCATCCTGCTTCTGGCGCGAGATGTCGAATTTTTTTGCGACGTTTTCGGCGGTAGTGCCCATGTGATACTGATTGTAGACATCCCACAAGCCATCGACGATCATGGTATCGACCAGTTTGGCGTCGCCCATGCGGAAACCGTCGCGCGAATTGTTCAGCACATGCGGCGATGCGCTCATGTTTTCCTGGCCGCCGGCGATGATGATATTGGCGTCACCGCACTTGATCGCCTGTGCTGCAAGGTGAGTTGCCTTCAAGCCGCTGCCGCAAACTTTACCGACGGTGAATGCCGGCACCATATCCGGCAATCCGGCCCGGATCGATGCCTGGCGCGCCGGATTCTGTCCGACACCAGCCGTCAGCACCTGTCCGAGAATGACTTCATCGACCATTTCCGGTTTGATTCCGGTTTTCGCGAGAAGTCCCTTGATCACATGCGCACCTAGATCGGCAGCGGGAATCTTCGCAAGCGCCCCGCCGAATTTGCCGACTGCCGTTCTGAGTGCAGCCACGATTACTACGTCATCCATTTCGATTCTCCAATATTGCTATAAACACGCCGCTTCGGCGTCTCGTTCTATCCCTGTGATCGTCAATATTTTTCAACTTTCTGTAAGCCGGGCATGTTGCCGTTTTGCATTCTCCCAGATCATACGCCGGCCTCTCGTAAATTCCTTGATGCCTATCAATGTTTTCATTATGACAACTCTTATGTTTTAAATCAATGAAAAGTCGGCAGTGATAAATGACCTTATCAAAGTGGACGAAGCCCAGCTTTCAAAACGGCGTATGTCTGTTCTAAATCAATTAATGAATCGCAGCGACCTGAGCTCGCTACTCGTGTTTTTCATCGATCAGCGATGTGTTATTATTTTTATAATAATTTTGGGGCCGCGAGCCGATGCGGCGTCCACGTATAAAAATGAAACCGGAGATGACCGGCCACGCGGCGCAACGCTCCCGAGGTCGATCAGGCAAAAAAGGAAGGGATACCATGCACAGCGCACGTGCCGTAAAAGTCGAATCACATAACAGCCCGGAAAAACTGCGGACCATCCTGGCCCATTACGGGCAGCCGTTCCCGCATCGATTGGCGACGCGCTTCCCACATATCATAAGAAGAATTCTTTCGTTATGGCAAACTCCGGAAAAGGCGAGAAACTACTTCAAGATTCTGTTGGTGAAAGAGGCAACTGGAAATCAGGGCTTTCCACCCGACGTCTATCAAGAGATTTTTTTGCTTGCCGCGTTTTACGATGAACAGTATCCGGCGCTGATCGGCAGGAACGATATCTGGGCCGGTTTCGCGATTTGAGCTTTTTGCGCGCCAGCCTGCCCGTCGAGCGGGTACAGCTTGTCCCGGATTTCCCGCCGCGATCAGGCGTAACGAACTTCGTTGCGAAAAATGTATCGAAGCTGCGATACGCCAGTGATCGGAGACGAATAAAGTGAAGTACCCGATCCCTTCATCTCATCCTTCTCTCTGAGGGGAAGCTGAGAATCGAGGCCCGAGGAATCGAGTTCTTTCGGGCCCGAATCAATAGTCGAGGAAGCAGCGATGACATCTCCATCAATTCCGGAAGGATTTCATACGGTCACACCCTATCTCGTCGTCAGAGATGCGCCGGCACTGATTCATTTTCTGAAACAGGCGTTTGACGCAAACGAATCGCATCGCACCACGGACAAGGATGAAACCATCACGCATGCGCAATTGCTGATCGGCGATTCCGTGGTGATGCTGAGCGATGCCGGTCCCGAATTAGATCCCATGCCCGGAATGCTCTACCTGTATGTCGATGATGTCGATGTCGTTTATCAGCGTGCAATCCAGGCTGGCGCTGCATCATTGCGTGAACCGACCGATCAGGCCTACGGTGATCGCGTTGCGGGTATCAGGGACATGTGCGGCAACCAGTGGTGGATCGCAACCCGCAAGGAAGAGGTGCCGCCCGACGAAATCATGCGCAGAGAGGGCAGGCTGATGTCACGCACCAGCGCATGACATCCATGCCGGTCATGCTGCGTCGGCGATCAGCTCGCTCGATGCGGGCAGCGCGCGTACCTGCAGCTGGCGGCGCGCAATTGCTCGCGACAGGATCTTGTACGTATCCATATCGAAAGTGGGCCGTACCGGCGCCCGGTTAACCAATTCCCAGAGCTCGTTGTCCGAATGGGCAGTACCCAGGTAGCACCAGTTGTGAACGACATGAACATCATGCCGACCGTTGACTCCGGACTCGATCAGCCCCACGGCCGCCTTGTATGGCCAGGTCTTTATTTTCAGATTGCGCAGCGCACTTTCCAGCCGCGCCTGGTGCAACTCGATTTTTTCATTGCCGACGCAGGCACCATGGCAGCGTCGCAACTGATGTGCAAAGCACGGTTTGTTAGCTTGCGTGCGGCTTTCCAGTCCGAGCATCACAAGACACAGCTGATGCGTTTCAGCCAGCTCGCGCAGCGTGGTTTCCGCCTTGCGCCTGGAACTGAACAGGCCGTACAGCCGATCCGCGCGTCCGAAATCCAGTTCGCTTGCATAGGCCAGTACCGGTTGCAGATGTCCGCCGGCAGCCGCACGCAGTTGCCATGCGCATAATTCGCGCTGCCGGCGCAGCACGCGATTGTGAATCGGTTGCAGTTCCTTGACCAATTGTGCTTCCAGCAAAAGCGCGCCGATCTCGCCAGCAGTCTCGCGCCATTCCAGCCGGTGAATCTGGCTCGACAAGCGCATGTCCTTGTACAGCCGATGATCCGCGTTGAAATGCGATAGAACGCGCTGGCGCAAATGCACGCTTTTCCCGACATAAAGCGGCATGCCGTTTTCGCCATGGAATAGATAGACGCCCGGCGTATCCGGCAAGTCATCAAGCGATTCCGGCGCCAGATGGGTCGGCAGGCTCGGCCGTTGCAGCAGCAGTTTCACCGTCTGATCGAAAATCCCGGGCGCGGCGCCGGCAATCAGTTTGTTCCAGAGTTGCCAAAGCAGGTCGGCATCGGCCAATGCGCGATGCCGGCCGTCCGGTACCAGGCCATGCCGTTCGATCAACGTGTCGAGATTATGTTTGGCTTGATGAGGATAAAGTTTGCGCGACAGCTTGACCGTGCACAGTACCTCGCAACGGAAGCCATGTCCGGCCGCCTTGAATGCGTTACGCAAAAATCCATAATCGAAACGGGCATTGTGCGCAATGAAAAGACCACGCTGCAGTCGTGCTGCCAATTCCTGCGCAAGCTCCGCAAACACCGGCGCATTCCGCACCATGTCGTTATCGATCCCGGTCAGGGTTTGAATGAAGGGCGGAATCGGTATTTCCGGATTTACCAATGTCGACCAGCGCGTGGCGAGGCCGTTCGAATCGACTTCGACAATGCCGATCTCGGTAATGCGATCGGTCACGGGATTTGTGCCGGTCGTTTCCAGATCGATAAAAATCAGTTTTTGATAATTCGCCATGTGATCAGTGACAGCGGACAGGCGAAATGAGTGGACCGCTCGGCGCTGATGTGTCCGGCAATGGCAGAAATGCAGGGAGTTCGATGGGGTATGCGCGCATGGCTCTATGGCAGCTGTTTGCTGCGCAAAGTTCGTGCTTAACGAAAATATTTTGTCGCGTCCGCAAGCACGCTGACAAACCGATAATGCGGGCGGCCGGATCGCCGTCGAACGAGCCGCTTCAGCGAAGAAAATCGGCGCCGAAAAACGTCTTCAGAAATGTTCCGGACGCAGAAAGCACACGCCGTCCGGATTTTTTTCAAGCTGTATTGCCGCGACTGACTCGATCCGATCGCGCGCCGCCTCGAATGCAGCAATCATCGCCGCATCGTATTCCGCTTTGGTGTACTCGCGAGGCGGACGCGCTTGCAGTTTCTGCTCCAATGCATCTTCGGAAATTTCGCAGACAACCTGTTTGCCATCCACGATTGCCGGAAATGCAACCGACTTATTCAGAGAATAAATTCCGGGCTGATCATGAGGAAAAGAGATATGCATTTCTGGGTAATGCGAAAAATCGCTTGCCGCTGCTGAAAATGAACTTAGGCGTGAATTATCAAGTACGAGCCGCGTATTGTTTTTGAAACTATACCTAATCTGTGTCGATTTATGGATGGTCACCTGTCGCCTGGATTCGGCGCGGGATTGGCATGCGCCTGGCCTTCGTCGCCGGCAGTCTTGCCTTCAACCGGCTGGCTTCGTCTGTCTGCGGTACCGCGAGGCGTGAATCGACGATCCGCCATTCGCCGCTCCCTGAACTTGTTCAGGTCGTAGCTGGCGGCTTCGTAGGGGGTTTCAGGTCGGGTCATGTTCAATCGTCCTTGTGTACTGAGTAGGTAAAGGTAAGCGTCTCTTGAGTGTAAGGACTGGTGGTCCAACAGTGTTGACCTGCAGCAAATGTCGTCCCGATTCTGTAAGCATATCTGCGGCGGTACTGATACATTCCGGGAAAATTATCAACTTTCGCCAAGCCCCGATCCGTTCGTTCTTTGTCTGACCGATGTCGGCAAGCGCTCGCGCTTCAGCGTTCGCAAGACGCGTACCAGCTTTGCCGCTTGACGCGATGAAAAGTCATTGCGCCGCTCCGCCTCAAGCAGCCACAGCTTGCCGCTGCGAGCAGCGTCAGTGCAGGTGTATCGCAGGATGCGGCCTGCGTACCGCATCGCAGTGATGCGGTTTCTATAGATGTCGACGCGGGAAATATCACGTATCTCACCCAGCAGCCGGTATTTGTATTCATATCGTCCGGGCAGCAGATGAAATCGTTTTCCGCCGCGTGCTATGCCTTCGCAAATCGTAAAGTAGTAGCAGATGATGCCGAGACTGTAATTGTTATATTCCGGATCATGTGCAATAACATGCATGAAATAATTCTGGCCGATCCGAAACCCGATTGCGCCGCCGCGAACAATGCCGTCAATCGTGGCGACTCCCACTATGCCGCATTTTTTCGCCAGATCGATTATCCACCGCGTTTCCGCATCATCGATACGCGATTCGATATTCTTTCCCGCCATCCTGGCCCGGTTCAAGTCCACGATGTCGCGAATCTGCTGTTCACTTATTTTGGATCCGACGAACACCTCATAGCGATACGAAGGAAAATCCTTTTCCAGACTGCTGGTGTAACGCTTGATGTTTCTGCGCATGTTTTTTCCAACCAGCGTGTGATATTCGCTAACCGTGGCCGGTAAAGTGACAACGAAATCTTCGGTGCAATTGACGACATGATGCGGGAAGGGCAGTGCACGCAGGCTCGCTTCCACCTTTCCAAAAGATATGATTCTGACCGATTTGAATTTCTTGAAAATATAATTCGAGAACCGGGTTGCGGTTTCTTCATTCAGCTTGATGAATTCATTGATGACAACCACTTCATGCGTTGTCCGTTTGAACAGAAGTATGTTGCTGACGATATCGTTAGTCCATTCAACATATGTGCTGGCGCCTTCAATTGCTTGCGACATCTGGAAGTTTGAAAACGAACACAGCAGGTGGCCATGCAGCCGATCGATTTCGGCTGCGCAAAAATCGGGCACTTCATTTTCGTAACAACTGATTCTGGTCGGTAAATACGTTGACGGATGATCCGGCTTCGGCGTGCAGTCGAGCGGACGTATTGATCGAAACCCTGAATTCATATGGCTCGCTATCGATGGCGCAAAGATTCAAGTCGAAAATCGCTTGGCCGGTGCAGAGGAATTCATACTGTAACGTGAACAGAAAAACGCAAATTGTAGTTTCTCAAGAAAGCAGATTTAAATTCGCCGATTTAAATCCGCGGTTTTAAGTTCGCGACATCCGCATCCAGAAATATTCAGGTGCTGCCGATTGGTTCACAATGCCTGTATTTCAAATGTATTGCAGCTATCCACCTTGCCGCTTTCTATTCCGCGCCTGAACCAGCGCACCCGTTGTGCCGAAGTACCGTGGGTGAAGGAGTCGGGCACCACCTCACCATGCGCCTGGCGTTGCAGCGCGTCGTCACCGATCGCGGTAGCCGCGTTCAATGCGGCTTCGACGTCGCCGGCTTCGAGAATGCTGCGCGCACGATTCGCATGGTTGGCCCATACGCCGGCAAAACAATCGGCTTGCAATTCGATTCGCACCGACAGCGCATTGGCCTCGGTCTGCGACGCACCGCGCCGCATTCCATCCACTTTTTCCATGATGCCCATCACGTTTTGCACATGATGACCCACTTCATGCGCAATCACATAAGCCTGTGCAAACTCGCCGGATACTCCGAACCGCTGCTGCATCAATCGATAAAAACTCAAATCGATATAGATCTTGCGGTCGCCGGGGCAGTAGAACGGGCCGGAAGCAGATTGACCGGTTCCGCATGCGGTCGGAGTCCGGCCGGAAAACAGCACAAGTTTTGGTTTCGGATAGTTTGCGCCGCCATCCCGGAAAATTTCGGTCCACGTGTCTTCGGTATCTGCCAATACGGTGGAAACAAAGCCGGCCATTTCATCATTGGCAGATGGCTGGCCCGAAGAGGTCTGCTGTACTTGTGCCCGGTCGTCGCCGCCCAGAACGCTCAGCACCACACCCGGATCGATCCCGAAAAAATAGGAAGCGACCAGAGCGATTGCAATCGTGCCTATGCCGATAGAACCGCCGCGCAGCCCGACACCGCCGCTACCGCGCCGGTCTTCCACATTACCGCTTTTACGATTGCCTCTCCATTTCATCGAAATATCCTTTTCCGCAGCGGCGACAAGGTGCCAAGTCAGGCATCTGAAAATTAAAATGCATGGAAACATCGGCGCCAGAAGCCGGCGCCATGCTTTGTAAAACCGACACGAAGCCGGTAAAAATCACATTGAAAATGGAACGTCAAAGCCTGCCGGTTGACCGCAATGCAGCAGGATCGGATTCAGGCGCAGCTATTGCTTGGCCATGTCGAACGATGACAAGTTACAGGCCGCAATTCCATGGCTAAACATATTGCACGGAAAGCAGAAGCAAGGCGCGCACCAGACGCACTTGATTCCCTTACAGATGAGAAAAGTGTTGTGCATCGTCTTTTTGATGCCTTCGACCAGGCCGGAAACGATGCCGATCCCGCACGCAAGGCCGAACTCGCCCAGGAAATTTTCCGGGAAATTGCAGCGAAAACGCGCAGCGGGAATGATAACGACGCGTAGGTCAATTGGCTTTTCTAACGGGAACTGATTGCATTTCTCCTGGCCCGCCTGCATCGCGCGTCATTGCGGCACACTTTCTGCGGCGCGAGTGTACCGGATGCAGGCGAGGGTTCGTGCCCGGATTGCGGACAGCTTCCTGAATGGTGTGGCAACGCGGCGCGAAATTGATGAAACGCGGCGGAGTTGTGAGTTTATTTGATGTGCGGCGAAGGCAACGGACCGGCCACGCTGATTCGGATGCCGTCCAGCGACACCGTTTGTCCCGTGCGAATCTTGCAGGTTTTTCGTAGCTCGGTGTGGCCATCTACCGATACCGCACCGGACGCGACCAGCATCTTGCCTGCACCACCGCTGTCGCACACCCCGACCAGCTTGAGCAGCTGGTTCAGTTCGACGTAGTCGCCGTCAAGGAAAAATTCAATATTCTGCATTTTTTGGATAGAAGACTTGGAATATTTTTACGGTGATCGTTGTGCGTAGCATGCCTGTTCGGCCTTGTCCGCCCATACCGCCAGATTCGCAAGCAAGTCCTGCTGGCTGAATGAGCAGCTTTCATCGGTAAACAGACTACCCGCTTCCAGCCGGCCCAGCAAATCTTCCATCATCTGCGCATAGCGAGCCGGCAAATCGGCCAGCAGCGCTGTTTGCGATCGCCACTCCCGGCAAAATTCGGCAATGGATTGCCGGCCGTTCTGCACTTCGGACAGCGAGTGCCGTATTGAGCGAATTGCTTGATCGTGTGACATGGTGGGAGTTTGAGTTAATTCTTAAAAGTGATCAGTCGTACGCGGGGCAGTAGCGCTGACCTCTGTCGCTTCAACCATGGAATATACCGTTGAACCCGCT
This sequence comes from Oxalobacteraceae bacterium, assembly GCA_036675035.1. Classification (GTDB taxonomy): domain Bacteria; phylum Pseudomonadota; class Gammaproteobacteria; order Burkholderiales; family Burkholderiaceae_D; genus MESE01. The sequence continues at coordinate 32,799 of JAKFFO010000153.1, forward strand.
TGGGCGTCGAATCAGAGTCGACTGATTTCCTGCCAATGGCTTCAAGCCTTCAATCAAGGCTTATGAAATCAGGATTGAAACGCAGCCACCAAAAACAAGCTTGCGACGCATCCGTATCCGATCATGAAGGCCACGGTACGCAAACCGGCACGATCAGCCAGGTAAAAAAACGTGAACGCAATACGTGCGGCAATAAATGCTACGGCAAGGGCATTGACCGTGGATTGAGGGGCATGCAATTGCTGTGCAATGATCACCGCGGACGCAAAAAACGGAAAAGCCTCGAAATGATTCCGATGCGCATAATCTGCGCGTTTTCGCATGCCTTGCTGATTATCGAGCCAGGCGCGCGGGTTGCTATTGTCATACCCGCGTTGCAGCTTCGCAATCGCGACCGTCAGGAGCGGCATCACGCCCGCGATCAACACACACCAGTACGCAATTTCCATATATTTCCGAATGTTTTTTGACTTTACCGAAGACTAAGCCGCATATTGTACTGAACGGCGGTCGATACACGCGTTTGGGATGCGGCGCGGTCGACTCGAAATTCCGACGATATTGACGCGATTCGCACTTCCTGCAGAAGCCTCCGTTCCCGAATCCTGCCTGCGTTCAATGAGCCTGCAGTTTCCCTTTTTCCATCCAGCCCAGTACAGGTGCATGCAGGCTTTGGATATATAGCCGATCCGCCGTCTCCGTGACACCGGTCGTTTCCGGATACTTCCCGCTCGGATCCTGCAGGTCGGCGACTATCTTCCCTTGTTCGTCGAAAGCAATGACGTGGCCGTATGCAGGCGGCACCGGCCACATCGATTTCGGCAGGCGCATCGTCATCTTGCGCAAGAACGGTTTGTCGGCAAGCTTGTCGACTGTGGCGCCGCGCGGTTTGGTAAATCCGAGCCATATCCGGCCGTTCATGCCGCGCATCAGGTTGTCGGGATAGCCCGGCAGGTTGTCCAGCAGCACTCGCGCCTGCGGCAAGCTGTTCAGGTTGCTGGCGGCACTCAGCCTGCGCGCACTCGTATCGATTTTCCATACGCGGTATTTTCCGGTTTCTGCCACGAATAGTGAGAGCCCGTCGGCCGCCAGAGCCAGCCCGTTTGCGAACGACAAATCGCCTATCACCAGCTGGGTGCGGGCGGATGCCGGATCGTAAACCAGCACGCGTCCGGTAGCGGAATGCTCCATGATATCCAGCACGCTGGCATTAAAGGTTCCGCCCCATTCCTTTGGGCCGAAACGGCGCGATGCGTCAGTGAAGTAGATCTTGCCGTCGCGAGCGATTGCCACCGCATCGGCGTACCGGATCGGATCCGGGGTGCCATTGAAGGTTACTTTATCGGCCAGTACCCTGATCTTCGGATCGGTCTCGGGTGCGCCATCCAGCCCGGCACCGGCTTCGACCGCCAGCAGGCCGCGCATCGCATCGGCAGCAATCAACCGGCCGCTCGCATCGAAATCGAAGCCGAGCACGCGTCCGCCGGTTTTTGCCCACACTTGCATATCCGAACCATCCGGGTTCATGCGCAGTATCTTGCCGCCATCCACGGCAGCGTACAGCTTTCCGTCATGGCCGACCGCAACGTGTTCCGGCCCGCTCTCGCTACCTATCGCAATATGCGTCAGGCCGGACAGACGTGTATTGGCGGCATGCGGTCCGACATAGCCGGAATCTTTCGGCGCCTGCCATACCACCGGCTCGATCGGCACCGGCGCCAAGGTGAGGTAAGCGGCCAGTATCAAGACCGGTATGGCCAATGCGATAGAAATCTTGCGTAACATTACGGCGTCCTTTCTTCACGGAATTTTCGCTATCATGATGTTGCAGCGAAAATCTTGCAAGCCGGTTTGTTATTTCAATCAATTGAATGTTCGGATGCCGCGCCATCACCATCATGTCTATGTAGTCGAATTGTCGAACGACGTTCTCCGCGAGTCGCGCTTCCAGAAAGCGAATCCTGATTACATACCCGACAAGCCTTGTGTCTACGTTGGCATGACCGGACTGAACCCGGATCTGCGTTTCGACAAGCACAAGGCCGGCATTCAGTCGAACCGATTCGTGCTCGAGTATGGCTTGCGCCTTTTGCCGGAACTGTACGAGATGTACAACCCGATGCCGTACGAAGGCGCATGCGATATGGAAGTCGAGCTGGCTATCGGCCTGCGGGAGGCGGGCTACGGCGTGTGGCAGGCGTGATCCGACGCAGGCGCCGGCCGGAGCCTGAATCTGGTTGCCCGGATTCCTGATCGGTAGTAGCATTTCCCTTCACTTCCACGGAGGCGCCATGCGCAAAACAGCCGTTTCAATACTGATGTTGTCCATGTCATGCTCGTCTGCCGCGGTATGGGCCGCCAGCCAGATCAAGCCCGGGCTGTGGGAAGTGACCGTGAAATCGGATGCAATGAAGAACATGCCGAAGATTCCGCCGGAACAGATGAAGAAAATGCGCGAGATGGGTATCAACATGCCCGAGATGCAGGACGGCGGAATGGTCAGCAAGGTATGCCTCACCAGGGAAATGGTGGAGCAGGACGAGGCGCCGCAAATGGCTCAAAAGGAGTCCGGCTGCCAAAGCAAAAACTATCAGCGCAGCGGCAATGCCTATTCTCTCGACATCGTCTGTGACGGCCCGCACATGACCGGCACCGGCAAGGTGAAAGGCGCCTATTCCAGCAGTGAGCGTTTCACGTCGACATACGACTTCAAGGGCGCAGCGCGCGGTCAGCCGGTCAACCATCATCAGGAGTCCAGCGGCAAATGGCTGGGGTCGGATTGCGGTTCCGTAAAACCGATTGATCAACAGTTCGGGAAAAAATAACCCGGCTCGGCGCAAGCGAACACGGCCTGTGATTTTCCCGGCCATGTTCGCGTTTTCGTGAGAGCGGCACGAACCTCGTTCGACGTCAGCGCGGTTTGCTGTCGAAATTCCATGTTTCGCCGTGCTTCAGGTAAGTTACCTTGTCCTGCAATCCGGCTTCCCTTACCTGTTTTTCAAAATCTTCAATCGGCGATTTGAATACATCGTAGTCGTTGTAATGGATCGGTATCGCCCGGCGCGGCGCGATTATTTTCAACAGGCGAACGCCTTCGGCCTCATCCATCGTTACCATCACAGTGTTGAGTATCCTGGTTCCGCCCAGGTGTAGCAGTGCAAGGTCTACATCGGGATAGCGCTTCTATGTCGGGGAGGCATGGCGCAATGGCCCTTTACAAATGGCTGCGTTGGTAGCGAAGATTTTTTTCACGCATAAATATTATCTTTCGAAATGGCCTGACGCTTTGGCTTGCTGGCCTGATGGCCCAGGAAAGTCAAAATCAAATATACGGCGAGCAGTTGCAATGCCACCGTTGTATCGCTCGACGGCGAGGGCATGATCAGCGTCGATATCTGAACCGCACTCATCACGATTCCCAGCCATATATACCGCGCACGGTTTTCGGCCGCAATTTTAAGGCAGACAATGACCATGCTCCACAGCAGTGCCAGTTCCAGTGCAAGCGCGATGTAGCGGAAATTCCAGAGGCCCAAGCCTACCTTGAAGCTGTCGTACCACAGCGGCAGGTCCGGTAGATGGACGATGAAATCCAGAATCCAGTGGGATCCTACAACGATGCCGATCAGCATCGCGTTGCGAAGCCGATGTACGGATCGCTTCGAAAATCGCCAGTACAGAATTGCTGCGAGCCCGGACCAGGCGAGCGCTGCCGGCAGGCTGTGAGTGTATGGCATGAAATACAGGTCCAGCGGATTGGGCGGATTGAAGCCCGGAATAATCCGAAGCTTTTCAATGCCGGATAAAACCAGGATGGCCCAGAAAAAATCGACGAGCTGACAGGCGATCAAAAGCAGCGGAAGCGAAAGGGACGGGACGGCACGCTTGGCCAGAAACGCGGCTGAGTAATGGCCTGTCAACATGGCGGGCTCCCCTTGGCTTGGTATTCTTGTTGCGGATCGGCGCTAGCCTAGCATGCCGGAGCGCGCACGCTGTATGGCACCGCAAACCGCCCGATCCGGTCCAGGAAAATCCGGGCATGAAACAGAAGGGCGAACTATCTGGCAATGACGCTGATTGCGAGCGCCACGGTCTTGGTCGAATCCACTGCAGACGTGGCGGTCAGCGTGAAATTTGTATCGACCGGGCTGGTTATTACCGCATCCCAAACCAGCGGCGTGACTATTTTCAAGGAGCTGGCGGCGCTGCTGGATCCGGCCGAAAAGACCACCGGTGTGCTGGATCCGATTTCAAGCCGCTGCCCGGAATTGAGGACCAGGCTTGCCCCGCCCGGGCCTATCGTTGCCGCCATGCCAGGCACTTCGGCGCCATCGACTCTGACCGTCAACGCCAGATCGGGCGCAATCGAAAAACTGCCATCATCGTCGCCGCCGCCGCAAGCCACGAGCACCATGCAGAGGAGCGAAAGCATTGCAAATTTGAGTGTCATGGCTGTTCCTTGTCAGGGATTGAAGAAGGCACGATGATGCGCGATGGTCCATTGACATGATGATTGATGTGGGCACATTGGTATTGCGCATTATCGGGGTCGCGTTGCGGATTGCCCAACGTCCGGAGAAATTGACTTGCCGTTTTGAAATACAAATCACCTCGCATGATGACGGCGCGGCGTTGCCGAACTATTGATCTTATCGCCCATCCTACGGATTCGGACCTACACCAGTGTGTCGAACGGAGGAAACCATGACACGACAGGATCAAGCAGCGAAGGATCGTACGCGGAATACCAGCAAATCCGATCAGCGCCAGCCTCAGCCGGGCGGACTGGGAAACCAGAACATTAGCCGGCCGGCTCCGATCGAGCAACCAGAAAAGAGTCCGGGCACGCCAGAGCAGCGGGGACTGGAAGACCTGAACCTGACCAGGCCTGCACCGACCGAGCGGCGCTGACGCTCAGTTGAGCTTTCCATCATCTGACCGAATCGGCGCGAGAACCGGTTGCCCGCACTCAAAAGCCGTGGCAGCATACGGCAGCTGCAAATTCCGAATAACCGAATCAGGGATGACAAATGGGTGCGATGGAGAGGTTCTTCAAACTAAAAGAACACGGGACGGATGTGCGAACCGAGCTGCTCGCCGGCCTCACAACCTTCCTGACCATGGCCTACATAATTTTCGTCAACCCATCGATACTGGGCGATGCCGGAATGCCCAAGGACGCAGTGTTTGTCGCGACCTGCGTCGCAGCCGCGATCGGGTCGCTGGTGATGGGGCTGTATGCGAATTATCCGATTGCGCTGGCGCCGGGCATGGGCCTGAATGCGTATTTCGCGTACGGCGTGGTCGGAGGGATGGGTTACACCTGGGAAGCGGCGCTGGGCGCCGTGTTCATTTCCGGATGCCTGTTCCTGCTGGTGAGTATTTTCCGCATTCGCGAGATCATCATCAACGGGATTCCGCAATCGATCCGCGCAGCGATCACCGCCGGAATCGGCTTGTTCCTCGCCATCATTGCGCTCAAGAATTCCGGTATCGTGGTGGCGCATCCGGCTACCATGGTCTCGCTCGGCGACTTGCACAAGCTGCCGGCGTTATTCGCGATCATCGGATTTTTCGTGATCATCGCGCTGGACCAATTGAAGATAAAGGGCGCGCTGCTGATCGGGATCGTCGCCGTGACCGTGCTGAGCTTCCTGTTCGCCGGGAACCAGTTCACCGGAATCGTATCGGCGCCGCCGTCGATCGATCCGACGCTGCTCAGGCTGGATATTTCGTCTGCGTTGTCGCTCGGCATCCTGAATGTGGTCCTGGTATTTTTTCTGGTGGAGCTGTTCGATGCGACCGGAACGCTGATGGGTGTCGCCAATCGCGCCGGCCTGCTCAAGAGTGGAAAGATGGACCGGATGAACAAGGCGCTGCTGGCCGACAGCAGCGCGATCGTCGCTGGATCGATGCTGGGCACTTCCAGCACGACCGCATACATCGAAAGCGCGGCCGGCGTCGAAGCGGGCGGTCGCACCGGCCTGACCGCAGTGGTGGTTGCGATGCTGTTCCTTGCCTGTCTGTTCATCGCGCCGCTCGCCGGCGCGGTGCCGGCCTATGCGACTGCGCCGGCGCTGCTTTACGTGTCGTGCCTGATGATGCGGGAACTGGCCGAGCTGTCGTGGAACGATGCGACCGAAAGCATTCCTGCCGTGATCACCGCAGTGACAATGCCGTTCACCTACTCGATCGCCAACGGCATTGCGTTCGGATTTATTTCCTATGCGGTATTGAAGTTGTTGACCGGCCGCGCGAAAGAAGTCCAGCCTATCGTCTGGATCATCGCAGCACTGTTTATTCTGATGTTTGCGTTTCTGGGGTCACACTAGAAAGCGCACCAGCAATCGAGAGTGATCCGCGGTGCGCCGATGCCATCATGCGGTCGGGCTCCGCTTCACAAAGAACAGCGTGGCGCCGACTGCCATCAACACACCGCCGAAAAGGCGGTTCTGCATTTTCAGCGCACGAGCGTCGCGAAACAGGCGCTGCATCGACGAGGCGGCAAATGCGTATCCGTGCATGACCACCAGGTCGACCGTGCACATGGTTGCTGCCAGGATCAGCAATTGCGGCAGCAGTGCGGCATCATGCGAAATGAACTGCGGCAGAACCGCCACCATGAAGACGATGCCTTTCGGATTGGTTGCATTGGTCAGGAAGCCGAGCAGAAAACGTTTCCTGAATGCGGGTACAGCGGCCGGTGCGAGAGCGCTGTGCGCATCCGGCACCGGCATGCCGCTACCAGTCTCGATCTTGGCGCGCCATTGGCTCACGCCCAGATAGATAAGGTATATCGCACCGACGATCTTGACGATACTGAACGCGACTTCCGATGCCAGCAGGATCGATCCGACCCCCGCGCCGGCGATGAACAGCACCAGCAGCAATCCGGCCTGCAGGCCGAAAATCGTAGGAGTGGCTCTTTTTACGCCATACGTCAGGCCATGCGACATCGACAAGACCGCCCCGGAGCCGGGGGATACTGCGATGATGCAGGCAGCAAACAGGAAAGTGATCCAGGTGGCAAAGGTCATTTTGTGGCGACAGCGCTTGGCAAAAATATGGCGGGAAACAACGACGCAAATGGACCGGCCAGGTTGGCCATCAACGGCAACACATAATAAAAACGCGCCGCGATAACACAGGGGCGGCCAGTTCCGGCGCTATTATCGCCCGAAGATGAAAGCGAGTGTGGAACACGACAGCGCTTGCAGGTCAGCGCCGGCCCGGCGGGGAATGATCGTAGCCACTTTTACCTGCGGCGGGTGGATCAACCCTTTTCCCTGGCGAGCGCAAGGAACTCGCTTCTGAGCGCCAGGTTGCTTTGCATTTCCCCGAGCACGGCGGAAGTCACCGTTTCTTCTCCGGGTGTCTGGATGCCGCGGCTTTCCATGCACATGTGGCGGCAGCGGACCACGACACCGACCGAAAGCGGCTCGACATGGGTCATCAGTGCATCGGCGATCTGGATCGTCAGGCGTTCCTGTACCTGCAGACGCTTGGCGAAGCAGTCCACCAGCCGGGTCAACTTGGACAAGCCGACGATTTTTCCGTTCGGCGTATATCCGACCGTTGCGGTGCCGAAGAATGGAGCGAGGTGATGCTCGCAATGGCTGTAGACCGGAATCCCACGCACCACGATCAGTTCGTTATATTGTTCGGCTCCATCCTCGAATACCTTCAGAATATCGGCAGGATTCTTGCCGTAGCCGGAAGTCCACTGGCGCCAGGCCTTTTCGACGCGCTGCGGCGTGTCGAGCAAGCCTTGCCGATCCGGATCCTCGCCGAGATGGATCAGGAAGCGGCGCCAATCCGCCGTCGAGAATTCATCGTCGCCCGCGTCTCGAATCAATGCCATGTTTGCAGGTTTCATTTCGCTTCATCCATCAGGTCAGGGAGCCGCAATATTTGCGGCATATAACATTGGCGAACAAGGTCGTGACTATACAGGCGGCCATCATTTCCGGCCCTGGGGTAAACCGTTCGCCTGCTTGAGAGATGCAATTGGCGCAGCACGCCGACTTCGCCGAATGATGAAAATTCAGGCGTTGCTTCCCGGCGAATTGGTCAATTTTCCCAGGACGCCAGCGACGATCCGATCGCAACGTGCGCCATCGAATCTGAATGCTTCTTCGAACGCAAAGTCGATTTCGCGCGACAGCGCTTCGCGCAAAAGGCCTCTGGCCCGGAAAAAACGCGTGCGGACCGTCGCATCCGGAATGCCGAGGATCCCAGCAGTTTCTTCCACCGTCATTTCCTCCAGTGCCCGCAACACGAAGACCGTGCGGAACGCATCCGGCAGCTCATCGATCTTTTTTTCGAGCAGGCGGCGCGCCTCGCTACGCAAAGCCGCGCGCTCCGGTTGCTCCGGTGTGGATTCGTTCATATCGGTTTCTGCCAATTGTTTACTGAGGTCCAAATCGCCATCCAGGCGGATGATTTCCGCGCGGCGGCTGCTTTTTCGTGAGCGCGCAATCGATTCGTTGACCACGATGCGCGTCAGCCAGGTTGTCAACGAAGATTCACCGCGATACTTGTCGATTCCCCGGTAAGCAAGAATGTAGGCGTCCTGAAGCACATCTTCCGCCTCTGCATCGTCTTTCAAAATGCTGCGCGCGGTACGATACAGCGGCCGATTGTGTCGTCGCATCAGGAATTCAAATGCGCCATGATCGCCGGCCGCGATACGCCGCGCAATTTCGATATCGCTCAATCCGTGTGTGGCAGCGGACTTCATGGATGAGGTGGGCATCTGGTTCTCGGTATTGTCTGGTTGCGTTACGACATTAGATGAACCGGCATTCCGTCGCGTTCCCGGTTTGGCGGTATTTGTCGAATCACGATGCCGGCTGCCGCCGGCGCATGATCATGTCTTGAGCCGGTAGCCGGTCTTGAAAATCCACCAGATCACACCGACGCATCCAAGCATGAAAACCAGGGTCATGCCGAGGCTGATCGCCACGCTGACATCAGCCACGCCATAGAAGCTCCAGCGAAAGCCGCTGATCAGATAAACCACCGGATTGAACAGCGCGATCGTCTGCCAGGCCGGCGGCAGCATGTTGATCGAATAAAAGCTGCCGCCGAGAAATGCCAGCGGCATCACGATCATTGACGGCACGATTTGCAGTTTCTCGAACCCGTCGGCCCATACGCCGATGATGAAACCGAACAGGCTGAATGTCACCGAGGTCAGGATCAGGAATGCGATCATCCAAAACGGATGGGCAATCGAGAAATCCACGAACAGCCGGGCGGTCGCGAGGATGATCAGGCCGAGGATGATCGACTTGGTCGCTGCGGCGCCCACAAAACCGATCACGATTTCGATCGCGGAAATCGGCGCCGACAGCACTTCGTAGATCGTGCCGGTGAATTTCGGCATGTATATCCCGAACGATGAATTGGAAATGCTCTCGGTCAGGATCGACAGCATGATCAGACCCGGCACGATGAACGCACCGTAACTGATTCCATCGATTTGTGCCATGCGCGATCCGATGGCGGAGCCGAATACGATGAAATACAGCGAAGTCGATATCACCGGCGACGCGATGCTCTGCAGCAGCGTGCGCCAGGTGCGCGCCAGCTCGAATTGATAGATTGCTACGATAGGACGCAGGTTCATTGGCGCTCCGTGACCAGGCTGACAAAAATTTCTTCGAGCGAACTCTGGCTGGTCTGCAAGTCCTTGAAGTGGATGTCGTGCTCGCCGAGCTTTCGCAGCAATTCCGCAATTCCCATTCGTTCACCATCGGCGTCAAAGGTATAAACCAGTTCATTGCCGTCCGACGACAGCTCCATCCGGTAGCCTGCAAGTGCCGGCGGCACTGCGTCAAGCGGGTTTTGCAGATGCAGCGTGAGTTGCTTCTTGCCCAGTTTTTGCATCAGCTCGGCCTTGTCTTCCACCAGCAGGATTTCGCCCTTGCTGATGACGCCGATCCGGTCGGCCATTTCCTCGGCCTCTTCGATATAGTGCGTGGTCAGGATGATGGTCACGCCGCTTTCGCGCAGCTTCCGTACCATTTCCCACATGTCGCGGCGCAGCTCGACATCGACGCCGGCGGTCGGTTCGTCCAGAAACAGGATCTGCGGTTCATGGCTGAGCGCCTTGGCGATCATCACGCGCCGCTTCATTCCGCCCGACAGCGCGATGATCTTCGCGTGACGCTTGTCCCATAGCGACAAGTCCTTCAGGATTTTTTCGACATAGGCATCGTTTGCCGGCTTGCCGAACAAGCCGCGGCTGTACCGGACCGTGGCCCAGACCGACTCGAACGCATTGGTGGACAGTTCTTGCGGAACCAGGCCGATCCTGGCGCGTGCCGCGCGATAGTCCTTGACGATATCGTGGCCATCGGCCAGCACCGTGCCCGAGCTCGGATTGACGATGCCGCAGATGACGCTGATCAATGTCGTCTTGCCAGCACCGTTCGGCCCGAGCAGCGCAAAGATTTCTCCGCGTCGAATGTCCAGGTTGATATTCTTGAGCGCAGCCAGGCCGGACGCGTAAACCTTGTTCAGTGCGCGGATCGAGATAACCGATTCCAAATGAACCTCTCGTAGAAATATCGAAGGTACGTAAGATAGCATTGTTGCGTTGATGCCGCGCAGCGTCGATACCGCCGCGCCGTGCAGAAGATGTCTCGAAAGCATACCGAACCGGCACGTGGACGCGATTGCAATTGCATGACTACGCGCGAGCGATCCGTTTCGATGCACCATTATTGCGCTTGCCGGCGCCGGAATTCGCCAGGAGAACAACCGGCTTCACGCTTGAAGAACTTCACGAAATTCGTTGCTTCGTCAAATCCGACCTGATCGGCAATCACGGAAACCGGCAATGCGGTATGCGCCAGCAGGCGCTTCGCTTCCAGATTGATTCGTGACGCAACGAACTGCTTGGCAGTCATTCCAACCGCGTCGAGCGTGGCCCTGGTCAGGCTTTTCTCCGAAATGCCGAGCAGGCTTGCGTAATGTCCGACCTGATGCCGTGCGGCGAAATTTTTCTCCACGAGCTGCTGGAAACGCTTGAAACGCTGCAAGCTCATTGGAGGCACCGCGTTGCGGATTTCTTGTTGATGCCGGATCAGGTTCAAGCGCATCAGCAGCGCGTAAAGCTGGTGCCGCAACAGCACATTCAGGTCGGGCGACGGGGCATTTATTCTTGCATCCCGGTGCATCTGCATGATGGATTCGGCTACCGCATGACGGTCGGCATCGCTCAAGGAGAAATGAACCGGCAATGCTTCGAGATTGCCGAGCGACTTGAGATCGCCGGTCGGCATCGTCGCCTGCAACGGCAGTAGAAGCTCCGGACGGAACATCACGAACCATGCGTCCCACTTTGACTCGGTATCAAAGCGCTGGGTCTGGGCCGGTCGCAGCGTGAGAATCGAACCGGGCTCGCACGGAATCGGCGTGAAGTCCACCGTATGCGTGAATTTTCCTCTGATGACGCAAATCAGCAAGTGAAAATCGATGCGATGCGTCCCGCGAAAACTGTCCATATCGACTTGTTTCGCCCGTTCCGCAATTGAAAACACTTCCAGATCCAGTCGGTAGGGTTCCGGCGGGGTATAACGCACTTGTGCGATATCGGGCGAGCGCTTCTTGACATTCTTCATGGATAGGTTTGTCCTGTTTTTACCATCATGCGTCCCATATCTACCTGTCTGACAGGGCTGTGATGACCCAAACTTACCACGCTCGCATGTGATTTGAACAGCCTGATCACAGCGACTTAACCATGGAGACTTTTGCAATGATTTCAAAATTTTCTCGTCTGTGTACTGGCGCTGGCGCGCTGCTCGGTTCTTTTGTATTGTTCTCCTGTGCAAGCACCACAAGTTCGGGCGAACCGCAAGCCGACGGACGCCAGAAAGAACAGGTGGTTGCACTACTCAAGAGTTTTGAGACCGGCGACCCCAGGCCGGCAGCGGCCATCAACCCTGGTAAATACATCCAGCACAATCTGGCAATCGGCGACGGACTCGCCGGACTGGGAGCCGTATTGAAGCATCTGCCAAAGGGAAGCGCCAAAGTCGATACCGCGCGCGTGTTCCAGGACGGCGATTTCGTGTTTGCGCATACCGACTACAATTTCTTCGGCCCGAAAATCGGTTTTGATATTTTCCGATTCGAAGACGGCAAGATCGTCGAGCATTGGGATAATCTTCAGGTGAAGGCTGCGTCGCCCAATCCGAGCGGACGTACGATGATCGACGGTCCGGTCAAGGCATTCGACCTGGCGAAGACACAAGTCAACAAGGCGCTGGTCCGTTCATTTGTCGACGATATTCTGGTCAACGGGCGCATGGACAGGCTCGCGGGTTACTTCGACAGCGGAAACTATCTGCAGCACAATCCGCACATCGGCGACAATCTGTCCGGACTCGGTCTGGCGCTGCAAGGCATGGCGAAGCAGGGCGTCAAGATGAAGTACGACCGTATTCACACGGTGCTTGGCGAAGGCAACTTCGTGCTGGTGGCCAGCGAAGGAGAATTTGCCGGAAAGCCAACCTCATTTTACGACCTGTTCCGTGTCGAGGGCGGAAAGATCGCAGAGCATTGGGATACGATCGAAACCATCCCGCCGCGCGCCGAGTGGAAAAACGGCAACGGCAAGTTCTAGCCTTGGGGCGGACGCCTGCGCCATTTCGTGCGCAGGCACAAGTGCACACGGAAGAGGGTGGAGTGGCTATCGTTTGGATCTACGTGCCGTGCGCAGGGCCCCGACTCCGGATGTTGCAGTCGGGCTAGGCCGACTGCAAAAGCGGGGTCAGCTGGAGAGCCGCCCTTGGCCAAGCACCCGCATTAACGCATCTTTGCCATGGGCGCGCAGTTGCCGCTCAAGCTGTTCACGCGCCAGATGTTCGGTTCCTTCAGGCCCGCTGGTAATCCGTTTTCCGGAAGAGCGCTCGGTGATTGCCCAGCCGCCCCGAGCATCGTACAGCCACGCATGCAGGATAAATTGCAGTTCCTCGAATCCTGTGATCACGATTGCTTCACCTGACAACTCCTGCCGCTGGCCGAATTCATTCTGTATCAGGAATTTTTCCATATCTGATATCTGAGTAATCAAGTTCCGTTGATATGCGAAGAGTCCGGACGGCCTGGCATGGTTCCCTGTGCCGCCAGACTCGTTCGAGCGTTCCTGCCACTATTCATGAAGCGCGCGTTAGCTATTGCCTGCCGGCACCCGATCCGCGTCCGATCTGTACGCGCAATATTCAGCCTTTTTGCAAAACCAGCGCCACGCCGCCCAGGGTCAGACTCATCGCCAGGAATTCCTTTACTCCGAGCGGCTCACCGAGCGCGAATGCGGCCGCTGTCACGCCGACCACCGGGGTCAGCAACGTGGCGATCGATGCCGTCGCCGGCGGCAGCCTGCGCAAGGCGGCGAACCAGGTCAGGTAGCAAACTCCCATCGGCACGATGGTCATGTAAACCATCGCCGCCCATCCGAAAGGCGAGAGTGAAGACAATGACGGATTTTCGAAAAGCAGCCCGAACACGACCATCGGCGCGCAGCCGATGGCAAGCTGCCATGCCACCGAGGTGAGAGGGGGAAGCGCCGAGGGTTTCAAAACAATGGTGCCGAGCGCAAACAGGAATGCCGCGCCCAGCGCCAGCAGGATACCGGGCAGCTTGTCGATTCCCAGTGACATGTCCTGTCCGCCGAACAGAAGGCCTACACCGGCGATGCATAGCGCCAGCCCTCCGATGCTGCGGGCAGTCGGGCGTTTGCCCAGGAAAGGCCATGCCAGCAATGTTGCCCAGACCGGCATTGTGTACACCAGCAAGGCACCCTGTCCGGCGCTTAACCAGCGCAACGCGAGCGTGGAAAATCCCATCCATGCAAAGACGTTGACGAACGCCCCGATAACGAGCCGGCCTATCTGGTCGCGCGGAATGATGAGGCGTTGTCCGAATCCTGCCGCAAGCACTGCGATCGCGATCGCGGCGATCATCCCCGCGGATCCTCGTGCAAACAACGGCGGCCACTCCTGCAAAATGAATTTCATCACCGGCCAGTTGAAGCCCCAGCCGACCGAGGTAACCATGAGGCACAACAAACCGATGGAACGGGAATCTGGCTTGGACAAGATGATGTTTACTGTTCGGGAAAAGTGGATCGCAAAGTGCGCAAATGATACATGGTTCCAACGACACGAATCTTGCCCGGAAAATCGCCGATCGTCGGCCGGCGCAGCTCGGATGAAAATGTGCTCGCGGGCGCAGGACCGGACGCGGCCGTGCCCTTCAGAGCAGTTTTAGTCTGACTGCGCCGCCCCTGCCGGCCGGATTGCGTGCGGCACTGCGTTGCACCTCCTTGCCATTGCCCCGCCATGTCGCGTCGGCACGCCTTGTTCCGCGCGCAATCCGTCTCGGCAACGTCTGGCCAGTCAGACTAAAACTGCTCTAGCGTCAAAATCGTGCAGAATGGAACTGGTACGATACTCGCTGGCCAGTAACCGAACGAGGCGTGTTGATACGGTACGAGCACAATTGCCACTTGCCACGGAATCGGCGTAAAACCGAAGAAATAGTCGAGACCCATGCCGCACCTTCAGTTGCAGCATGAATGACTACCGCCTTAAGGACGCGTTTAACATGAGACTTCTTCTCTCGATCCTGATTTTCATATGCAGCGCATGCACCACTCCGGCTGTACCGACTTCGATGCCGGACATGTCGTCGAAGCCCGCAATGCCGATAACGAGTTGCCCGGAGACCAGGCCGCAGATGTGCACCCGGGAATATCGGCCGGTATGCGCCAGCCGCGATACTGGAATCCGATGCGTCAAGGCACCGTGCCCTTCGACGGAATGGAAAATTTACGGAAACGCGTGCGACGCGTGCGCCGATACGAAAGTCAGTGGTTACCTCGCGGGCGCCTGTGCCGAACGGTAATGCGGCTTGCGGTATGGCTCGTCATCGAACGCTGGCACCAGGCTATACGTGCCAAACGGAAATTCAATGGAAATTCGCGACCGGTGCGGATATTGAACGCATCGATGGAATAAGCACCATGATTATGCCTGCCCGCACCTTCCAGGAGCATCGTCTTGTCCGATGTCGCACATCAAGGAAAACGAATGCTGGGTAACGCCGAAGCGATACTGGAAAGCATTTCCGATGCATTTTTTTCGGTCAGCAGCGACTGGGAATTCATTTACATGAACAATCAGGCAGCTCGGATTCTCGCGCGCGAATCCTCCAGCCTGGTCGGTAAAAACCTGTGGAAAGAATTTCCGCGGCTTGCCGGTACCGAATTCGAAAAAACATACCGCAAGGTGGCCGAACACCGTGCCGCTGCATCGATCACTTCCTATTATCCAGACCACGACCGATGGTACGAAGCTGATGTTTATCCGGCAGCGGATGGTATTTCGGTTTACTTCCGGAATGTGACCGAACGGATTCAGGCCGAAGCGAAATTGCGCGACAGCGAAATGCGGTTTCGACTGCTGGCCGACGCCATTCCGCAGATCGTCTGGATGACCGATGCCAATGGCCACATCGATTTTTTCAATCAGCAATGTCGCACGTATACCGGCATACTGTTCGAACCGGCCACCGCCGATGAAATTACCGCCCGGCTCGTGCATCCGGATGACCGCGCTTTCACCACCGAGGCGTGGAATGCGGCGCTTCGAGACGGCCGCACTTTCACAGTCGAGCATCGCCTGCTGTCTGCCTCCGGCGAATACCGCTGGTTCCTGGTGCGTGCGGAGCCGTACCGCGACCCGGACACCGGCAAAACGCTGCGCTGGTTCGGCACCTCGACCGATGTACATGACCGGAAAATGGTCGATGCCGCCTTGCAGAAAAGCGAGTCGCGCTATCGCACCCTGTTCGAATCGATCGATGAAGGCTTTTGTATCATCCAGATGATTTTTGACGAGGATGGACATCCTTGCGATTATCGATTCTGCGAAGTAAATCCGATGTTCGAGCAGCAGACCGGCTTGCATCATGCGGTAGGAAAGACCATGCGTGAGTTGGCTCCGGCGCACGAAACGCATTGGTTCGAAATATATGGCAGGGTCGCGCTGACCGGTGAGCCGGTTCGATTTGAAAACGAGGCCAAGGCACTCGATCGTTGGTACGATGTTTATGCCATTCGTGTCGATGAGCCCGCCACGCGCAGGGTTGCGGTTCTTTTTCGGGATATCACCAGTCGCCGCCGCATCGATGAAGAGTTGCGCCTGGCCGACCGCCGCAAGGATGAATTTCTCGCGATGCTGGCGCACGAACTTCGCAACCCGCTGGCGCCGATCAGTGCCGCCGCCGACCTGTTGCGCCTTGCACGGCTCGACGATACCCGCGTCAGGCAAACCAGCGAGATCATTACCCGTCAGGTGCGGCATATGACCAGCCTGGTGAATGACTTGCTCGACGTTTCCCGCGTTACCCGCGGCCTGATCGCACTGGACAGGACCGCGCTGGACGCGAAACGGATCGTATCCGATGCCGTAGAGCAGGTTCGTCCGCTGATCGAGACCCGGCGTCATCATTTGTCGGTACACATGCCGCCGGAGGCTACGTTTATTTCCGGTGATCAGAAACGCCTGGTCCAGGTGATTGCCAACCTGCTCAATAATGCCGCGCGATATACGCCGGAAGGCGGCAAGATTGTATTGAGAATGGAAGTTCGCGACGAGCATGTGATGCTTGCGGTAGCGGACAACGGTATCGGACTTGCGCCGGAATTGATCGACCATGTATTTAAACTCTTTGCACAGGCGGAACGCGACTCGGACCGAGCGCAAGGTGGCCTGGGCATCGGTCTGGCGCTCGTCAAGAGCCTGGTTGAATTGCACGACGGTAGCGTCACGGCCCGCAGTCCGGGCGTCGGAAGAGGTGCTGAATTCACCGTTTGCCTGCCGCGCATCGCCAAGCCGGCAATGCCGTCGATCATCAGGAATGACGTTCCGGTACGCAGCGCGTCAAAACGATTGCGGCTTCTGGTGGTCGATGACAATGCCGATGCGGCTCGCATGCTCGCGATGTTTCTCGAAGCCGCGGGACATGAGGTGAGCGTCGAGCACGATTCGAAAAAGTCGCTCGAACGAGCCCGCCATGAACGGCCCGATGTCTGCCTGTTGGATATCGGATTGCCGGACATTGACGGCAATGCGCTGGCGCGCCGCTTGCGCTCGCAACCGGAAACCGCCGAATCGGTATTGATCGCGGTCACTGGATACGGGCAGGAACAGGACCGGAAAAACGCTGCATCCGCAGGATTTGATTATCATTTCGTAAAGCCGGTCGATACCTTGAAACTTGCCGCGCTTTTGGATGAACTCGGCAAATCCTAAACTGCTCAAGGGCTTCGCACCTGGAAATGGTGAAAGTTGTAACAGAATGAATCTGGAAGAGCCGACGGGCTTTCCACTCGGGCATACTGGCGTTGCCATGAGGATAGCTCAGGGGTTCTCCTGATGTGAGTGGGCGCTCAAGGCTGGAAGTGGGCTAAAATGCGTTTAGCGGACCGAACCTTCCGGTGCCGACTCTGCAAGCCCCGCCCGAGAAATCGGATGCGGGGTTTCAAGTTTTTGGAATGATTGATTTTTTTTGGAGTATTTGATGGCTACAGCAGAAAAGAAAGAACGCAAACCGAACGCTGGTTTCATGAAGCCGGTAACCCCGTCCGAAGCGCTGGCGAACATCGTTGGCGCAGAGCCGATGCCTCGCACCGAAGTAACGAAAAAGGTATGGGAATACATCAAGAAACACGATTTGCAGGATGCGGCAAACCGCCGCATGATCAATGCAGATCCTAAACTGGAAGCCGTATTCGATGGCAAGAAACAGGTGTCCATGTTTGAAATGACCAAACTGATTTCGAATCATCTGAAATAGCCGTCAGTAGGATGCAACGCCTGCCCGGTATTCTGTGCATCGGAATAGTTCAAATTGCATGGCAGGCGTGATTCGGCAAGAAATCGCATCTGAGGGATACGCAAGGCCGTATCCTGCAGAATCGTTCCGTTGGCCGTGTGGTCTCGGCAATATTCTCGCACCGAGCAGACTCCGTTATTTGTTCCCGGCGGATGCCTGTGGTTATCCCGCCGTTGCTGCGCGCCTTCACACCCTCGTAACGCACGTGAAAAATTATTGTCGGTTTACCGGTATCCAGTACGCACATATCAATGATGGTCGCATGCTGAAACATGCGGCTGAAAAGGAGCAGGCGTGACTGCTGTACGAATCGCCCGGAGAATTGGCAAGGCATTTCTGATTCTGACAATCGGCTTTTTATGTTCCGGCTGTGTCGCCATATCGGTGACCACCGGTATCGCCGGCGCCGGCATCGCGGTTGCATCCACTGCGGTTGGCGTGGGCGTTACGGTCGGGTCCGTTGCGGTAAGCGCAACAACGACGGTAGTGAAGGCAGCGGTTCCAGGCGACTGACTTGCCACGTTTGCGGCGCGCCACGGAGCGACCTTCGTCGTTGCGGATATGATGCGCTCTTGGCGCCGAGTGCCGGATCCTTTACAGTTCTCGGCAGATAAAAATCAATCATACCCACCTTCATGAATCCCGGATTGACCCCATCCACCGCTTTGCTGCTCACGATTCCGCCGCTTCTTTGGGCCGGCAATGCCGTGATCGGACGCATGGTGCACGAAATGGTGCCGCCGATGACATTGAATTTCCTGCGATGGGGGATTGCGCTGCTCATCCTGTTGCCGATGGCGAGTTTCATTTTTCGTCGCGGCAGCGGCCTGTGGGCCGCGTGGCGACGTTTCGCATTGCTCGGATTGCTCGGAATCGGCCTCTATAACTCGCTTCAATACCTGGCCCTGCAGAGCTCCACACCGATCAACGTGACGCTGGTGGCGGCCAGCATGCCGGTCTGGATGCTGCTCATTGGATGGCTGTTCTTCGGTGCACGAGTTGCGCGCAAGCAGGCGATTGGCGCGGTGCTGTCGATTGCCGGAGTTTTGCTAGTGCTGAGCCGCGGCGAGTGGCGTCAGCTGCTGGCGATGCGTCTGGTGCCGGGCGATGTTTTCATGATACTGGCGACCATCGCCTGGTCCTTTTACAGCTGGCTGTTGACACTCTCGAAGGACCCGGAAAATATCCGTGGCGACTGGGCCGCATTTCTGCTGGCGCAGGTTGCATTCGGCCTGGTGTGGTCCGGTGCGTTCTCCGCCGGCGAATGGCTGATAACGGATGCGCACATAGCATGGAGCTGGCCGCTCGCCGCTGCGCTCCTGTATGTTGCAGTCGGACCGGCAATTATCGCGTTTCGTTGCTGGGGCGCCGGCGTGCAGCGAGCGGGGCCGAGCATCGCGGGATTCTTCAGCAATCTGACGCCGCTTTTTGCAGCCATGCTGTCGTCGGCGTTTCTGGGTGAAATGCCGCATCTCTATCATGCCGCCGCGTTCGCACTGATTGTGGGCGGTATTGTCTTTTCGTCACGTCACTGATCGAGAAGGGCGGCATGTGAATTGCAGCGCCGGCAGAAATTTTTCGCGGCGCTCAGTACGGCGTGCCGGACTTTCAGACCTTGATGGAAAAGGATAGTATCGGTTTTCAGGACCGGTGCTGACGGCCGATTCGTGATGCATTTTTTACCACAAGGTTTACCTGCATATGAATACATCAAGAAGCGAAGCCGAGATTCGCATGCAAAGGCGGGCGACGAGAAAGAGATTGCGCATGGGTTGGGTAATCGTATCGGCCTGCTGGGTGCTGCTGATGATGAATATGTCGTTTTCGGATCTGAAGTATTCGCTTGAATATCACCTGTATCGCGATCGCGTCGACGCGGCGTACCAGGCAGAGGTGGCCGCGTACGAGACGAAAAAACAGGAAGCGCAGGCACAGATCCGGTCGCTGCTTGAGGCCGCACGGCGGTATGAGCAGCTTCAGTTTCTGGCACTGACTGCCAAGCGGAACGGACGTGCCGCGGGCCGGCAGCCGCAGTCCGAGTACCAGCGTACTCTGGATGAAATTGCCGTGCTTGAGACAACATACGGCAAGACCACGCTCAGGAAATATCGCGTGGCCGACGACCAGGTGGAGCAGGCGCTGAATAGCGAATTGCAGCAGAACCTGATTGTGCCGCACCTCAGGCAGCCGCGGCTCACCGCCATCCTGTTTCACATGATAGCCTCGCCGCTCGTCCTGCTGTTTGCGCTCTGGATTTACTTGAAGGGATACCGACGCCTGGGCTGGGTGCGGCAGATGTTTGGCATGCGCGAGGCTTGAGCGCAGCTGAATAGTCACTGGTTTGTTTTCCTCGCGCCGGGCACTGCGTTCGATTCGATTCGCGCACCCGTTCTAGTGCAGTTTCTCTGATCGCCTCTCGGGCCCATCGTATTGGCTCGATGACGGGTCCA
This sequence comes from Oxalobacteraceae bacterium, assembly GCA_036675035.1. Lineage (GTDB taxonomy): Bacteria > Pseudomonadota > Gammaproteobacteria > Burkholderiales > Burkholderiaceae_D > MESE01. The sequence goes on from JAKFFO010000153.1 coordinate 53,162, forward strand.
GCCCCAGCTTGTCGACGATATCTATCCACGTTCTGCGCATGTTGAGCACTTCTTGAGGCGGCAGCTCGAAATTGATCCAGCCCAGGCCGCCATGGCGCACCGACAGGAGTGCAGCCTTTGTCATGTGATCGGTCCGGATGAAATACGCTGGATTGAATACGACGGTTTCTACCACTGGCGGCTTGTCCGGTATTTTGTCTGCCATTTGCGAGCGAATCCGCGCCAGTCGGGTAATCTGTTCATCCAGCTGCTGAGCGGTATAGGAAATCGATTCGTTTCCTATCGACAGGTCCACTGTGCCGTCGTCATTCAATTTCGGTGTAAGCATGATTGGTAATTCCTTCCGTATGGAACGCGTTGCATGCTGCGAAGAGCCGGGCGCATCGCATGCGGACTGATCCGGCTCAACGCGCAATATCGAGATTTTTAGGCCCGGACATTCCGGGACCGGCATCGGTGGGTATGCAAATGCACGGTGCGCGAATACAAACAACGTCTTAGTTTACGCTTCTATTCCGATTGATTCTGCGAGTCGGCAATGTTCTGTGCAATCGAGTAAAGGAACGCATCGAAATTTTTATATTTTTATCGAATCCTTGTAATTAAACAAACTCGCGAATTCTCCAATCGATACACTATGCTTAATGATTACGGAGAATAGCGCAGCGGGCGCAGGTCTTTCAGGCCGATCGGTTCGAACCCATTATTCTCCGCCAGTTTGCCAGCCTCGCCACCGAAAGGTCGCGGGGCCTTTTTTATTTCGCCATACGTTCGTTGAATAACCATCGTTCACACATTGCCATGCATCGCGGAAAGGTAAAGCGGCGGCAAGGAAAGTGAACCTTCTCCGAAGAATTGGCGTCTCAACAATTCAGGAAATACAAGGTTGACCCAGTTGCTGGAGATGCCGAGTTACCAAACGACCGGGATAATGCCAGGAGAAAAAAGTGCCGATCAAGCTCGCTATCATTACCGGGAGTACCCGGCCGGGTCGCAATGGTGAAGCCGTGGCGCTCTGGACTTACGAAATCGCAAGGCAACGCAACGATGTCGACGTCGAACTCGTAGACATCCAGGATTTTGATCTGCCGCTTCTCGATGAACCGGTGCCGCCGTCGATGGGGCAGTACAGTAAACCGCACACCAAAGTCTGGGCCGCGAAAATAGAGTCGTTCGATGCCTATGTTTTCGTGACGCCGGAATATAACCACGGTACCTCGGGAGCACTGAAGAACGCGATCGACTATCTGTATCGTGAATGGAATAACAAGGCGGCGGGATTCGTCGGATACGGCAGCGCCGGTGGAGTACGCGCGGTAGAGCAGTTAAGGCTGGTAATGGGTGAATTGCAGGTTGCCGATGTGCGCGCCCAGGTCATGCTGTCGCTGTCTGCCGACTTTGAAAATTTCCGCACGTTCAAACCGGCTCAGCGCCACGAAGCCGTGGTCAACGATATGATCGATCAGGTGGTTGCGTGGGGCGGGGCGTTGCGGACCTTGCGCAATTCATGAGCTCGGAGTGTTCCTGGCAGCCACGCCCGGTGCGGAGTTTGCCGCCGACCACGGGTGCTCATCTTCCGTCTGGGGACCCCAGACCCGGGGCCGGGCCGGCCGGATCATGTACCGTTGAAAAGAGGGCGTGCAATCGCATCGCCGTATGCTTTCGGGCTTGCCTTCACCAGTCGCAATGCTGCGCAAGCATATGATTGAAACGATATGCTTCGGTCCGGGTTGACGTTACACTTCGCATATTCGAAAACTCCCGGCGTCACGCCTGCTTACAATGTCGAGTCCAACTGCCACTGCCGAAACTGCTCTCCCGCTGGATATGATTATTTTCGGCGGCGCGGGCGACCTGTCTGTCCGAAAATTATTGCCGGCGCTGTACATGGCTCATTTGCATGGAAATCTGCCGTCCTCCACGCGCATCATCGCCGTCGGGCGGCACGCCTACGATGGAAACGGCTATATCGAATTCGTGCAGCAGACGTCACAGCCCTTTATTGATCCGAAGAATTTTGAGCCGAAAGCATGGCAGGAATTTCTGGCCATGCTCGATTACGTCTGCCTCGACGCCACCGATACCCCCGGGTATGTCGAGTTGGCCAAAGTTTCGCGCCGTGGCGTGGAACGAGCCTTTTATCTCGCGACCGCCCCCACTCTGTTTACCAGCATCTGCGACAACCTGGCCTCTTGTGGCTTGATCGACAGCGCGAGCCGTGTCGTGCTGGAAAAGCCGCTTGGACATGATCTGATATCGGCGCAGAAAATCAATGCGTCGGTCGGCAGCCATTTCAGCGAATCGCAAATCTACCGGATCGATCATTATCTCGGCAAGGAGACGGTACAGAACCTGATGGTGCTTCGCTTCGGAAACGGAATTCTCGAGCCGCTGTGGCGTGCACCGAATATCGTGAGTGTCCAGATTACCGTGGCCGAAAGTGTCGGTGTCGGCAGCCGCGCCGGCTTCTATAACGAAACCGGCGCCATGCGCGACATGGTGCAGAATCACTTGCTGCAACTGCTGTGCATCATTGCAATGGAACCGCCGGTATCACTGGACCCCGACGCGGTGCGCGATGAAAAGCTGAAGGTGCTGCGCTCATTGCGCCGGATGACTCTGGACGACATGGCGCGCGACACGGTGCGCGGCCAGTATGTCGGGGGCGCGATAAGTGGCGAGGCGGTCAAGGGTTATCGTGACGAACCGGGTGTGCCGACCGACAGCGCCACCGAGACCTTCGTTGCGTTGCGTACCTATGTCGATACCTGGCGGTGGGCCAACGTGCCGTTCTTCATCCGAACCGGAAAGCGCATGCAGAAGCGCCTGTCGCAAATCGTCATTGAATTCGCCAACCCTCCATTTTCGATTTTCCCCGATGCGCCGAGCACCCGCGCCAATCGACTGGTGATTCAGCTGCAACCTGAAGAATCGATTCAATTGCAGTTGATGGCCAAACAACCCGGCAGCGGCATGCACATGCTCCCGGTTAATTTGAACCTCGATCTGCAATCGGCGTTCTCACAAAGACGCGCCGAAGCCTACGAGCGCCTGTTGATCGACGTGGTGCGCGGCAGGCTGACGCATTTCATGCGGCGTGATGAACTGGAAGCTGCATGGGCCTGGGCCGACCCGATACTGGACGGATGGAAGGAACTTGGCGAGAGACCTCTCGAATATGCGGCAGGGAGCTGGGGGCCGGATGCATCGGCTGCACTGCTGGCGCGGCAGGGGTTTGCATGGGTCGAATAGATAGCCGATCCGAAATGCTTGCATGTCGGTAAGTGTCAATCCCGGCATCGGACTACTGGGAGCGTTTAACGCGAAAAGCGTAATCTCTCGTTGGCCGGACATGGATTTCGTATTCAGGGCTAAAGATTGAACAGGAAGCGGTCCTCGACGCGTGCGCATTCCCACAGCATGTCAATCAGCATTTTCAGTCAAAAAAATCGATTCATTGATCAACTGCAACGCACGCCGAAAATTCCACGGGATACTGAACAAGAGCAGCGGCATCCGATGCCAAGCGAGTGCTGGTCACGTTTTGTCCGCGCAGCAGCATGCCGGCCATGGAGCCCATGCCGGGTAACGGACCGCCCTTGATTTAGTTCGCGTTCGCATGGAACAAGCAAGCATTTTTCGCATCGGACCAGGCACAATTGATGAGGGAATCTGAGTCGTGATGCATCGATGGGTCAGTGGAAACAAATTTACTTTACTCGAAAACGGTGAAGCGTTCTTTCCGCGCGTCTTTGCCGCAATCGCGGGCGCCCGCCGCGAGGTGTTGCTTGAAACCTTTATTTTGTATGACGACAAGGTCGGGCAACAACTGCATGCTGCATTGCTGGCGGCGGCGCGGCGCGGCGTAAAAATAGATATGACGATAGACGGCTGGGGATCGCCCGACCTTTCCGAAAAATTCATTTCCACGCTTACCGGTGCCGGCATACGAGTGCATGTATTCGATCCGGGGCCGCGGCCCTTTCGCCGCATTAATTATTTCCGACGTCTTCATCGCAAACTGGTCGTGGTGGATGGCGCGCGAGCGTTTGTCGGCGGCATTAACTATTCAGCCGATCATCTGGCCGACTTTGGCCCGGAAGCCAAACAGGATTATGCAGTCGAGGTGGAAGGCCCGATCGTCGCACAGATCGAACGCTTCATGCACGCGGCGCTCGCGGAGGAGAAGCCTGACCGCCGCTGGTTTCGCCGCCGGGCCGCGGAGCCGGTAGCGGAATCGCAGGCGGCAGCAGGCAATGCTGACGCGATGTTCGTGTGGCGCGACAACATACAGCACAGGAATGCGATCGAACGCCAATATCGTCTGGCAATCCGGCTTGCGCGCAGGCGGGTGATCATAGCGAATGCATATTTTTTTCCAGGATATCGGTTTTTGCGGGACTTGCGCCGAGCGGCACGCCGCGGTGTGGAAGTGTCGCTGATTTTGCAAGGCAATCCCGATATGCCGATTGTTCAGATGGCGGCGGCCATGCTTTATCCGCATTTGTTGCGCGACGGCGTGCGCATCTATGAATATTGCGATCGTCCGCTGCATGGGAAGGTGGCGCTGGCCGACGATGAGTGGGCGACTGTCGGCTCCAGCAACCTTGATCCGCTCAGCCTTTCACTCAATCTTGAAGCCAATGTAATGATCCGCAGCCGTGACTTCAATCGTCAGCTGAATGAAAACCTGCAGCGGCTGATTGCGAACAGTTGCAAGAAAATCGAAGCGTCGGATTTGCACGAGTCGCGGACATGGCAACAGGTGCGCAGCGTATTCCTGTTTCATTTTTTGCGGCGCTTTCCGGCCTGGGCAGGCTGGTTGCCGGCGCATGTACCGAGGCTCGCATCATTTCCCCGATCCGAAATTCCTGATAGCGCGGACCGCTTGAACGACACGGCGGTTTCATGAACGCGAATCTGCAGCGAAAACATCTTCCGCCTTCCGGAGCGGCGAGCTCGCCGCCAAAAAGCGGCTTCAGGTCCAAGCCCTGGTGGCCGTGGTTAAAGCGGCTGTTCACTTTCGCATTCTTTGCCGCGGTCGCCTATCTTCTGATTAGCCAGGCGCGCTCGGTCGAGTGGGACAAGGTGCTCGCATCGATACGCGAACGGCCGGTCGCAGGGGTGTTGATCGCCGCAGCACTTGCCGCAGGCAGCCATGCACTGTACAGCTGCTTCGATCTGCTCGGGCGACACATTACCGGGCACCGCATGGGCACCGGAGAGGTAATGACGGTGACCTTCGTCAGCTATGCATTCAACCTGAATCTCGGCTCGCTGGTAGGGGGTGTTGCATTTCGCTATCGGCTTTATTCACGGCATGGCCTCGATGCCGAAACCATCACGCGCATTCTATTCATGAGCATGGTGACCAACTGGCTGGGTTATGTCTTGCTTGCCGGGCTTTCCTTCTGGTGGTCGCCAATTGCGCCGCCGCCCGACTGGAAAATTGATGCGTTCGGACTGGATATTCTCGGCATGGCGCTGTTTGCGGTGGCGCTCGCGTATCTTCTGGTGTGTGCGCTGGCGCGCCGGAGAACCTGGACATTCCGGGGACATGATCTCACGCTGCCATCGTTGCGTCTTGCGTTGGTGCAGCTCACGATGTCGGTCACGAACTGGCTGCTCATTGCGGGCACGGTGTACATATTACTGGAACAAAAGATCGAATTTCCGACAGTGCTCGGCGTCATGCTCATCGCCGCAATTGCGGGCGTTCTCACCCATGTCCCGGCCGGCCTCGGAGTGCTTGAAGCCGTGTTCGTTGCCTTGTTGTCGCACCGGGTCCCGGTAAATGAGCTGCTGGCCGCGCTGCTTACCTATCGTGCGATCTATTATCTCGCGCCGCTGGTGATGGCGACCGTTGTTTACCTGCTGGTGGAAGTGAAAACCAATAAAGCCGGCAGTTCCGATGCATGAAGCGGGTCGATTCGATTGCCTGCCCCGGGCAATGCCGCAGCTATCGTCCGGCAACGCGGCCCCGCTATTGACTTGAATCTGGCGATCTGCAGATGCAATGCGCGCCGCGCCGATTCCGGATGCCGATCCCATGTTCCGATGGGGCGGCGTGGTGCTCGCGCATGGTATTGCAATGGCAAGCGTTCAATCGAAACAGGCTGATGGCAGGCATGGCGATGCCAGCCTGTCAGCGGGGAAATGCGATGATTCGCAAAAATTCAAAAGTGGCGTAAAGCGCATTTGAGTGTAATCAATGATTGACATGCGCGCGCGCCAAAACATGCAACCATCCGCAAAGATACGGCGTCATAATTTTGTTAGCGCTTCAGAAACGGTGGAACAAATGTCCTGTTCGAGGCGCCTTGCGGCAAACAATGAGCGTTCAACGAGCATTTCAAATTCAGGGCCGCTGCCGTCATTGTGTTGTGCCCAACTAATTTTTGCTTTGGTGAAGAACTATGGATCACGACTGCGCAACCGTTTCTCTGTACGAGAATTCAATTCCGCCGTTTGTGAATGAAGCGCTCGACCGGCTTTATCAGCGCATGCATTCTTCTGTCGCCTATCACACGATATACGGCAATATCTCTTCCGAAACGAAGACCTATGTCGCTTGGAAAGATGAAAAGATCGTTGCGGTACTTCTGTTTTTCATCGAGGGTCAAAGGGCGCGCGTGCTGAATGAGCAGTTGCAGATTGATCCGGTAGAAATCGAGCGGTTTTCCCTGCATGTCTTCAATACATATCAATCGGTCAGGATCATTTCGTTTCCTGTGATAGAAGGCCGGATCGATACTTTGTCTTTTCCGTATCAGCAGTCCCCATGTACGCAAGACATTGTTCTCACGCTCCCTGATACCGCGCAGGCATATTTGAGCGGCCTCGGAAAATCGACGCGCAGTTATATCAAGCGATATCTGAACAAGCTGAAAAGCAGCTTTCCATCGCTGACATGCGTGACATACGAAAACGGCGATATAAGCGAGCAGCATATCCGCGACATTACCGCATTGAATCGGGCACGCATGGCGACGCGGCACAAATCATCAAACATCGATGATGCGGAACTGGAAAGAATGATACGGCTGGCAAGGTTGTGCGGGCTGGTGACGATCGTCACGATCAATGGCCGTGTTTGTGCAGGAACGATCAATTATCGTTTCGGGGAGAACTATTTCCTGCAAGTGCTGGCACATGATCCGGAGTACGACGAATTCGGACTCGGGACGCTGTGCTGCTATCTGACGATCTGCGAATGCATTGCGCGCAACGGAAACGAATACCACTTTCTTTGGGGTCGCTACGAATACAAATACCGGCTTCTCGGCTTGCAACGAGATCTTGCTCATCTGGTGATCTATCGATCGCGTCTTGATCTGCTGATAAACGGCGGTGCAGCGTTGAAACTTGCATTCCGGGGAGTCGAGTACACAGCAAAAGACTGGGCCGAACATAAAGCGAGAAGAATGGACGCCTCCAGCCTCTCCGCAAGACTTGCATTTTATGGCCTGAACGGCTTGAAAAAATGGAAGCGGTCCATTTCCAGGCTGCAGGCGTGAGAAAAAACGATACCTGCACGCAGGTATCGTTTTGAAAATAATAACCGGACAGCCGGCATTTGCCGGCCTTGCGGCGAACATCGAGTGCGGTGCATGACAAGCCGACCCTGACCGGAACATGCCGCAGAGGACCAGGTGCCGATTCAGCGAACCGAGCGGGATATCAAACACATGAATACAAGAGTTCATTTGACGGACGCGCCAGGATTTGCCGGCATCGGCGACCATACGAGCCATTCCGACAAGATCCATGTCTCGTGCCACGACGACGAGGTACCTTCATTTGCCGGCCCGGCGATCGACCGGCTGTATGGACATCTGTACTGTTCTCTTTCTTACTTTGAAGTGGCGCATGAGGTCGCCGGCGCAAGCACCTATGTTGCATGGAGCGGCAGCACTCCGGTCAGCGTACTGCTTTTCAGGCGGACGAAACATGAGGTGACCGTGATCAGCGATTATCTGACACTCCATGAAGCGGAAATCGGCCGGTTTGCGGATTATGTATTCGATCGGTTCAAGACGGTTACGGTTATATCCTTCAGAAAAGTGCGAGCCGATATCAGCCGCCTTGCCTATCCCTGGCATGCCGTTGCCTGTAGCGAAGACATGGTCGTTGCATTGCCTCCTACCGTGAAGGAATATGAGGCAGCAGTGGGAAAAAACATGCGCAGGAATATCAAACGGTATACCGGCGCACTCGTGAAGGAATTCCCGTCATACCGGTATCAGCTGTACCGAGCGGGGGACATCAGCGAGCAGCAGATCCGCGACATCATTGCATTGAGCTGCACTCGAATGAAAAGCAAAAACATCGTGCCGCGGTTCAATGAAGAAGAAACGCAGTGGATCGTCGATTTTTCGAAAAAGTGCGGCATCGTTGGGGTGGCGACGATCGATGGCCGCGTCTGCGCCGGTGCGATCGGATTCCGCATCGGTGAAAACTGCTTCATGCACGTAATTGCGCACGACGTGAAATACAATGATTACAGCCTCGGCATTCTGTGCTACTACCATACGATTTGCGAAGGCATTGCGTGTGGCGCCAAACGGTTTCATCTGTTGCAGGGGCGATACGGATACAAATACCGTTTGCTCGCTGAACGGCAGGATTTTTTTCAGCTCGACATCTATCGCAGTCGCCTGCATTCCATCGCATACGGACCGAGATTGTTGAGAAAGGAACTCAGGGGCCGCATCTGGTTAGCGAACCAATGGCTGCTTCACGATGTGGAGCGCAAGGACGGGGCGATATACCGCTTCATTGGGCGCGCGGTCGGTACCCTGCGCGCGATGAAACGGTCGAGGAATTCGCAGGCGAGCGGTCAGGAGCCGATCTGATCTCCTTCACCCGATGCAAGCATAACGACGGAAAATGCTGGCGGCAGAACAGAAAAGATCAGACTGCCGTTCCGTAGTACTTCAAGATCGCAACCATCAAAATCACAAGGCCGCCGACAAAGCCGGTCCAGGAACATAATTTCAGAAGATCCTCGGACCACTTCTTCGACGCGCTCGCGGCGGGAGCGCGGCGAAATTTATTTGCATGTGCATGCGGCGCGGGGCTGGCAGTTTTTTCGGGATGCGGACGATGCCGATCGCTCCTTTTCTTCATCGCTTCGGGTTCGCGCAATTTCCTTGAATTTTCTGGCGGATTCGACGCTGGATAGGTCGCCGCTTTCGCTTCAGCACCATGGCCGGGCCGCTGCGTCGCATGTCTCGCGTTCGGAACAGGCGCGGTAACCGGATCAATCTGAATCCCGGAGCGCGGCTCGTCTTTCTGCTCCGATAAAATCATGTCGGCCGAATTCAGCGGTTCCGAGTTTGTCTGAAGACTTGAAGCGTGCGGCGATTCATTTTCGATGTCGCCGAAACGAATCGGCGGCACCTCTTTATCTTCGGCAGCAGGCTCTGCGGCCGAAGGCGATGCCTGGGATTCCCGCGCCGAGGTGCTTGGCGGCGATGGAAGTACATGGCCCATTTCCGCAATCAGATCGGATCCGAAATGATCTTCCGGATCGATTGAAATGATCGTCACCGGATCGAGCGGATCCTGTTGCAGGAAGCGGTCCACCACCGCAGAATCCAGTTCCTCCGGCTGCTGGTATTCATCCGGCAGCAGTACCTCGTATATCAGTTCCTTGTCCAGCAGGGTGCTGAGCGCGCGATGAAAACGCTCCGCCGACAACGCCCAAACCTTCTCGCGCAACACGCCATAGGGCGTTACGCCATCCACCACGATGAGAATCAACCGCTCGCTCTGGGTGAGCTTGATCGACTTGGATTTTATCGTTTCCAAGCCGACGCCTGTTCTTTGCAATATCGCGCTTGCTTCCATAAACAATCCTTTGGGCTGAATCCGCGTCGCGCGGTATTCATGAGGACATCAATCGGCAACTCAGGTAGGCGGCATTTAGAGCAGTTTTGGTCCGGCTATGCCGCTTCTGCCGGACACAATCGGTCGCGGCTTGGGCTGGCCCGTCAGACCAGAATCGCCCTCGCGCTCGATTTTCGAGCCGTCGGAATGTTTATTGTATGGGATAAGATTTCCTTTAGGAAATATTATTTTGACTGGGGAGTTGTTATTTTGCGCGGCTCGCGCTGATCCGCCGACCATGAAAATCGATCGTGGAATTGCCAATGGTGCAACTTGGAAAAGTGAAGTCGGCGGCGACTTCACATGTCAACGTTACTTGTGTACCGGACCGGGGCGGACTGGTGACGAAGCCGCGTCACCGACCACGGTGGTCCATTCGCGTATTCGCCAACTGGTGACTAATCCGTTTTTCACATACGGATCGGCCCTTGCGAATGCTTCCGCCGCGGCAGGCGACTCGCCGCGGAAATGCAGAATTGCGCCGTCCGCAGGATTGGCAAGCGCGCCGGCAAGCACGAGATGGCCGTTTGCCTGCGCGTCCCAGGCCAGCGCCAGATGTTCATCGCGAAAAGCGCCGCGGCGCTCCAGATAGTCGGAAGATGTTTGATAAAAAAGCAGGTAGTCCATCATTGATCCGTTACGGTTGGAAATATGTCGAAATTAACTGACGGCTCGGCCTTCATTGTATTAACTCGCCTGACAAAATACATCCGAGCGTGTTGCGCCGTCTTGCGCGATTGGTCCACTGTGTGACGGCATGCCTGCTCGGAGCCGCTTTGGCTGAATTGGGAAGGGGTTCTTATTTTCCGCGCAATTTTTCTCTTACCTCGGAATCGCTCAGCGCATGTCCGACCCACACAACGACTTTCGCCGCACGAGCGCCGAGGCCGATCTCGCGGAAAACCCGTTCCTCGACCTCGGACAGGCCGCCTTCAACCATTTCAAGCGGATGAATCAGCATCTTCGGCGAAATCGGAAGAAAACTGTTTTTCGGCAGGCGCTCCAGTGCACCGCGCAGTACATTTTCGGCCTTGCCGAACTGACCGATCAGGCATCGCGATGTGGTGAAGGGTTCAGGCGCCACGACAGTCAGATTCGATCCCGACTCCAGGTGCTGAAGATGAAACTGGTTCTTCCTGACTTGCACGTACACAGTGTTAAAGAACATGGGTATTTTCCTTTTCAACGTGCCGGATGTTCGATGCAGGTGTCAACCCTTGTTGAAGGTGACCGGCTCGGTCGTGCCGCCTTTCCGGCGAACCACGACAGTGCCGGCGAGCTTGTCGTGCCAGCCTTGTTTGCGACGATCGAAAGCAATCCAGAAATATCCAAGAAAGAGCGGGATCATCGACAGGTAGTAGCCAAGATACCGGATGACCAGTTGTGACGCAGAGGGATCGGCCCCGGTCCGGGCGTCGACGATACGCGTCGCGACCGCCATCTTTCCGGGCGTTGCCTGTTTGGCTATCCAGAACGCGAGTACGACAGCGGCCGGTACCACCCATGAAAATAGAAAATCGGCGGGACCTTGAACCAGCTTTGCGCTATCCCAGTAGGCCCAGCCGTAAACGGCGGTGAGCACGGGAAAAAGGACGACGCAGAGCAGGACCGAGTCAATCAGCGCCGCCCAGGTCCGTATCCAGAATCCGGCATATTCGAGATCGGAATCTTCCATGGTTCGCACTCCTGAGGGTTTAATTGCAGAGCGCCGGTGACGGCGTCATGCTTCGGTATCTTCGGCCTGACTGGTTAGCCAGAACGGTTTTGTCATCAATTCTGTCGTCCCGACTTCCAAGGCTCCGGCAAAAATAGCATGAATAGCACCTCCGGGTATACGCTATTGGGATTTGCTTCCTGCCGATAGTGTTCGATCTCGGCCTCGGTCGGGAAGGGGAGGGAGCGAGTTGCATCCAGTTTTGCAGGCATGGCTTTGAGCCCTGCCGGCGCCGATCACGGCACGCCCGGCATCGATCGCAGCACGATTGCGCCCGCAGGAGAAAACAGCCAAGCCAGTGCACCACAGTTCAAAATGACGATGATCCAGAACGCTGCTTGAAAAGACGGTTTTGCGGATTTATGCCGAAGCAGCTTTTGCGCCGCGAGCGCACCGGGCCAGCCGCCGATCAACGACAGAAAATGCAGGGTTCGCTCCGGTGTGCGCCATTGATTTTTTCTCGCAGCCGACTTGTCGTGTGCGTACGCGGCGAATGTGGCGGTGCTCGCAACAAGATAAAGCCCGAGGACAAGCATCGGCAGTTTCCCGGCAAAGGCGGCGACGCCGACGGAAAGCTGAAAAGCGGCGGCCAGCACAAGGCTGAGCTTGTCGTGCCAGGCCAACCTGGCCCGCGGCTTATGCCGTCGACCATACACGGCCGGTTCGATCTGTTTCCGCCCTTTGGCACCGGCCTTTGGCTCATAGGCCACCGATTCCTTCCGTGCCGGTTTTTTTCGCTGGCTTCCGACCGGTTTCATTTCAGCCGGTTGCGTACTTGCGCAGCTGCCGTGCCGCGGAAAAGCCGCTCCACAGGAAAAACAGCGCCAGTGCGTGAAATGCCACGCCGATCCAATCCGACGCCAACAGGAAAATCAGCGAGTCGGCCGCAAATGCCGCGATGCCGACGAGATACGCAATGATGGACGGGCGCCGTGAAAGCCAGCCGCACGCCGCAAAAAAAGCCGCAGCCGCCAGACTGGCTGCATGCAACAACCCGACTGTGCCAAATGATGTGCCGGCATCGCGAAGTTCGTTGGCGATACCGGACAGAATCTGCGAGACGCCCAGGCCGATCGCAAAACCCCAATCGCTGCCCAGCATTCCCGTGATGATATTGACCAGCGAGAGTCCTGCTATCCAGTAGAACCAGTTTGCTCCATTGACGGCTCTTTCCCTGAGCGCGTCAGCCTGCGCGTCATATGCCGGCGTATCGCTCGCATGAGCTTCCTGCATCCCGATGCTGTTGCTGCCGGTCGAAGCGGAAACCGTGGAGACCGCATTTGCCGGGGCCGGTGCCTCCATGATCGGAGGCTGGAAATCCATGCCTGACATGGCATCGAGATGCTCCAGTGTTCCATCCGGAAGCGCTGCCAGCCGGATCGACGGCGGCGCCCAATTTTTCAAGGGGTTCGCTTCGAATGCGTCGATTTGTTTCGCGATCTGGTAGCCGCTCATTTTCTGGAGCCGCGCGCCAGCCTGCCGGAAGGCTTCGCGTTGCATCAGGATATATCTCTCCATGGTCAGGCCGGTGCTGGCGGTTTTTCCCGTGCGCTTATGTAACGCGCCAAGCAGCCGTTCATGTTTTCCAAGCAGCGCCAGAAGGCCCATGCCGGGATAGCATGCGACTACATCATGATCGCCTCTGATCAGGAAATTTGTTGCCGTAGCGGTATGGTCTGTGGTCATCACCCGAATTTTTCCGCCAACTATTGATGCAATGGAAAAATGAACGCCGCTCAGATCGCGGCCGGCCTCGGATGCTGGCGGCATCAGCGCTCGCATGTGCTGGACCTCGACGAATATCGACTCCGATTTGTCTATGAAGCATGCCGCCGCACATGCAAACTGTTTAGGTACCGGATAGAGCGCATATTCTCCGAGTTTTGAAAAACCGCGGGTCTGAAGCTGCGCGGAATAATCGTCGAGCGTCTCCCAATCGGGTTTGTCGTTTCCGGCGTGAGGTTCGCGCGCTAGATGCACATAGCTGATTGGCCGTGCAATGGGTGTCAGAACGCCGGACTTGATTTTTGCAGTCGTTTGCCAACCGCTGAACAGGCCGATCCCGAGCGCCAGCACCAGCGGCCACGCCAGTTCGATGCCATCGAAATCGATCGAATCCGACAGCAGGCCGAGGCCGATACCGAGTGCGAAACAGATCGTCATATTGACCACGGCATTTCGAATCACTGCCTTGCGCAGGTTTAGCGCCATAACACTCCCCTCGGATCGAATTTCTGTGCAATGAAAAGCCGGAATATTATTTAAATTTGCATCGCCGGCACACCGCATTGTATGCGCCGGTGGCGAAGCGAGTCGTTTCTGTCTTCGTAAAATCGGTGCGTGCAGTTGCAAGGCAACAGACGCGGAGCAATGGCCGCGAAATCTCGATGCCCGTCGCAACCGCCGAGTTCAGTATTCGATCGAACACCTTTAATTAATCAACCGGTGCCGCGAGGTTCTCGGTGTTGGTGCGTGGCGCATCAGCGGGAACGCCGGCAGCATGAAACCCATCGATAAGCCTGAAAAATTCTTTGAGGTCGCCGGGCGGGAAAAAGCAAACGCCAAAAGAGCCTTCGAAGCGCACATGATCGCGCGCACTGAGGCATGCGGTCATTTCCCGTGCGGGAAACAGCGGCCAGAGCCAGCCTTGCAAAATTACTTCGCGCCGGCTTGCGGGTCGGATCGATGAAACTTCGGTCCATTTCAAAACTTTCGGCGCGCCGAAAATGCGGCGAAACTCGATCCCCGATTCTGACACTCGCAAGCTCCAGACGGTAAGCAGAAGAATCAGCAGATAGACGGATACGATCATGCAAAGGCCGGCAAAAGGCGAAGCGGTGACGAAGAACCCAGCCAGAAACGGCACACCGAACAATGGCAAAAACTGGAATGGAAGGCATACGAGCAGAAAAATGAAAACATCTGTCGCATCTCTGGGAAGAACGCGAGGTTTAATCGAAGTCATGTCAGTTTTATTTTCTTGTGATTGATGATCCAGGCCGGGCACCGATTCATGGATTCATCGTTCCAGCAAGCGCAGGATTTATGAATTGCGCGGTGCCGACTTCCTGTTTTATGTTCCGTGCCACCCGCACTGGAAGTTACCATTCAGGCTACTTTTGGGCATCCCATGTTTTGGGTAGATGGCCGGTACTTCCTGGGGCGTGGTAAGTAGGGAGGGCGAATCCACTGCGGTCACTGCACGCGAAGGATTAATAATCGACGCCGGCGCGGATTGGGTTTCCAGCATCCGGGCATTCGCCGTTTCGATACGTTTCAAGGCCGCGAGCCGACTATATTTTGGTGTCGCGATGGCGCAATCGCTCCTGCACATCGCACAAGCTTATAATCAACCAGCCGATCGGCAACAGGACAATTTTCGATTTCCCCGCATGGAGCATCATCATGAGCAAGAGTCAGGACAGCAAGAAAGCGACCAAGAAGGAACCTACCAAGACCCCGAAGGAAAAAAAGGAAGCAAAGAAAGTGAAAAAGGAAGCGATGAAGCGTCAGTAATATGGAGAGTTCGGGGCGATGCTGTCTTCGGATAGCATGCAGCCCCGGCGCCTGGTTATTTCCGCAGCTTTCCCGGCCGCTTGGGCGGCGCATGAGGGCGGGACTTGTTTTTCTGTTCGAAAATCGTTTTCGCGTCTTCCCTTGCTCGCTCCAGCGTACGCATGGCCGGATCGTCATCATGCAAAGTAAAGAAATCCGCTGCTTGCGCACGCATCACATGCTTGATCGCGTCTTCGTCGCTCATGTCATACATTTCGGTCAGCAGGGTGGTGACTTCGTCCAGGAATTCTTCGTAGGTCATGGCAGGGCAGGTGCGGCGTGCGCAATTGATGAGAAAAAGTGAGTCGGAAATGCAGGCGGGCGCCGACGAAGCCACCGATGAAATCTAACGGTTGGCCGAATCGATATCCTGAAGCGATTCGGTTCCGCGCCGCGTAATGTCGAACCCGTCCGCCGATGGCCTCGGCGCGATATGTCCTTTCTTGCTCAGAAAGGTGGCCACATCAGCATCAAGCGTGGTCTGCGGATTTGCCGCAACCGCGCGCAAGCCGTCGACGCAGCGCCTGACGAACAAAGTCTGTTGACCTTTTTCCGTCAGCACAAGCTGGCCGTCTTTTCCATGTGTAATATATTTGAGACCAATCAGGGTCTTGGTGTTTCGCGCCACGCATGCAGTCGGTCGCTCATGTTTCTTTGTGTGGCTGATTTGCGCAAGCGCATCCAGCTGGTCGATGGATAGACGGTCTTCCACTGCGATTTCCTGTCTCGAAGATTGTAATTCGGTGTTTAATCCGGCACCTTGCCGCCGGCCGCAGATCGGGGCCGGCCCGTTTACGCCTTGGTTGGCGAGGACGGGGAAGGGTTTGTTGCCAGCGCGGTGCGCGCCATTTTCAATATGCCGTCGAACGATTTGGCAGCCGCAATGAACAGGTTGTTGTGGCAAAAAACCGCGTCCGGCACTCCGGTCACCGCGGCAAGCTCCTGATCCCGCAACCCGGCCCAGGATTCAGGCAAATCCTTTCTGGCTTCGAAGGTCTCCGGATTTGCCGGGACGGTATTCAGCATGTAACGCTGTTCGGCAGTGTGATAGCTGATGACGAACATCACCTTCGGCATTTCGTTCCGCACCACGGAGGCCCAGGGCAGCGCGCCGTTCTTCAGGAACAGCAGCTTTCCGTCCTCGAGCCGCTCTGACTGGCGCACTTGTTCGACTGCGCGCAAGCTTCCGGCCCGGTACTTGACGGCGTTGGTCAAAATTTCGGCGATGAATTCCATCGCGCGGCGGAATCGCTGCAACCGCAATTCGTCGGCGGTCGCGACATCCCCCGCCTGCTGTTCATCGATCCAGGTTGGATTGAATCCGGATATCACCGCCGACAAGCCGTAGCCACCCGGTGCATTCCGCGCCGCGCCGGTGTCCGACATGTCCAGATACTGGACCAGGTCGTTATCGATCGCATGGGCCATCTGCTGTGCCTGTTCGGCCGTCAGCTCGAATCCGGTGTTTGTTTCTGCGATGCGTGCAACGCAGCGCGCGCCATGCTCCTTCCACACGAGGCCGGCGCTGGCATAGCCGACACCCGATGGCCGCGCGCCGTCAAATCCCTTCTGATGGTGATCGAAGCGTCCACTGGCCGGGTCCCAGATGCCGCCGACGTCGACTGCAAAATCCGCCGCGCCGATCTTCTGCGGGTCACGGGTGCGGACCAGCGTGCAGCCGGGAAATACAAGGTCGAGCACCGCCACGCCCCAGACATCGTCGGCATGGAATTTCCCTGAATGAGTCGCAATGATCATTGAAATATGTGAAATGAAGGCCGGAAGCGGCTGCCGACATTGTAACTGCGTGTCGGCCGCAGGTCTGTGATATTACGGGCATTTCGCGGTGCCCGATGCTTCCGGGTAAATAAGCTGCATGCCGCTTGCGTGTCGGCAGGCCCGCAAGCGACGCATCCCGGCGAAATTGCAAATGCATCAGCAACGCACCGTGGCCAATTTCAAGCCAATGCGCACCAAATCGGTTTGCCGGATGAAATACGCAAACCGTCATGTTTGGCGGTTGCCGGTCAGTGAAGCTGATCCACGTCTTTGACCACCGATGCAACGAGTTTTTCAACCAGCGGGGACGGATGCACATCGACGCCGTGCTGGCCCTGCGGTGCCGCATCTTCGTGCGTGACGCCGTGATCGGCTTTCTCCGGTTTCGACCCGTATGCCGCAGGATTTCCACTGCCCGACCTGGTCATGTCGATCCAGTTTTGGGATGCAATATTTTGCATATTCAGTGCATAGCCGCGAATCCTGTCTATTGTCACTTGACTCTGGTCCGCAATGAACGACTGCGTATCGGCCGGCGTCCTCAGCTGGAGCACCTTCTGCATCGCGGCAGCCGATTCTTCCATCAATTTGCGGCCTGCATGGACGTTTAGTTCACCCAGCTGCACCGATGCATTGACCATGCTTTTTGAAATGTTCAGGAAAAGCGACAACTGGGACTGCATGTTGTTGCGAACCAAATCCTTGATGGTATTGACAGGAAAAACGAACATGAAAAAACTCCTTGTTAAGTACTTGCCGGACGCATTTGGACCTGCGTTCTTTCAATAACGTTCAAATATATCCATGAACGGTGGAGCTATCGGGAGCGCATGCTTCACAAGCAGGGCAGCCGTGCTTGCATGTTTTCCGTTTCCATTCTTTACAATGCAGAGGTAGTCGATTTCGGACAGCGCAAGAAGAATTTCACGCCCTGACAAGGAAATACATCATGAATCTGCCGTATCACAAAGCCCCGGCCCTGCGGATCGCCGACTGGTTCAATACCGACGTTCCGCACGACCTGGAAAATTTGCGTGGACGTGTTGTAGCGCTGCATTTCTTTCAAATGCTGTGCCCGGGATGCGTATCGCACGGGTTGCCGCAGGCCGCATCGATTTTCAGGTTATTTCCCGGCGATGCGGTCCAGGTAATCGGGATCCATTCGATTTTCGAACACCACGAAGTCATGACTCCGGCCGCGCTGCGCGCATTCATCCACGAATACCGGATCCGTTTTCCGGTAGGCATCGATCAACCTGATATTGCGGGCCCGATTCCTCATACGATGCAGGCTTACGAGCTGCAGGGCACTCCCAGCCTCGTGCTCATCGACCGCAACGGACGGATTCGTTTCAAGCACTTCGGCCATGCGGAAGATCTGCAAGTCGGACTCGCGCTCGGACAACTTTTGAACGAGCCGGTGACCGCCGGCACTTCGGAAATTGGGTTGGGACAAGTCGATGCGATGAAGCCGCATACACCCGGTTGCGAGTCGCGCGCTTGCGGCGTAGAGTGAATCGGAGCGGTGGAAATGGATGGACAAGGCCGCGCATTTTTTTGGCGGCTCTACCAGGAAACTTGCAGTTTTCCTTTCGCGAATGGCGTTCCGCATCGCCCATCGGGTCCTTGTTGTGCGATTGCTCGGACGCGGCAGGTGGATGATTCCGGCCCGTTTGATGCAACTCAAATGGACGCTGGCGAAAGCACGTAGCCTGAATACACAAAAAATCTTCGGGCGCGCACGAAGCCGCGAAGCCAGGGGCGGGAATGCATTCGAATTCACACCAAACTGTCAGGAGCGAACATGAATGAAATTATCCAACGCTTGATTGAAAGAACCGGCCTGCCCGAAGATAAAGCGGCAACCGCAGTGGAAACGGTAATCGGCTTTCTGAAGGAAAGATTGCCGGGGCCGATCGCCGCACAGCTTGATGGCGTAATGGGTGACGATTCCGGAATGCCGGACAACCCCGGTGGAATGGGTTCAAAGCTGGGCGGCATGGGTTCCGGCCTGGGCGGTATGCTCGGCAGAAACGAATAGCTAGCGTTCCTGCCGAGCTGTGCGCGGCAAATGCCCGGTCTCGCCGCGGCCGTTTCAACGTTTCAGGCTATCCCGGATTTCGCGCAATAGAATGATCTCTTCCAATGGCGCTTTCGGTGCGGCCGGTGCCTTTCTGTTAAGGCGATTCATCTGCTTGATCATCATGAAAATGATGAACGCCAGGATGATGAAGTTAAGCGCGACGGTCGCAAAGTGTCCATAGGCGAGTACCGCACCGGCTGCCTTGGCTTCGACCAAGGTAGTGGCGGTCTGGCCGGAAAGCGGGATGAAATAATTGCTGAAGTCCAGCCCGCCGACGATTTTCCCCAGCACCGGCATGATGATGTCGCCAACCAGCGAATCGACTATTTTTGCGAAAGCTGCGCCGATGATGACGCCGACCGCCAGATCCATGACATTGCCCTTGAGGGCAAATTCCTTAAATTCGCTCAGCATGCTCATTGCTCGGCCTTTCTTGTAAGTGTTTATCGGAGAAGTGATTAAGGAGCGCAGGTCCGGAGATGCGGCGCGCTGCGATTGCACCGCAAATTGCGGAAAGCCGATGCAAGCGGCAGGGCACCGCCCGTCCGGGACTCATTAATTCCTGGAAATTATGAGGCAAAGCGGTCAATTGATCTACTGCTGGCGCTTTCAGGAGTCCGGATTCCATTTTCCGGCTGCGGATTTATGCGATTCCGTAATCGTCCAGAAATGGACTGGTTTTCCACGGATTTCTTCAGTCTTGTCGGGCGGCCACTCTGCGCCCATGTCCCATATGTACGAGACTACGCGGGTGCCGACTTTGAGCTGACGCCATAGCTGTGGCCGCAGCTTCAGATTGACATGGGGGTAAAGGAATAATGTGACTACCGTGGCATCGGAAAAATCCGTTTTGAACAGATCGCCAACCAGGAACTGCACCTGGTCCTCGACGCCGGCGCTTTTTGCATTGGCCTCGGCTTCCGATATCCGCTGCGGATCAAGGTCGATCCCGACACCGCGCGCACCGTATTTTCGTGCCGCTGTGATCACGATCCGCCCATCGCCGCTGCCGAGGTCGTATAGCAAGTCACGCTTATGGACGTTTGCGATTTCGAGCATCCGGTCGACCACCGGTTGCGGCGAAGGCTCGTATGGAACATCGAGATGCCGCGATGGGGCGTCCCGCGCAAGAGCAGGGACGCCGATCAGGCTGCCGGCAATTCCGGCAATGCACAGCTTGGCGATGACGCGGCGCGTCGTCGGCGAAGCGGATACGCGGTGCATGAAAAGAATCGGGAAAAGGGCAGCCATGGTTTTTCCGTCAAGATGCGGGGTCGCTGAACGTGATTATGGTGCGCGCCGCTTTCAGAAGGCCAGCGCAAGACAAGCTATTGCGATGATTTCACAAATGAAAAGTTTCCGACACACGAATAACTATTGAAATGGATCAATCGTGGTCGTCCGAGTTTTCTGAAGCAGCAACCTGAAGTTGGTGATCGCTGAATAAATGATGAATATCCATTCTGGCATTTGAAAATGGAAAGCATGCACAGAAGCGATGAACGGCGCGGCCTCCAGGTGTGTCCCAGTTGACATGAATTGTCGTTGCGCATCATTCGATTCAGAACTTTTACTATATTCAAAGGTCCATTTTTTTATGCTGGTTCTTTACCGAGACAAGGGGAAGACTTGAAGAAAAAATGGATCTTTGGTTGTGCCTTTATCATGGTGCTGATCGCCGGATCCGCACATATCAAGTATTTTTCGCAGGCGGCTTATGGACAACTTTCCCTGTTGGCGAACGCTCGCCCCATCGATGCTTACCTGAAAGATCCGGCAATCGACGAAGGCCTGAAGGCGAGGCTCGAAATGGTAAAGCAGATACGTGCATTCGCGATCCGCGAGCTGCAACTTCCCGACAGCGACAGCTACAAGGCCTATGTCGACATTGATCGTTCGTACGTGGTATGGAATGTCATCGCGACGCCGGAACTATCGATGCGGCCGGTCGAATGGTGTTTTCCGATTGTCGGCTGCACCAGTTACCGTGGCTATTACAACAAGAACGATGCACTTGCCTTCGCCGGTTCAATGCAGAAAGCCGGCTACGATGTGCATGTTGCGGAAGTGCCCGCGTACTCGACGCTCGGCTGGTTCAGCGATCCGGTAATTTCTACCTTCATCAACTACTCCGAGCCGCAGCTTGCCCGTTTGATATTTCACGAGCTCGCGCACCAGGTTCTTTATGTAAAAGGGGATTCCCAGTTCAATGAGTCGTTTGCGGTGGCGATCGAGGAAGCAGGCGTCGAACGCTGGATCGCCCGGCATGGAAATGAAGCCATGCTTCAGTCCCACATGGTCAACACGATACGCAAAAGAGAATTTCTTGCGCTGCTTGGCAAGTATCAACAGCGCCTCTCGGACAACTACGCGAGCATCGCAACTGTTGAAAAGAAGCGTGCCGAAAAAAAGAAAATACTGAATGCGCTTAAGGACGAATTCCATACCGTGAAGGTAGGCTGGAACGGATACTCCGGCTACGATGGCTGGTTTGCCCGACCGTTGAACAATGCGCATCTCGCGTCGATGGCAACTTATCATTCTCTGGTTCCGGGATTTCGCGCGCTGATGAAAAAGCAGGCGAGTTTCGAGGAGTTCTATGTCACAGCGCGTAGTCTTGCTTCGTTGCCGCAAGAGCTGCGGAAAGAACAACTTGCCGGCCTGGCGAAAGACAATGCAGACGCTGTGCGAGTGGAGCAGGTTCCAGGTGAACAGGACCGGAGTTAACCGCGTCTGACGACATAACGAAACGAACCCGGCTTGGCGCCGGGAACGATGTTCGAGCTGTCGCATTCTTCGCCAAGGGGAATCGTCCTTGGCGCATCCTGTGCTTGACCCTCGACTTGAGCGATTCAGAGTCCGGTTTAATTGATTACCTCAGCCCGTTCCGGCCGATAGTCCCGGCAACGCGTACGTTCACGGCTCGACAGCTGGTTGTCTACGCAGTTGTAAAAATGCGTATTGTTCATTTCCGGTGCGCCTGGCCGATCCTGCGACACGATACCCAGTTCCTTGGTCCAGTAGCGCCGCGATCCATCGGAAAATGTTTTCAATTCGATCTGGACCGGCTCCGGCAGTGCCTTGGGACCGACGAAGGATCGTGGAAAGCGCAGATGCCGCTCGATCGACTTGCCGTCGAGTCCCGGATAAATCATGTTCAGGACATAGCCATCGCAGATCGGGTCGCTGCAGTGGATATCGTCATCCACAGCGACCCGGAACTGCACGCTTACGTCAGCCACAGTGCCTGTCTGCTTGATGACCGCAAAGCGGTATTGCAGCCCCTTGTCCGATTGAATGAATGTCCAGTTCGAATAGTCGAGCCCGCGGGATTTTCCGGCAACAGCCGATTTCGCCGCAGCTTTGGCTTTTGCCTTCTCCGCCAGGCGCTGCTTGCGTTCTTCGGCCGCTGCCAGTGCGGCGGCCAGCTTTTTCTGTTTGCGCTGTTCGGCTTCCTGGGCTGCCTTCGCGCGCGCTTCAGCGCGGAGTTGCGCCTTGGTCTTTTTTGCCGGTGCTGTCTCAGCCACCGTCAACTTCGGGTTTTCCGCGGCAACCGCCGGTTTCGGCGCCGTTGTTACCGGAGAAGGTGTGGCTGTCGGCTGTATGCCATGTGCGCGCAGTTCCTTCGCCTTGCGCCATGATTCCTGGGACATCTGATAGACATACGCGTCTTTTTCGGCCGGCCCCAGTGCGGGGTCGATTACCTGAATCATGTGGCGATGCATGTTGCTGACCCAGGTCCATTTTTCACTTTCTGTCATTGCCGCGCAGGAGCTCAACAGCAGCGCCGCCGCCAGGACCGCCAGGCCGGATTTTATTTTCCCCATTCGTTTCATTTCTCTCCCCTTCGTACATGTTGAAACAGTGTGCATCGTCCGGTGTTCGACAAGGTCGGATCGTGCGCGGCAAACAATGAAATAGCGACGGCTATTCTAACCAACTATTAGCGAACGCAATTTTCAGCGGCTCGCGGTCGGGTTCCGGGTTTCATGTTCCGGCGCATGCGGCATAATGGCGTACGCGCCGATCACGGCATCGCTTGCAACGGGCCGTCCGGCGCATTTCACCCGCGTTGCGCATATAGGCGCAACGCCGCATCAACCTGGCAAACAGAAGGGCAATCATGAAAGCTATTCTTACCGGACACACGCGCGGTCTCGGCGCCGCCATTGCACAGGAGTTGCTGGCTCGAGACATTGAGGTGTTGGGCGTATCCCGCAACAACAACAGCGAGCTCGCAAAAAAATATCCGTCCACGCTGGCGCAGGCGACGATCGACCTGGCCGACTCGGCCGCAGTTGCGCGCTGGCTTGCCGGGGACGACCTGCAACGCTTTGTTGCAGGCTGCGAGACCGTGCTGCTGATTAACAATGCCGGAATAGTGCAGCCGGTCGGTCCGATCGAATCGCAGGACACGGCTACCATCGCGCAAGCGGTTGCTCTGAACGTTGCCGCGCCGCTGATGCTGTCCAGTGCAGTCGCAGCGATCAGCCGCGATGCAACCGACCTGCGCATCCTGCACATCTCCAGCGGTGCGGCGCGCAATGCCTATTCCGGCTGGAGTGTCTACTGCGCGACGAAAGCGGCGCTCGACCATCACGCGCGAGCGGTGGCGCAGGATCAATCGGCCGGCGTGCGTATCTGCAGCCTCGCGCCGGGTGTCATCGACACCGACATGCAGGCGGAAATCCGGGCAACCCCGCTCGAACAATTTCCGTTGCGCGAGCGATTCGAAGGGCTCAAGCGCGAAGGCCAGCTTTCAAATCCGGTGGACTGCGCGGGCAAATTGATCGACTATCTGCTGAGCAAGCAGTTCGGTCAGCTGCCGGTCGCCGACTTGCGCGAGGTAAGTCAATAACGACGCGAAGCGCGGATGCACCGCCGCCCGGAAATTAGCATCAACCGGAGCTGACGGCGTGCCTGCGTCAACGCTTGCGGACGATTATTTCAAGATATTCGGCAGGCATTGTCAGCGCGCGCTTGCCTGCGGTATTGAACTCGTTCAGCAGGCTCTCGATCTCGGTCCGCAGCGCTTCTTTCCCGGCGTCGTCAAGTGCAGCAAAGGCCTTGTGCGTCGGCCCATAGTAGTCGCGGAAAATCTGTATCCAGTGATCCACGGACTTGTAGCGGAGGTTAAAAATCTTTCGCGTGCAACTGATGTCCGCCGCCTGTGTGCCAAACAACTGGACAATATGCGGTTCGGTACCCCAGAGCAGCGGCGACTGCAGCCCGGCCGGCGGGGGCACGTGCTTCGCGATCACCTTGAACAGCCGGCCGATGAAACCCTCGGGCGTCCAGTTGGCGAGTCCGATGCGGCCGCCGCTTCGAACGACGCGCAGCAGCTCGGAAGCGGTACGCGCGTGGTCAGGCGCAAACATGATGCCGAAGGTCGACAATGCGACATCGAAAGATGCGTCCGGGAAAGGGAGCGCTTCGGCATCCGCTACTTCGAATTTTACGTCGAAGCCTTCGACGGCCGCGCGTGCCGCGCCTTTTTCAAGCAGCGCGGGAACATAGTCGGTCGATGTGACCGATGCGAAGCGGCGTGCGGCGGCCAGTGTTGCATTGCCGTTCCCGGCTGCAACGTCGATCACTCTTTCGCCGCCGCAAACGTCGGCCGCTTCGGCGAGCGATTCGCCGACAATCTGCAGCGTGACCCCAATGATCGAAAAATCGCCACTGGCCCAGGTGGCCTGCTGCTTTTGCTTGATGGCCGAAAAATCCGGTACTGGTTCGATCGCTTTTGCGGGGTCGCAAAGCTCTTGGACAGACATGATGTTCTCCTTGAAGACGGTTCACTGAAGGCGTTCGTTACGGCGAACGAGCGCAAGCTTCTCATTTGCCTGCCTGGCCAGCCTTGCCGATCGTCGCCGGAACTTGCGCGCGCGTCGTTATCGTCGCGGAAGCGGCCAGCACATGCGAGTGGGCATCTGCCGCCGTGCATAACTCCGGGAGCCGGCCATGAGTCATGATATTTTGTCCGACGTACTGCGCAGCATACGGCTTCGCGGTGCGCTGTACTTCCAGGTTGGCGCGATCGGAAAATGGGCGGCCGAGGCACCGCCCGCATCTGAAATCGCTGCAGCCGTGATGTCCGACGCGGAGCATGTGATGGCATACCACGTCGTCACGGCCGGTGATTGCTGGGGTGCAATCGTGGGCGAAACACCTGTGCGCTTGCAAGCCGGCGACATTCTGATTTTGCCGCACGGCGATCCGCATGTGGTATCCAGCGCTCCCGGGATGCGGGCTCCGATGGAACCGGCGTTTTTCTTCGGGCAGAAAACCGAGCAATTGCCTTTCGCTCTCGTATATGACGGAATCGACGGCCCCAGGCCGGCCACCTGCGACGACCATTATGCGACGACGCTGGTGTGCGGATTTCTTGGCTGCGATCTGCGCCCGTTCAATCCCTTGCTTGCCGCTTTGCCGCGCATGCTACATCTGCGATCCGCTGACGATCAGGCATGGATCGGGCAATTCATGGCGAATGCGGTCATGGAATCGATAGAACGGCGCCCGGGTGGTGAGGCAATGCTGGAACGGCTGAGTGAAATGATGTTCATCGATGCAATGCGGCGCTACGTCGACCAGTTGCCGCGCGACAGTTCCGGGTGGCTGGCCGCTTTGCGCGACCGATTCGTCGGCAAGGCGCTCCGGCTGTTGCATGACCAGCCCGACGCGCCTTGGACGATCGACGAGCTAGGCCACATGGTCGGGCTCTCGCGCTCGACCTTGCATGAACATTTCATGACACTGATCGGCCAGCCGCCTATGCAGTATCTGGCGAACTGGCGCATGCAGCTTGCCGCCGAACTGCTGCGATCCGGCGACGCGACCGTGGCTGCGGTTGCGTTGGAAGTCGGATACGATTCCGAAGCGGCTTTTTCACGCGCCTTCAAACGGCTGGTCGGCATGCCTCCGGCCGCATGGAGAAAACAGCGCGGCAAGCGGGATTCGCCGGCGTCGATCCATCCGGACCGATATCATGTTCATTGAAAAAGAATCCGCGATGCCGGCACGGCCCGATCAATTTTCCGCTGCTGGTCGGAAACCCGGAATGCAACCAATGCAGCTCCTGCGAAAATTGGACAGCCGAGCTCATCTTTCCATGCAGCAGCGGTCGGCTCGGTGTGCTCGGGCAGCGCCGCCAGGAGTGCCGCTCAGGCCCCGAGCACAGTGACAACCACATGCCGATGCTGTGCGCCAGCGCGATGTTCCCACAGGTAGATGCCCTGCCATGTGCCGAGCAGCAAGCGGCCTGCACCGACCGGGATTGTCAGGCTGGAGTCCGTCAGCACGCTGCGGGCGTGGGCTGCCATATCGTCCGCACCTTCGAGATCGTGGCGGTAAGCGGGATCGCCATCGGGTGCGAGACGTGCGAGGATGGT
This sequence comes from Oxalobacteraceae bacterium, assembly GCA_036675035.1. Taxonomy (GTDB): domain Bacteria; phylum Pseudomonadota; class Gammaproteobacteria; order Burkholderiales; family Burkholderiaceae_D; genus MESE01. The sequence goes on from JAKFFO010000153.1 coordinate 79,575, forward strand.
TTCGAGATCCTGGCGTACGTCCGGGTCTGCGTTTTCCGTGATGGTCAGCGAGCAACTGGTGTGCTGCACGAAAACATGCACCAGGCCGGTCGCTGCACCGGATTCCGCTACCACCTGTTCGACCTCCCTGGTGATGTTCCGGGTCCCGCGGCCGGCGGTGGAAAATTGCAGAATGGCTTGGTGGTTCATCGTGGGTTAGAAATCTGAAAAGACCGTTGTTCGGCAACCGGTCCGATCCGCTGCGGCGTCACCCGGCAGGCCGGTGGCCCATTGCTTCGCCCATGCGGATCGCGCGCGTCGCGGTCCACTCGGGATTGAACTCCAGCACGCCGCGCGGAAATAGCATCACGACGGTGGAGCCGAGCAGAAACCGGCCCATCTCCGCACCTTTTTTCAACACGATGTGCTGATCGTCGTAGCGCCATTCGCGCACCGTGCCGCCGCGCGGCGGATTTACCACTCCGTGCCACACGGTTGCCATGCTGCCGACGATGGTGGCACCGACCAGCGCGAGGACAAACGGCCCAAATTCCGATTCGAACACGCAGACCACGCGTTCATTGCGGGCGAATAGTCCCGGTACGCCTTGCGCGGTGGTCGGATTCACCGAAAAAAGCGAGCCCGGCACATAAATCATCCGTGTCAGCCTTGCGTCGCAAGGCATGTGAATGCGATGGTAGTCGCGCGGACTCAGGTATAGCGTGGCGAAGCTGCCATGCTCGAATAGCGCTGCCAGCGCACTATCGCCTCCGACCAGTGCGGCGGTCGAATAACGATGGCCTTTGGCCTGAAATATCTGGTCGTGCTCGATGGTGCCGAACTGGCTGATCGCTCCATCGACCGGACAGACGAAGTCGCTATCGGCCAGCGGACGTGCGCCCTCGCACAGCGCACGTGTGAAAAATTCATTAAAGCTTGGATAACTTGCCAGGTCAGGGTTGTGCGCCTCGTCCATATTGACGCCATAGCGCCGCACGAACCAGCGGATCAGATGGGGGGAAAGCCGACCGCCTTGCGCGCCGGCGATTCGTCCGGCGAGTGCGGTCAGCGCCTGCTTCGGCAACAGATACTGGTGTAGAACGGAAAAACGAAATGACACGGCCAACCTCGTCAATAATAGTTGGATCGATTATAACTTCATGCGATGCGAAGGGAAGCACAGTGCCGGCACTGCGGCGCGCCGGACGCGTTGAAATCCGATGCCGCTGCCGTATCCGATCAGACCTGCCAGGCTCCGTCGGCAAAGATGATTTCGTCATCGAGAAACACCGCATCGGTTACCGCAAACACGTCGACATGATGCCGAGCAATGGCGCGCCTGATGTTGGGTTTGTTGTATACGCCGTGCTTGGCGCCCAGCGACAGATGGATGCCGCACATGCGCTCGTAGGTGCCGATGTCATCGACCATCCGGTCCTTCGAGAACGCGCGGTTCATGCCGAAGCCCAGTTCACGCAACCAGACTTCGCCTTCGTCGGCGCGGATATTGGCAAGTACCTGGTCGAATTCCGGGGTGGAATCGATCACGCCGCACACTTTGCCTTTGGCGATCACCAGCGTGATCGGTTGTTCCGGGCGGTTGACAGAAAACGACGTGTCGCCGAAAACGAAAATGCGTACCCGGCCGTTAACCGCCTTCAGATCCTGCGCTTCGGTGAATACTTCGCCGATCGGGAACTGGCCGCCGACATTGTTCATGCCGCTGTAATCTCCCACATTCAATTTTGCCGATTCGAACGGAGAAGAAAAAACCAGGCGCTCTCCGCCGCTGTCGATTGCGCCGCAGCGTGCTCGGTCGATACGCGCCTTCAGCGCGTTGCCGACACCGCGATAGTACGCAGGATCGTATGCGAGCGAGTCGATGTAGTAGAGGGCTTGCAACCCCGCCATGCGAGCCAGGTGCGGATGCTCGATCACCTTGAGACCACGTTTGAAAAGCTCGACCCGGATGCGGTAGGCATCGAGGCGAAAATTGGTCGATTGAATCAGCACCACCAGGTCGGACGGCGCAAGCGGCACAAAAGCGCCGGTGACGTCGTCAGGAGAAACCGCATCGAAATCGATGAATTTCGCCCCCGGCAGGCAGCGCCGATACGCTTCTGTCAGCGCAATGGCAAGATCGCAGCGTGTATCGAAAACCACTACCGCGGAGCGAGGATGCGCATGCTCGAACGCAATCGTGAGCACATCGCGCAGATGCATTTCTGCAGCATCGATCGCTTGCGCCGGAATGGTGCCGGTCGATATGCCGCCGCGGTGTTTCAAGGGTTCGTCGTTGTTGGTCAAAAGCATCGTCGGCAATCATGAAGTGCGCAGCGCGCAAAGGAAATCTGAGCCACGAAAAATGGCTGATATTGCTTGTTTCTGGTTACCCGGTGCAGGCGGGAGCATGTGGCGATCCGCAAGTCATTTGCGGTGCAAGCCACATCTTCTCTGCCGCATTTTTGGTTTCCCGCGGCGGATTATGACAGACTGAATACCTTCACCAGCTTTAGTTGTTGGTCGTCCAATACATCGAAGGTATACGATCCCTTATCGAGGTTAATAAATTCGGACGAGTGCATGATGACCTCACTTCCGTCGACCATGGTTTTGCAACTCCCGGTCAGCACATACAAGACAAACGCATGTCCGGCGTTGACGGTAAAGCGTGTTTCAGCGTCATGGGTATTCAAATACAGCTTGAAATTTTCGTGCGGCAGATGCACCGCACGGATCGCTTCTTCAGAGATCGGGTCGGTGGAAATGCCGGTCCAGCTTTGCGGATTCATAGTCATTGGCAGGTTACATTAAAGGCGTCATGGAGAGAAAAACCGAGTCAGGCCAAATATCGTGAAAGAATTTCCGGCAATCGTCCGGGATAAAACGATGTCGAGCCGGTACGGTGAAAGAGCCGGCGCGGACGACGATGGTTCTGCGATCTTGCAGTTCATCGCGCTTATCCTGAATCCATGGCGTTAAAATTCCATATCGACCGCCGATTGCCGCCATTGTCTGTCAATCCGGAACGTTGCGGTAATTTTTGCGCCACTATTAAAGGAAAGTAAAAATCCACATGCTGATCGATGAAATGAACGCCTTTGCCTTCACCGAGATGGGACGCATTGTTGCCACCATCATTGCCATCGTCACCACGATGCTGCTACTGAAGGCGATCCAGCGCCGGGCACGGGTTACTACCAGTTCGGGCATGGAGCTGGCTCATCGGAAGGGCAACCTGGTTCTGCTGAAAAATCTGCTTCTGCTTGCCGCGCTGATCGTCATCGGCACGATCTGGGCTTCCAAGATCGCCGGCGCGGCGCTGTCCTTGGCAGCAGTCGCCGGTGCGATGCTGATCATCAGCAAGGAGTTTCTGGCGAACCTGCTCGGCACCGCGTTCCTGACCGTGTCGCGACTGTACCGTGTCGGCGATTTCATCGAAATCGACGGCGTCGCGGGCCGCGTGATCGATACCGACTTGCTGGCCACCACCATGTCGGAAGCGCTGGAAGGCGGCCAGCTGACCAGCCGCACCGTGGCGATCCCGCATTCGATATTGCTGGTCAAGCCGATACGGAATCTGACGGCCACTGGCGCCTATGTGATGAACATGCTGAAGGTCGGAGCCGACGTCAATGACGACTTGATCGCGCTGGAGTCGGCGCTGCTGGATGCCGCAAACGAAGTTTGCAAGCACTGGCTGGATGAGGCAGACGCACATTTGAAATTCGTCGAATCGCGTGAAATGATGGACCTGCCGTCAGCCGCGCCGCGTGTGATCCTGCAACTGGTCAGTGCCAAAGAGGCAATGCTGTCGCTTCGCTACACCTGCCGTCCGAACGACCGGGTCAAGGTCGAACAGTCGATATTGCGGCGTTACCTTGCAAAACGCTCCAATCGCCAGCGTGAGGCAATGCCGGCTGCGAAAGCCGGCTAGTCGATTGAGAGAAGCAATTCAAAAGTGCCGGTCGCAGCTGCGGCGCATGGCGGCGTTGCAAATTCTTACGGCAACTCGCCGGCAGCGCTTTGCGCGTTGCCGTGCATGCCGACGCGGTGCCTTTTCCTGCCACGTCGGCTGTTACAGTCCACTGGTCAAAACCAGCTGACGCTTTCAATAACGATTGATTTCCAGCGAGCGAACGAACCAGTCTTATTCAAGCGACCATTTGACCTGAAATTCGATTTCTTCACGGCCGTCTGATCGTTCATGTTCGACGCTGAACTCTGCCTTGACCGGTACGAAAATTCTTTCACCGGCTATCTGGATCTCGAATTTCTCGCCGCTCTCGATCGCATCGGCAAGACGCCGCAACTTGGCGACGAATTCTGCGTTGGAATAACTGCATCCCAGATCCCTTTGGGGTTTCGTACCCATCTTGTGCCCCTTTAAATAAACAGCTTCCTGAATTTTTTCGACCGCGTGCTTTCGTGGATGCCGGGGTCATCAATCCTTGAACCAGACCATCTGGTGCGTCGTCGCCAGGAGCTGGCCGTCTTCGGACCATAGTTTCCCTTCCTGGTCGTAAAAGCCGTTATTGAAACCGTTCGCCCGTGCCTGGCCGAATGCGAAGGTTCCCGGCCTCACCGACAACGATGGAGTGTCGATATGAAAATTGATGCTCATGCTTACGGTCGAAATCGGTGATGCCGCGCCTTTGCGGACAAACAACCGAGGGATGAATGAATCGCAAAAGGCTGCGATTGCCGGAAAGTCCAGTTTTCGCGGTGGAACATCACCTATCCAGCATTGGGTAACACTTGTTTCCGTGGCGGCGTAAGGGCCGCTGTCGACATAGCGCAGATCGTAGCGCTCCAGAAACGGAAGCGATCTCGCCATCATGAATCGCTGGAATTCCTGCGGGCCATTTACTTGGGGCATTGCGGCTTCGGTATCGCGCCATGTATTCCGCCGGATCGCAAACACCGCTGTTGCAGTAACGAGTGGCTGCTTGTCCTGGGCCTGCATTATTTCAATCTGCCAATGTTGCGTGGAGCGACCGGTGCGCACCGGGAGCGCCCGCACCATCAGCTCGCCAGCCTGGATGGCTGCCGCAAAATTAACTGTCATCGCAATCGGGTCACCGATGCGATCCGGATGGCGCAGGACCGCCTGCAGGACTGTCGCGGCAGTGACGCCGCCATATGGCGAGATCGCGTTCCAGTAGTCATCGGATGTTCGGCCGAAAAACAGGTTCGGCCCTTCGGGATTAAGCGCGATAGCGCGGTCAAACGGATGGCGGAATTCAGACATGGGTATTCAAGAAAATGAAATGAGCAGGTTACCGCCCGTGAAAAAGCTGTCGCCTGGCAGGATTGGCGTCATGCCGATGCCGAACTGCCGTGGCGATGGAACTGGCGCAGTATATTCGAGTCGGACCGCTTTCGTTCATGGGCCGCGCGTCGCATTGTGCGCAGGTCGATTCGACCATTGTTACCTGTCCGGTGGTCGGAC
>JAKFFO010000209.1:0-4107 GCA_036675035.1 Oxalobacteraceae bacterium
CACGGTTTCCGGCACCCGGGACTCCAGCGCTTCCGTCACACCTGCTTGCGTTTCAGCAAGGATATTTTGCAAATGCTGTTGATAAGCACGAATTTTTTCGGTCGCTGGCGGCGCTTGTTCCTCGATAATGGAGCGCGCTTCATCCGGCGTGGTAACACCGAGCAGCCGTTGCGAGTTGGCCAGTGATTCTTTAAATAGGGCTTTCATTACCTGCACATTCAATTCATTTATTTTTTGAATGCCTTCAAGCATCTTGCTGGAAAGATCGGTGGTAAACAAAAGTTGTGCATCGAACTGCGCCTTGAGAGTGTCAGAGTTAAAAGCTTGAAAATAGTTGAACATATATATTCCTTGAACTTGATCGTATCTATTAAGCAATTGCACTTTGCGACATGCTTAATCTCTGAGTCCAATTCAGGTTTCAACGTTCAATGAAGTTTGTTATCGTTTTTGTTTCTTCAAGGCATGCGTTTATGCAGGCGGGATTTGTAGGGGATGGATCGGTGGCTTCTATCCAGGCTTGATTGATTGTATCAAGTGCGCTCATGCCAATTTATCGGATTCAGATAAGTTGACATCAATAAGCACTTGCATCACCAATGTTATTTATCCACCTCGAAGTACACTAAACCGGCGGAAAATCTCTATCGGCATAGGCTGTTTCAATTGCCATGTAATCGAGATGGGCCGATCACCTTCGTGACGTTCGAGCGCAACCGGCCCAAGGGCAACGTATGCGCTATCCTGATTTTCACGAACAAACAATTGAAAGCGCCAGCCATTTTCACGGCTATCCAGATAGCGGCGGCCGGTCGCATTATCAAAACCGGCGCGGTTTTGGGTTTGCCAATGAAACTGCACCGAGCTGATTGCATAGTCGTGGTACTGCACGCGCTCGGCAAATCCTTCCCGTTTATCCAAAGTGACGAACAGCAGCTCGGTTTTTTGGTCGGCGATGAGCAGACATCCTTCGTTAAACAACGGCCGGGAAGTGGGTGTCAAATGCCCTACTGCCGTTTGAATCTCGCGTCGCCCATAGCGCGCATGCAGCGCAAGCGGCCAAGCTGCGGGAGCATCCGGCAAGGGCTGGGAACTGACAGTGGTTTCGTCTTCCAGCCAGTCGATCATCTCGATCAACTCTTCACGCAGAGCAGGATGAACCGCCATTAAATCTGCAAACCCTTTTGGATCGATCAGATCGCCTCGTTTGTCGAGCAACTGGTATGCAAGCATCTGTACCCGCGATGCATCGATATCGCCGGTGGTGAGCACGGTCGTCCATGCACCAAGCGCCGCCGGATCATTCACATGCAACACACGTCCAAGGCTGCGGCCAAGCTCTTCTTCGCGCGGACCGGCTGCCGCCACCGGCAGACCAACATCGCGCTTGTAACTTGTCCACGAACGCCGATTCGCATACACATCGGCGATATCCAGTTGATTTTCACGCAAAAAATCTTTCAATCGCAATGGCTTGCCTGCTCGCAGCGCTGCCCAAGCAGCAAGTTCCTTGCGCAGACGGATTGCATTCAAATTGAGCGCCGCGCGCAAGCTTGCCAGTACCCGATCGCGGGTCACCCGATCAAACTGGATATGGCAACCGGTTGGCAACAGCCCGAAGCCATTTTCAACCGAGTCTTTCAATTGTGATCGCGATAAGCCTGTAATTGTTTTGAGCAGTGTATCGAAGCGGAATTCTTCGCTGTATTGACCAACAAAATCGAGTACCAGACAGCTATCCTTGCCGTCAGAAAGGCGTAGGCCGCGGCCGATTTGCTGCTGAAAAATGACTGGGCTTTGCGTCGGACGCAACAGCAGCAAGGTGTTAACTTCGGGAATATCCACCCCTTCATTGAACAAGTCGCAGGTGCAAATCAGCTTGATCTCGCCGGAGCGCAAGCTGCGTAGCGCATTTTCACGTTCTTCACTGGTATTGGCGCCGGTAAGGCTGCGTGCCGGCAGCCCCGATTTTTCAAACCAATCGGCCATGAATTTGGCATGCCGGACACTGACACAAAATGCAATGCCTTTGAGCCGCGCCAAATCCGATACATACTGTTGCAAGGCATTTACGATGGTTCGGCTGCGCACATCATTGCTCGAAATAATCGCATCAAGTTGCGCTGTTTCTTCTGCGCGATTCCATCTTATCTGCGACAAATCGGTTGCATCGGCGGTCGCGTAATATTCAAATGGCGCGACCAATTGCTGATCGAGTGCATCCCACAGGCGCAGCGACACCGCGGGGGAGCCGTCCGGGCGGCTATCGAAATATTCATTCAGGCTTTTGCCATCGGTACGTTCGGGCGTTGCCGTCAGACCAAGCAACAGATGCGGCTGGATGGCACGGGCGAACTGATCAAACGCATTTGCCGGTATGTGATGTGCTTCATCAATGATCACGACGCGCCAGTAATCCGCGCCCAGCTTTGCCACCAGCTTGCGGCTATGTACTGTATTGATGGTGGCAAACAAATGCGCATGCTGGCTCGGTTCATGCTGACCATCGAGCAATTCGCCAAAACTCGGGTCGCGCAGCACTTGCCGGAATGTGGCCAGCGCTTGCTTCAGGATTTGTATGCGATGGGCGATGAATAGCAGGCGCGGCGGGCTGCCTTCCTCGCGTGTGATGCGCTGATAATCAAACGCTGCCACTACCGTCTTGCCGGTGCCGGTGGCTGCCACCAAAAGATTGTGGCAGCGCCCATGCCGGCGTTCGGATGCAAGCCTTTCCAGCATTTCAAGCTGGTACGCTTTAGGACGCAGCTCAAACCAGGTATGGATCGCAATCGGCTCGTCTTCGCTTTGCCTTTTGCGCGGATCGCGCCTTTGCTCGCGTAACGCATTTTCCAGTGCTTGTCGCTGGATTTCATCACGCGCATCGTAGGACTGGAACTCGGGATCATTCCATAAGGTTTCGAAGTGTGCGCCCGCGGCCGAAAACAGATCGACGTCAGCTGCTTGCGTAAGCTTGACAGTCCATTCGATTCCACCGATCAAGGCGGATTCGGATAAATTCGCGCTGCCAACAAAGGCTGTGCCAAACCCGCTCGCACGGTGGAATATCCACGCCTTGGCATGCAGCCGGCTGCGTCGTCCATCCAGTGAAATACGTAATTCCACGCCCGGCAATTCCGCCAGCGCGTTCACCGCGCGCGCCTCGGTTGCGCCAATATAAGTTGTGGTCAGAATGCGAAAGTGGGTGCGGGGCCGTCCCCGGGCATCCAGCGCGGTTGCCTGTTTCAACACATCCATCAATTTACGGACACCACTCCAGGTGATAAAGCTGACCAGAATATCGACCCGATCCACCATTGCCAGCTCGGCGCGCAACTCGCCCAACAGCGATGGATCGCTGCGTGCGGAAGTAAATATCCACGGCCGTCGCAGTCCTGTCATAGGCAGCATCGGTGGCGCATTCGGCGGATGCAGCGCGCGCAACACCCTGAGTGGCTCTGCGGGAACGCGTTGAACAACGGTAGTGTTGGTTTGAATGCGGGCTTCACGCAACAAGCATGCAATCAATTTTAATTCGGCAAGCGCTTGCTCAGCTTTGCCCTCCGCCTTGCTTGCCACCTCATCGAGGAGTTCTGGCAATCGGCAAGTGAGCTCATGGATCAAGTGTTCACGACGCTGCACAGCCGTTGGCTCATCGATGAGTGCCTGGTGCGTTTCAGCCAGGCTTGCCAGCTGATCTGCTTCATCGGCGTACACGAGTCGCTCATACAACCCCTGCGGCAGAAATCCCGCTTTCGCTGCTTGATGCTTCATTGATCCATCCTTGCATAATGCCGATTTTAATTATTGCTACACCAGCTACAATCATCAGACAGCGGCTCGCAATTGGTGCGATTCCACCCGAAAGATGAAGCTCCTTTTTAAAGGAGATAGCCTATATACAGTCTTTATCAGCTAAAGCTTATAAGCTCTCATTTTTTCCTAAAAATTAAAATTTTCCCGGGTTAAAAAGCTACTGTTGGCGATTGCATAAAGTCCTTGTTTCAATACCCGGAATCAAAATCAAATGGGGTAATAATGGATTTAATGGGGTAACTACATTGATAAATACCCCAATATGCAGTAGCATTACCCCATTTTCTTGCCCCA
>JAKFFO010000147.1:0-4061 GCA_036675035.1 Oxalobacteraceae bacterium
ATCGCGTCCGGCATGATCCAGCGCTCCCCTGGCCTGTGCGGTCTTGAGATCGCAGTACGCCTCCGTGGCCTGATCGCGCCGGTCCGCTTCCTGGCGCAGGCCCGGTGCGATCTTGTCGGCGAAAGGCAGGTGGCTTGCGGCGCGCAACAGCGCGTTGCTGGTTTCATTGCCCCAGCGCTGGGTCACGCATTGCGTCATGGGTACCGCAGCCTCCAGGTATCCGCTCGCCACGCGCACCTGCGCGACCACTTCGCCGCCGCCGCGCACTTGCAAACCCGATATCTTGCCGAAGGTCTGCACGCCTGCCTCCATGGCTTGGCCGGTGATCTTGCCGCCTACCCGATAGCCATCGCCCACGGTGTCCAAGGCGACATCGGTAACCTTGCCGCCGGCAGCGATCGCCTCACCCGCCTTTTTTCCCACATACGCCCCGGCCACTGCTCCACTCAGTACGTTGAGCAGTGGCCCTGCATCTTTAGCCACTTCGCTGATCGCCGGCTCTTTCGGGCGATCGACGAGATTGCCTTGTGTATCTCGCATTTTGGCTTCAAGCACCGGTTGTACCTGCCCGGCTGCCGTGGGCACCTGCTTGAGAGTCTTGTTTCCGGAATGCTCGGCAAGGTAGTCGACCAAACCAAGCGCGTCCTGCTGGGCCTGTTTGCTATGGGGCAGAAGCTCGCCCAACTTGGTGACCATCAGCTGCCGAGCTTCCGGCAGACGCGAAACATCGGCGGCCATGGTGGCAACCGTGCCCATCTGCATCCGCTGCAATGCGTCCATACGGCCGATCATGGCTTGGCCGTCGGTGAGCACTTCGCCTTTGACTTGGTAGGCGGTGATCGTCTTGTCTGTATCGAAAACAGAAAGGCCCTGCTTCTCCGCAAAACGCTGGGCCGTGACTGGGTTCAGGCCAGAGGAATTGAAAGTGATAGCCGGCATGCCTGTCACAGCCGAAGCAGCGGAAGCTTGGCCACCGCCAAGGGAGTGGCCGACAATACCGAAATCGCTTCCGAGCGATCTCCTCATTCCAGTCGCGAGTTCCATCGCCCGGTTGTAGTAATCGCTCTCCAGACCTGCGCCTTGGATGCCGTTATTCACCCAATCCTCCACCGCCGATTCCCGGGTGATCTCTTTACCGGTGCTGTCGTGTGCGACCACTGCCCCATTGGAACCTTTATAGGCGACGACTGGCTTCGCATCGGCACCGAAAACCCGAGGATCAGGCAGATAGATCTCGGCACGAAAATTGGAATCGTCAGGCTGCAGATATTGCTTGATCTGTTCGTCACTCCAGTTCACGCCAGTTTGCCGCAACAACTCCGGATTCTCGCTTGCACGTATCCAGCCTGGCTGCAATGAAGGCCTGTGGGCTGCAGATTCATATACGTCATCGGCCAACCCCGCCATGTCGCGCGCATAGTATTGTCGTTCCAACGCGTTGGCCTGATGCGAGAGCTGCAGGTCGCCGGATTGCGCCGATTGCGTACGCATTTCCGACAGCAATTCTCGCTGCTGCTGTATCTGCAGTATTTTTTCCTCCAGCGTCCGCGGATCCTGGGACGGGAGTACTGGCCCGACAGTAACGGTGGGCGTAGTCATACTCGGCTCCTTGCCTTGGGTTGACACGGCAATCAACGCTGTTCAACCTGCCACTGCGCATCGCTGCTGTCAATCGCACAAATTGTGGCAAACATTGTGATGTCACATTTAATGAGGGAGATAAAGGATGTCCAGGAATGGATGCATGTCCGCTTTCGGTAACCTTGTTGTCGCGCTGGTGTTGTCGACATGCCTGACTGCCTGCCACGCGCAGCCCGCCAGCGAACCCGCCACTGCGGGCTTTCCCGCCAGTAACTACTTCCAGGGCAAGGCTCTGGAACTGGCCGAGGCGGTCGATCGCAACGATGCGGCCGATGTTCAGCGCCTGATCAAGCAGGAAGGCGTCAACCCGGATGCGATCTTCGACGAGAGCGCCATGCCGATGGTGGCTTGGCCGATATTCAACAAGAATCTGCCGGGCCTGAAACTGTTGCTGGAAAACGGCGCAAACCCTAATGCACGCCGGATAGATTCGCAACGCACGAGCGGTCAACAACGCAACAATGCCTTGGTTTTTGCAGCTGGCGATGCGGATCCACGCTATCTCGCGATGTTGCTCGATCGCGGCGGCGACCCCAACACGCGCAATTCAAACGGCGAGCCGCTAACTCATGTCGCTTTCTTGCGCGATCAATGGAAGAACGTACAGCTGCTCATAGAACGCGGCGCAAACGTTAATGAAGGTCTTTATAACGACAAAGGGAATGACGCGGTTATCGACTGGTACTCACGCCTAGGGAATTTCGACAAAGTCTATTGGCTTCTTCAGAACGGAGCCGATCCGACAAAAAAAATAGAAGCTCCGAAGGGCGCAAAACAAAAATATCGGATGCCTGTTGTAGATGAAATCTATTGGCTTCCAGTCAAGCCACGGATGATCGAGTGGCAACGCAAATGCCAGCACTGGCTTCGCGAGCACAACATCGAGCGGCAGCCGATGCCGACCTACATGAAGGAAGATCGCATCAAACTGGGACTTCCCAGCGAGGAAAAGGATATTCCGCTGCTATAAAACCAGCGCCGGGTATCCGTCTTGGATGACCGTGGAGAAAGTGCGATTTTGAGCCAAGGCGCCATCATGCCCAGCGACACTTCCCAGGTTTCCGTCATCGCCCATCGTGGGGCGAGCGCGCTGCGCCCCGAACATACGCTGGCCGCCTACGCCAAGGCGATCGAGGATGGAGCCGACGCGATAGAACCGGATTTGGTGAGCACCAAGGACGGTTTCCTGGTCGCCCGGCACGAGAACGAGATCAGCGGTACCACCGATATCTCCGATCATCCGGAATTCGCCACCCGCAAAATCCGCAAGTCCATCGATGGCGAAAAGACCGACGGCTGGTTCACGGAAGACTTCACACTGGCCGAACTGCGCACGCTGCGTGCACGCGAACGGCTGCCGCAGTTGCGGTCGGCCACGTACGACGGCCAGTTCGGCATCGTCACGCTGGAGGAGATCATCGAACTGGTCGCCAGCGAATCGTCGAAGCATGGGCGCACGATCGGCATCGTTCCCGAGATCAAACACCCGACTTATTTCGCAGGCCTGGGCCTAGCCATGGAAGACAAGCTGCTAGAGATACTGGCGGCGTATGCCTACACGCAAAGCGCGCCAGTGATCATCCAGTCCTTCGAAACCGGCAACCTGCGATGCCTGCGCGACAAGATCGGGGCCGCGCACGCCAATATCGAACTCTTGCAGCTGCTGGGCGAAAAGGACGGACGTCCTTACGATGCGGTCGTTTCCAGACAGCGTACGACCTATGGCGACATGATGAAACCCAGCGGTCTGCGCGAGATCGCAAGTTATGCTGACGCCATCGGAGCTTCGATAAAGAATGTGGATTTTCAGAGCGGCGCGCAAGAAGCACGAAGCGTCCTGGTCGACGACGCGCATGCGGAAGGATTGAAAGTCGTTGTCTATACGTTCCGACCGGAGAACCATTTTCTTGGCTCGGAATTCAAAGACGGCGGCGGAGCGGCAGAGCGCAACGAATCCGGTTCAGTGCGCGAGATGCTGCGCTATATCGCCGCCGGGATCGACGCCGTTTTCACCGATGATCCGGCGCTGGGCCGCAAAGCGGTGACCCAAGCATCACGCACTCGCGATATCCGTCCTCCGGGAGAATGATGCGCGAATGGTCATTCGTACGGCCGAACGCGAAAGACCGCACTGATGCGCGGCCTTTGCGGCTTCTTGGTCTTGGGAATGCCGTGCTCATGGGTCGCCTGCGACGCGTAACTCATGCATAACAGGCTGCCAGGCTCCAAATCCACGACCAGCGTCCGGCGATTGCCGGCCTTGGCGCGGATCAGCATGCGACGCGGATCGCCCAGCGAAACCAGCGCGATGGGGTGCGGCACCAACAACAGGTGCGACTTGTCGCTATGCATGGCCACACTATCGTTGCCGTCGCGATAGAGATTCATGCCGACGCCGTTGTACGGCGCAGGCACGATGG
>JAKFFO010000212.1:0-22107 GCA_036675035.1 Oxalobacteraceae bacterium
CGTAGATCTGCGACAGCGCCACGCCCATCGGGTAATACACGCCGCTGGTGCCGCCGGTCAGGACGGTGATGAATTGTTGTTGCGCATGCGCCGGGGCGGCCGAGATGAGCGCGACGCCGGCCAAGGCCAGCAAGCCGCGCAGAATGCCTGATTTCATGGTCTTCTCCTTTGAAAACGTTGGTTGAATTCTAAATTCTAAAAGCATCGTTATTTTATTAGCACTAGCTACGCTAATGTATAGAAAAACTCAAGTTATTGTCATTCGGGAAAACACGTAACAGGTTTTGAATCATATAGTTGTCGAGATTGCCATATCGATAGCAGTTGTCGCTGCGCCTCCGAACCCGTCGTAAAGCTGCACGAACATTGTTGTATTACAAATCTCAATCAATCGCATCATGCCACTATGCGGTATGCGCGTCATCCGATACGTCCCTCTTTTCCGAAACGATACAGCAGGCAGGCACTCTGCTCCGCGCTTGCCTGCATGTTCCTGCAACGCAGTCATCCAATCAGCAGATATGCAAGTAGTGCATTCCACGATACGACGACAAGGTAATTTGCGCCAAACAGGCAGAGGCCTGAAATACGCATGAGCAATGGTTTAAACGTACACGCCAGCGGCGCCGGCATTCCGGCACTTGATCTGGACGCAATCGCAGCGCTGCGGTCGGGCACCATTTTGCGACAGGATGATGAGTCGCAAGGCAGCGCCGCGCCTATTCAATGTGGCAATCTGTATGGCAGATCGGAATCGATGCAGCGCGTGTTTCAATTGATCGCCAAAGTCGCGCCGACCAATGCGAATGTACTGATTGCCGGCGAAAGCGGGACCGGAAAGGAAGTCGTCGCCGAAGCAATCCAGAAAATGAGTAAGGAACGGGACAAGCCGTTCGTCGCCTTGAACTGCGGCGCGATTTCTCCGCAACTGATCGAAGCCGAATTATTCGGCCATGAACGCGGCAGCTTTACCGGTGCGGTGCGCACGCACAAGGGCTGCTTCGAACGTGCCAACGGCGGTACGCTGTTCCTCGACGAACTTACCGAAATGCCGATGGAAATGCAGGTCAAGCTGTTGCGGGTGCTGGAAACCGGCCGCTTCTGCCGTATCGGCGCCGATGAAGAAACGCAGGTCAAGGTCCGATTGATCGCGGCCACCAATCGCGATCCGCAAGCCGCCGTGGAATCAGGCGAGATGCGCAGCGACCTGTATTATCGCCTCGCGGTATTTCCGATCGAGGTTCCGCCCTTGCGCGAGCGCGACGAAGATATCGAGCTGCTGGCTGATATTTTCCTGGATCGATGGAACCGCGAAGAAGGAACCTGCAAGATATTCTCCAAGCTGTCGCGGCGCTTCTTGCGGGAGTACCACTGGCCCGGCAATGTGAGAGAGCTGAAGAACATGATACATCGGGCCTATATCCTGGCCGACCGAGAACTCGATATCGTCGATGCGATACGGCCGTCAAAACCGCTGGTGACGAACGTAGCCAGCGACTGCATCACCTTCCCGCTCGGCAGCAAGCTGGCCGAAGCGGAACAGCGGCTGATTTATGCAACGCTCGGATATTGCGGCGGCAACAAGACAATGACAGCGGAAGTATTGGGCGTGAGCCTGAAAACTCTTTACAACCGCTTGAATGAATATCAGGCAAAAGTGTTTTCCGGCGACCTGCCTGTGCAGCCCAATATACATGGTCAGAATACCGGCAGTTAGGCAGTTAATATGATCGAGATTCTCGTAGTCGACGACCACGCGGTGGTAAGGGCCGGCGTCCAGCATTTCATTGCCGATATTCCGGATATGCGGATAGAAGGGGAAGCCGCAACCGCTCAGGAAGCGATTCGCCTGATTCGTGCGAGGCCTTGGGATATCGTGTTGCTGGACATTGCCATGCCGGACAAGAGCGGCGTCGAAGTGCTGAAGCAAATCAAGCGTGAAAAACCCGAGTTGCCTGTGCTGATGCTGAGCATGCATCCGGAAAATCGCTATGCGGTACAGATCCTGCGCAACGGCGCGAGCGGCTATGTGCAAAAGGAGGCGCTTGCAACCGAACTGGTCGAGGCAATCCATACCATCATGCGCGGCCACAAATATATCAGCCCGGCAGTCGCCGATTTGCTCACCGCCGATCCCGCGACGCTGGAATTGCAAAAACCCTTGCATGAAACATTGTCGGCGCGCGAGTACCAGATTTTTTACAAGCTCGGCCAGGGCGAAGGCGTTACCAAAATCGCCGAAGAACTGTGCCTGAGCGTAAAAACCGTCAGCACCTATCGATCGCGCGTCCTTGAAAAAATGAAAATGTCCAGCAACGCCGACATTATTTATTACGCGATCAAGCAGAATTTGATCGATTGAATTTTCTTGTTGCGGTGGGTCGTTCTCGGCAAGTTCATGCTTGCGCGAACGCGTCATGGCAGCCTATTTCTCGGCCACCCTATTCCTTGGGCCGGGCAACGTCACGACGATACGGGTGAATTTCCCCGCCGAATTGACAATTCTCATGTCACCGCCAAGGAGAACGACTCGCTCCCGAATGTTTGCCAGCTCCTGCGTTGGGCTGCCGACCGACCGCTGACCAAATGCAGCGGTGCCGTTATCGCGAATGCTGAATACGATACCGTCATCGGTATCGTCCAGCACCACTTCGACATGCGTCGCCGTGCCATCCGCGGCGATCCCGCTCAATATTTCCTGCATCGCGCGAAACAGGGTTATTTCCACTTGCGGCGAATATGACAGCTCTTCGTCAGGCAAGTCGACCCGGCAGACGATGCCTGATCGGCGCTCAAACTCATGTGCATGCTCAGCAACTGCAGCCTTGATTCCGAACACATCAAGTTTTTCGGGACGAACATTATTCTGGATCCGGCGCACCGCTTCGGCAATTGAACCCAACAGCGCATTGATCTGCACCGAACGCTCGACGAGCGCCGGATCGTCCGGCAATTTCCGGAACAGGATTGCAATATGCATGCTGAGCGCAGTCAGTGCGGAGCCGAGATCGTCATGCAGTTGCCGTGCAAGTCCCCGTTTCTCTTCCTCGCGGTCAGCCTCCAGCGAAGCGATCATCTGCCGCAATTCCAAGGTGCGCGCCGCCACCAGCTTTTCCAGCTTGGCGTCTACCGTTTCCGACTCCGCCTGCGTATCTGTTGCCGGCGCTGCCCGATCGGCGAGTTCGCCCGACCGCGCCGGCGAAAAATACGACAGCGGAGGAATCGTGAAAAATTCCGAATCTGACGGCATGTATCGAACTCCGTGACAGGACAGTGGCGACGATCCGGACAGAAAAATTTTGCATACAGGGTACAGACCGGATCGATCAGCCAGGACACTCAACATACCGATCGACAGCTACGGCGCTTTGTTGCCGATCAATATCCGTTTGCGGCTGCAAAATAATTACCGCCGGAAGCTGGACATACACGGAACCGGACGGATGCGGCGCGCCCTGTCCGGCATGGGACTTGCATCTCGCATTCGAAAATCGTGGCAGCCAATTCTTCGAAATCCTTGAACCAGTCATCTGCAGCCGACACCTTATCCGTCTGGCGGCGTATCCGCATTGTCATCGCCGGGTCGATCGAAGAATGGATGGCGCAGCGCGCTTCCAGCAAGGGCGCTGCGCTCGCGTTCTATACATTGTTTTCGATGGCGCCGATCCTGGTGTTGGTAATTGCGATTGCCGGCGCAATCTTTGGTGAAGAAGCTGCAAAGGGTGAAATATTTGCGCAGCTCAGAGATTTGATCGGACCGCGAGGAGCACAGGCGGTTGAGATGCTGTTGGCCAATGCGCACAATCCGGGCGCCGGCCTGGTGGCAACTGCAATCGCTACGCTGGTTCTGATCATCGGGGCGACTACCGCATTCTCCGAGTTAAAGGACAGCCTGGACGAAATCTGGCACGCGCCCCCGGCGCACAAGTCCGGCTGGATTGTGCTGATCCGGACCCGCCTGCTGTCCTTCGGGCTGGTGCTGGTGCTGGCATTTCTGCTGCTGGTATCGCTGGTGATCAGCACCGCGCTGGCGATACTGGAACGATACTGGAGCAGCCTGTGGAGTGAAACCGGCACATTTCTTACATCGCTGGCAGCAATATTCTCGTTCAGCATCATCGCCTGCCTGTTCGCCGTCATTTACAAGATGCTCCCCGAAACGCGATTATCGTGGCGTGACGTATGGATCGGCGCGATCGGCACCGCTGGTCTGTTCGTTCTTGGAAAGTACTTGATTGGCGTGTATCTCGGAAACAGCGGTGTTGCAAACAGTTACGGCGCGGCAGGCTCGCTGGTCGCGCTGCTGCTATGGGTCTATTACTCGGCGCAAATTTTTTTCTTCGGGGCTGAATTTACCCGCCAGTACGCATTGTGGTTCGGCAGCTTGCGCGCGGTACCGGGCGTCGCGGCGGAGTCGTCCGACCCCGAAGCGACCGCCGATCTGTAATTGCATTTGCAGCCACTATTTCAAACCCGCCAGAAATTCTTTTGTATTGTTTTCAATCTCATCTGAAACATATACAAAACGCTAACTAAATTCCTTCGAATAGCTGTTTTTTAGTGCATTGAAAGCTGGCCCGCGGTTTGCTCTGTCTTTGTCGTCTTGCCGTGAATTATCCGGCAGAAACAACGTAGCGAGTTTGGAGTTTCCGGCTCAAGACGCCGACAGCACAGCAAATCGAGTTGAGGAAACGCATTCGAGAATGTGCGCGGCTTTTTGCGAACACAAGGCAAGGGGAGCGAAGATGAACAGACTATTGGCGAGTCTCGCGTTGGGATTTTCGGTGATCGGCTTTGCCGCTGCTGCGGAAGGCGGAGCAAATGACGCGAAGGCGGTGTATTACGCGGCGGCTGACAAGGCGGCAGCCGATTATCGGGACGCGCATGCCCGATGCGAAACGCTGCATGGAAATGCGCAAACCGTCTGCATAGAAGAAGCGAAGCTGGCACAAACCCGGGCCAAAGGCACTGCCGAAGCCGAGTACAAGAACACGCGCGAAGCCAGACTCAAGGCAAGCACCGATATCGCGAACGCGGAATATGCAGTGGCCAAAGCCAAATGCGAGAGCATGGAAGGCACTGAAAAGAATGCCTGCCTGAGGCATGCCAACGCATTGAAGATCGCGACGATTTTCGAAGCGAAGGCTGCGCATAAAAAATAACCGGCGAGCATGAGGCAGACGCCAGGAAGAAAGGTTTGTATTAAAAGAGAGCGCCCTGCGCTACGCGCGGAAGCTTAAATGCATCGCAAATTCAGTATTCGAAAATACTGCCTGAGCGTGAACCAGCTGCCATGTAACGTGCCTAACCGATATCCAGACATGGCTGCGCCCTCACACCGCGACATGTTTTGACAGGAGGCATATATGGGTTTTGACCAACAAGTGGCCGCCATATTTCGTGTATTGCGCGACGATGACGGTTGCTGGAATGTGCTGGCAAATGACTTTGAAGAGCCACTTGCAAGCTTCGAAGACCGGCAGGATGCATGCGACTACGCTAACCGGCTGGCCGAGGGAAGGCAAGGGGCTTCAGTGGTGATGTTGGATGAAAGCAATCCAGCGCCGGATCAAGCCGGGCCGACGATGCGGCCATGAGGTTTGTTAAGTACACCAAGGTAATCGGAGGGTAATCTGATTTTGATTAAATCCTTCTTGTCGGCGCCATGTATCCATGTATATCTGGAAGTACGGAGCTGAAGGAAATGAAGCAGTTCGCAATGCGCCTATCGGACCGAACACGCAGCAGAGAAGCAGGCAGGTGGCCGGGCGGCGGGCGAAAGAAGCAAATAGCTGTTTTGTCGAGCACTGTGAATTGAATTTTCAACCCGCCGTAAAAGGGCCTTCCACCTGATACGGCACTTCCTTTAACTTACTTTGGAGAGCTAATATGAACTTTATAATCTGGATCGTAATCGGCGGTATTCTGGGCTGGATCGCAAGCATGATCATGAGGACCAATGCCGAGCAGGGAATGCTTCTTAATATCGTGGTGGGTATAGTCGGCGCATTGCTCGGCGGATGGCTGCTGGCGCCGTTGTTCGGTACCGGTACAATCAATCAGAATGATTTCAGTATAGGATCGCTGCTGGTGTCATTGCTGGGCGCTGTCGTCCTGCTGGCAATCGTCAATCTGTTTCGACGTGGTACGCCGCGTTAGACGCATCGGCTCTTCCGGCAAGACAGGTTTACTGATAAATCTCCCGGCAGCCATTCGCTGCCGGGAGATTTTTTTCCTCGTTCTATTTCCCTGCAATCATTCCCGCGCTTGCTTCGAACTTATCGACAAGTGCTGCACAGTCTGTCTTGCTACACGCTCTGCCTGGCCTTTTCTTCCTCATAAAGCTCTTTCTTCGATAATTTCCCGACCGGCGTCTTCGGCAATTCTGCCCTGATTTCCAACGCCTGCACCATCTCGTGCTTGCCAACGCGGGTTTTCAAGAAATCCTTGAGCTCATCCAGCGATATCTGCGGCGCATCTTTTTTCAGTGCGATGAATGCTTTGGGCGACTGGCCCCGATATTCATCCTTGATGCCGATCACACTTACTTCCGCTACCGCAGGATGCTCATAGATCGCCTCTTCGATCGTGCGCGGATAGACGTTGTAACCGCCGCACAGGATCATGTCCTTGGTGCGGTCGACGATATAAATGAAGCCGTCCTGATCCATGTAGCCGACGTCGCCGGTGCGGAAAAAACCGTCGGGTGTCATTGAATCGGCAGTCGCCTCGGGTTTTTTCCAGTATCCCTTCATTACGTTCGGTCCGCTGATGCATAGTTCGCCGCGGTCGCCGAGCGGCACTTCTCGCGCCGCGTCGTCCACGCTGACAAACTTGATCGTCA
Source organism: Oxalobacteraceae bacterium (assembly GCA_036675035.1). GTDB lineage: Bacteria > Pseudomonadota > Gammaproteobacteria > Burkholderiales > Burkholderiaceae_D > MESE01. The sequence continues at coordinate 6,845 of JAKFFO010000212.1, forward strand.
CGCCGACCGTCGGCATGCCGCAGGAGCCGACTTTCTGCAAGCCGTATGCAGGCGTGAATGTACCGGTCGGCGATGTCTCGGTCATACCCCAACCTTCCAGCAAACTGCAGCCGGTAAGCTGCTGAAAGCGCTGATTGACTTCGACCGGCAACGGCGCGCCGCCGGAACCGCAGAACTTCAGCGAAGACAAGTCGTACCTGGCGATATCCGGGTAATTGATGATCGCGGTGTACATCGTGGGTACACCGGGAAATACAGTGATTTTTTTCGCGGCCAGGTCTTTGATCACCGCCTCCAGGTCGAAGCGGGTATGCAGGATCACTTCTGCACCCAGCCGGATTCCAAGGATCATGTTCACGGTCAGCGCATAAATATGAAACAGCGGCAGAACCGCCAGCACCCGTTCCCGGCCCTCTTCCAGTACCCTGGGTTCGCCGCTGACGACTGCGACGATCTGGCTGCAGGCCGTCGCGAGATTCGCGTGGGTCAGCATCGCACCCTTCGGCAAACCGGTGGTGCCCCCGGTGTACTGCAATACCGCGATCGCGTCATTCAGGTCAGCCAGCGGATAGGCTTTGTACATGCCGTCGTTTTCCAGCAGTCGGTCAAATCGCAGATGCTTGTCGTCGTCTGGAATGGCGCTGAGCTGACCGGATTTTTCCATCTGCGCATGTACCGCATCGGGATGCGGCGTCATTTCGGCCACATTGCCGACAATGATCTTTTGCAGGCGGGTATGGCCCAGCAGCTTGCCCATCTGCGGATATAACGTGGCCGCATCGAGCGTCACCATGATGTCGGTTTCACTGTCGCCGACCTTATGCTCCAACACTTTTTCAGCGTCCAGCGGCGAGTAGTTCACCACCGTCCCGCCAGCCTTCAGCACACCGAAAAAACTGATCACGTAATGCGGCGTATTCGGCAGGTACAGGCCGACATGCACACCGGGTTTTACACCAAGTTGCTGAAACCCCTTCGCCGCACGATCGACCATCTGCTGCAATTCCCGGTAGCTGATTTTCCGGCCCATGAAATCGAGCGCCGAATTGTCCGCCCATTTTTCAACGGTGCGGTCGAGTATGTCTTGCACCGGCATGATAGGCAGCTCTGCGTCCCAACGGACGCCGGGCGGATAGGATTTGATCCAGGGGAAATCGGCCATGTGTTTTCCTGACTAGGTTGATCAAGCAAAGAAGAAAGCAAAATTATTCAATTGCCCACGCATTCCAGGTTTCAAATCGCGGTCAGACCGCCATCGACGGCGAGCTGGTGGCCGGTGACGAACGACGCGCTGTCCGAGCACAGCCACAATACCGCAGCGGCGACTTCGTCGGCTTCGCCGACACGCCCGATCGGATGCATTTTCCGGATATTTTTTTCGCGGCCAGGCTCGCGCGCAATCGCACGCTCCATCATTTCGGTGCGAATAACAGCCGGGCAAACACTATTGATCCGGATGCCCGCCCTGCCGTATTCCACTGCCGCAGATTTAGTCATGCCGACCACCGCATGCTTGCTCGCCGCGTATACCGGTTGTGTCGGTGCACCGACCAGGCCGGCAACCGATGCAGTATTCACGATGGCGCCATGGCCCTGCTTCAGCATCTGGCGGATCTCATGTTTCATGCACAACCACGCGCCCTTCACGTTGATGCGCATGATCCGGTCAAATAATTGTTCATCACAATCAGCGAGCGGATGTTGCTCTTCCTCAATGCCGGCATTATTGAATGCACAGTCAAGCTTGCCGTACGCTGCCACCGTTCTTTCGATCAATGCGACAACTTGCGCCTCGTTTGAAACATCGGCCTGGACGAATATCGCCTGACCGCCCGCCGACTCGATTAGCCGCACCGTTTCTTCGCCACCGTCCACTGCGATATCGGAGACAGCCACGCATGCACCGGCGCGTGCAAAAGTCAACGCTGCGGCGCGCCCGATGCCGCCGGCAGCACCAGTGACAAGTACTGCTTTTCCGGAAAATGACTGATCCGTCATATGAATATTCCTTTGGTTTTTCGGTTGCTTGAAAAGCAATCTGGATGACAGTGCCGGAGATCGCGATATCGCTGAACTCCGATGCACACTCTATCGGTAGGTAACCGAATGCTTCTCGCCAAGCAGTTCCAGATGCGCATAATTATTCAGATAGCTCAACGTCACCTTCCCCGGCTGGTACAGCAATTTGGTCACGGAGCTGTTGACGATTGACCAGTTGAGCTCAGCCGTTTTCCGATCCGTCAGCCCGAGCAGATTCTGGCACAGCGTAGCGATGGTCCCTCCGGAGGTAAAGACAATAATGTTTTGCGACGCGCCGGCACTTTCGAGCAAGCGCTCCAGCGCCGCGATGCAGCGGGCGCGGAACACCGGCCACGGTTCTCTATAGTCGCCGTCGTGCTCTCCTTGCATCCAGCGCATCATCGCCAACTCAAAAATCTCCTGAAAACCCCGTTTCGGATTTTCGCTCCTGGCTAAAAAATCCTTGACCGCAATCGGGTCGACAAAGTCTGGCCGATGCCGAAGCAATACTTCGTGATGATCATATTCGTTAAAATCGGCATCAGATTGCCAATCTGCCTCGGTACTCGATGCCTTCGATAACGCCGACAGACAAGCATCGGCAGTCTGCCGATGCCGTTTCATGTCACCCGTGACGATACGATGAAAATTCTGACCGCAATTTGCGAACCAGTTGCCGAGCAGCCGCGCCTGCTCAACGCCAAGCGCCGACAGTTGATCGTAATTTGCGGTACCGAACGATGCCTGTCCGTGCCGAACCAGATAAATTTGTCCCATGATACGTTTCGTTTCCTTGGATGATGCAGATTGTGTCGCCTGATTGCGAGGCAGATGTCGCTATCTTATAGCGTGTGGCAAAAGCGATCAATTAAACGCCTGAATCCGGGTTGTGTGATCCATGCATCCGGAACGCGAAGTCGGGTTTGCTTGGCGCTAAAGCGATTGACATAAACAGATGCGGCTGGCGCCGAAAGGCCGCGATCGATTTGGCTTGGACTACGGGCGAGTCATCTGCGCCGGCTGCACCCAGCGATCGAATTCTGCGTCGGTGACATACCCCAGCGCGAGCGCTGCCTGCTTGAGCGTGCTGCCATCGCGGTGCGCCTGCTTCGCGATCTGCGCCGCCTTGTCATAGCCGATATGCGGCGTCAGTGCGGTAACCAGCATCAGCGAACGCTCCATCAGTTCGGCAATCCGCTCCCGATTGGCCTCGATGCCGCGCGCACAATGCGCGTCGAAGCTCTTCATGCCGTCACCTAGCAGGCGCACGCTTTGCAAAAAATTATGTGCGATCAGCGGCTTGAACACATTCAATTCGAAATTACCCATCGCTCCGCCCATATTGATCGCCACGTCATTGCCGAACACCTGGCAGCACAGCATGGTCAGCGCCTCGCACTGGGTCGGATTCACCTTGCCCGGCATGATGGAACTGCCCGGCTCATTCTCGGGAATCGATATTTCCCCCAATCCGGAACGCGGGCCCGATGCCAGCCAGCGCACATCGTTGGCAATTTTCATCAGCGCTGCAGCAAGTGCCTTCAACGCGCCGTGCGCCGCGACCAGCTCGTCGTGCGCAGCCAGCGCAGCGAATTTATTGGAAGCGCTCCTGAACGGCAAGCCGGTGCTCTTTGCCAATTCCGCGGCAACCCGATCACCGAACTCCGGATGCGTGTTCAGCCCGGTACCCACCGCAGTGCCGCCGACCGCCAGTTCGTGGAGCGGCGGTAATAGCGCAATGATCGCCGACTCGGCACGATCAAGCTGAGCGACATACCCGGAAAACTCCTGCCCCAGTGTCAGCGGCGTCGCATCCTGCAAATGGGTGCGGCCGATCTTGACGATATCCGAAAATGCCGTCGCCTTTTCATCCAGCGCCGCGCGCAAGGAACGCAAGGCCGGCAGCAAGTTACTTGTCACCGCAACGCTCGCAGCAACATGCATCGCCGTCGGAAAAATATCGTTCGACGACTGCCCGAGATTGACATCGTCGTTCGGATGCACCAGGCGCCCTTCACCGCGCGGCCCGCCCATCAATTCGGAAGCGCGATTGGCCAGTACCTCGTTCATGTTCATGTTGGTTTGAGTGCCGGAACCGGTTTGCCATACGGAGAGAGGGAACTCTTGGCCGTGCTGGCCCGCGATCACTTCTTCTGCCGCATGGATGATAGCCGTCGATTTCTCATCATGTAGCTTCCCCAAGCCGCCATTTACCATTGCACACACCCGCTTTACTGCAGCCAGAGCGGCGATCAGCTCCTCCGGCATGTGCTCAGTAGAAATTCTGAAGAACTCGCGGGAACGTTGAGTTTGCGCACCCCACATTCGTTGACTTGGAACTTCAATTGGGCCGAACGTATCCCGCTCAACTCTGGTCGTCATCTCGTTTGCCTTCGCCAAAAATGTTGATAATTTGAGTTAATCGTTTGATTCATGATGTCTCCGAACGTTTTAAAAATCACGCGATTTTCTGAAAAGGAGTCATTCGGCTGAGGCCCCGAAAATCAAATCATCCAAATCAGTCGATAAATTTATTTCAATAATCGTCTGCGATTTGACGGGCCTCCCATTCAAGTCCCCGGGCTTAAAGGTCATCCCCCTATGCCCGACAATAATTTCCTCGATGTAAGATGCAGGTAATGAACTCTGATCAATCATAATGTCATCGACTTGCCCATTTTCTGAAACAAACAAAATGAGAGACACTGATCCAATGATCCGTACATCGTCGTGGAACGGCAAGCGAATATAGGGGTTCGTAAGCGCGATTGGTGTTCGGGTTAGTTCCTTCGGCCGGAAATAATAATTTTCCCGAAAACCAAAGAGCGGCTGCGGGCCTGACGAGTTGCGCTTTGGCGGCGATACGACGGTTGGAGTTTTGGCGTCTCCTGATGGAGCCTCGATTAAGACGATGCTCGTCTTTTTACACTGCCTAGCACTCAAACAAAAAGGTGTTGCCGGGGTTTTTGAAATTGCCGCAGGTATGGCGCGAGCGTGGACACGTGGATCTAATCGATTTACGCCATGCTTGACTGGCACCGTCGCCATGCCAGATCCAAAATTCAACATGGCCAGATGAAGCGCCACGGAACCTAGTCCCGAAATTACCAGATAGGGCTGTATAGAATTCAACGGACTTCAGAAACAATTTTCGATCACAGCAGTTTTTCAAATCGCCGTATCTATTGTCCCACCCCTCTTACTTGACCACGACATCGCTAATCCGCATTCTTCCGCCAGCCTCAACCTTGGTTACAAACTCGATCGCCTGACCCACTTTCAGTTTCAGCGGATTGCCATCTATCAGCGGATTTTTCGAATGCACACGGGTCAGGCCGGCGACGAAAAAATACGAAGTCCTTTCAATCATGATTGTGCGCTTTGCGATGTCAATAGCACTGATCACGCCGGTCTGTACTGTGGGCTGGGCCGTAACATTCGTGTCGTCCTGTACCTCAGACGAACGAATATCGGCAGCGGAAGATGGCGTGAGCATCACTGCCGATACGGGAAACGCAGCAAACACCAATCCAAAAACACCCAGGGCAAAAATAATTTGATTACGGTGACTCATAAGGCTGACTCCTGTGGCTTTGACGAAAACAATGAAGCAATAGAGAAATTTTCCGACTAATTGGTAATGACTTCACGCCATGAAACCCTGCGTCCCGACGTTGCGGTCGGAGGCAGATTGGGATCGAGCGTCTTGTCTTTGGGACCAGGGTTCACTTCGACCGGAACGTTGGCACCATCATCGTCACCCGGATTATCGTCATCATCGTCGACGCCGCCATCTGCGGGAGGTGGCGTCCAATCAGGATTACCAGATAGTCGAATAATCGCTTTAATTGCACCACTGGGCAATTTCACCAATGTCGGACGGCTTGCCAATGCATTTCCTAAAAATTGCCCCGAATAGGCTTCGGTAGAGCCGGTTAACCAGCCTCCCGTCTTAATATCGATCGCGTAAAACCAGCTTGAGCCACCCGGAACGCATTGGACTGAGGACGGAATGTTGGTTGTAAACATAAGCGCGCCTACTGCCAGCTGCGGATCAGTAACCGCGCGTTCACCCGCGCTTAACGAAAAGTCCAGGTACCAACCGCGCTTCTTGACCTGCGCGCCCCCCGTTAAAGCGATGGCATTGTTGCTGACGACGCGCTTCGTCGAGTCTCCAACTAATGTCGTCATGGTTTGTTGTTGCAGTTGGGTCCGCTCAGAAGTAATCGTGATTTCCGGCGAGTTGGTAAGGTTGTCAATCAAGCCGTACATGGTTTGCGTCTGAGTGGTGGCAACATCACTGTCGCCTAAATATTTCCCAGTGCCGACATAGACATAGCGATAATCGATGCCGTTGACAGAAATTTTGGCTAACTGCGGCTTGGTGGTCACTGGCTGCGCTACTCCGGCACTATCAACTAATGCGGCAAGTTTCCGGACGCCCCAATCGCTCTTTGTATTCCCAGTGAAGTCAAAGCGCCAGACATTGCCCAGCAAGTCTCCGCCATAGACATACTCCACCGTATTGTCGAGGCGGGCATTCTCTACATAATGGCTCACTTTGGCCAGTCCGGCCGGGGCAAGCAAGGTTCCGACCCCTGTGTCAATCTCCTTGATAATTTCACCGGTACGCGGATTCAACACGAAAAGACGGCCATGGCCATCGGCACCCGTGCCAGTAATATTGTTGTAGCCGGACGTGACGATGACCACCCATCCCTCGGCCCTTGTTTTTACGATTATCGGCCGGCCAAATGTATAGCCAACTTTGCCGGGATTTGACGTGGCGCTATTTGGAAACTCCCACATGACCTTCGCCGTTGCATCAGCTTCCGGCGTATCGCCACTGACCGTCGGATTCGTGACATCCAGCGCGTAATATCCCCGGCCACCCTTGCCCAGTCCGCCAACAAGTATTGTGCGCCACTGCGGGGAATTATAAAGATTGCCGCCATAGTCGCCGCCACCATCGTCGGTTTGGCGCAGATCCACGTCTCCTGTGTTGGGCGTTGCATCCACATAGTACTGGTGCGTAAAGCCGATTCTTTTGGACAGGTTACGGAGATTCGGCCAGATCAGATTGGGTACGTATGCCCAGTTTTCTGCACCGGTGCTCGCATTAAATGCGTGAACCATCCCATCATTGGCCGCCTGAAACAGTACGCTGGTACGGTTTGCTTGTGCCGCCTTGTATGTCTCGGCCAAAGTGCATACGTCCGTCACCGGAATGGCGTAGCAAGTGTCAGTGTAATTGCGTGATGGTGCCTGGACCAGTACCGGTTCGGCATTGATGATATCGCCAAGCACATGTCCGCGGCTTCGATAGCTGGTTCCCTCGTTGCTACGGTCACCGCGCAAGAACTTCATGACATTAGCTGCATCGGATGGGCCTGGAGGTGTAGTGGCGGAGTTGAAAACCGTCTCTTGAGCGGTGGTGAGTTTCGTTGCCGCCGCTTCAATCGATGATTCTGAAGAAGGTTGAAACCTGAGTCCTCCCGTGCCGCTTCCCGAGTACGTCACGATGGTGCGATCAGTTGGCGAATAGTCACCTGCGGTGAGTGCATCAAGCTGTGCCTGGGCACCAGAGTCCCATATTGGCGCATCCGTATCAACTTCTCCGGTCGTGGTGCTGACCGGATAAGCCTGCAATTCACCCGTCCATGCGCCTGAGTTGTAACTGGAATTGTAAGAGGCATTCACTCCTCCAACCACGATGTTCGGATTGGACACGGTTACGGCTGCGGCCGCCCCATCCTTCGAAAGGATATCCTGGCTGATTGTTTCGATGGCAGAAGTAAACGCCGTGGCATTGGTCGCGGGCTTCGCCGTCGATGTACCGCCCTCGCTGGCCATCTTGTCCATCACCGCCAAAGCACCAGCATTATTAATCGTGTCGCCTAATGCGACCACGTAGGTCGGAATGTCATACATTACCGCGCCTTTAACAGTGGTACGTAACGCGGTGGTTGCATCGATCGCATGCTGTGCAGCCGTTCCAAACGCCCAGGCTTGCGTTGACGGGTCCTGCGTATTGGTTCGTTCCGCAGCGCTGTATAACGTGCCGGTATTCGTCCCTGTCGGCAAGCCATCGGTTACCAACATAACAAAATTTTTCTGGCATGAAGCCGTGATCGGGCTGGAATCTCCCGAAAAATAACTCTTTGCCGATGTCAGCGTTCCGCGCAACGGAGTAAAAACCGCCGCATTCTTTAATTCTCCTGTGGCTGTATCGAGCGTTTCGCTCGCCAACTGATTCATTAAATTATTGTAATGTGTCAGGCTGTCTGCTGCTGCCGGCTCGAGTAACGTGCCTGCTCCAGTAATATTAGCGTTGTACCCTTTCCCTCTTGGGATATAGTACTGCCGGGTATAAGGCGGGTTCGACGAAAGGAAACCTGCGTCGGTAGGGGTGAAGCAAAGGTTCCCTACAGTGCTCGTAAAATCACTTGCTTCCCATGCGTTGACTGAATTATGCGATCGGTAACCTCGATAGCAAGTTCCCGTTCCACTGCTTCTAGTCCACAGTTGATCGAATACTGATCCGGTATAGAACACATCGAGAATATCCGCGTCATCGCCAGATTTGTCATATGTTACATAGCTTCCACCAGTGAACGGCTCGAGGTTGGCGAGACATTTCCTGTTTCCATTCGATGCGGATACTCCATTGACGCAATCGTCCGTGAATACCATTCCGGTATCCGATCCGAAGTAATAGGCGTAGGTGTTATATAGTCCCGCGGCTCCTGAAAGCTCGTAGCTCATGAGACCCCATCTGAACTTATCTCGATAAGTAGTAATCGCATTGCGCATCACCTGACGACCGATGTTCCCGCGGGTTTGGGGATCATTTCCCGATACGAGAGTACCTCCCATGTATGCATCCATCGATTGTGAATTATCGTAGACGACGAGCACGTTCGGTAATACGCCATTCTTTACTGCCATCGGCACGTCGGACAATTCCGTCTGCGCACACGCCAGCGTCGTAAATAGCGAGGTCAGAAAAAAAATACAGGTTCGGGAAATATCATTACCCATACTCATACGCTTGATTTTCATTTGATACCTTTCGGTCCACGAATAGCTAATCTGACGTTGCATTTCATGCGGCAGGCCTCAGTGTGAAAAAACTGTTTGGGCGTAGCTAATAGTGTTGCGCGGGCCTTCAACACGAACCGTTACCCGAAAATACAGTTCATTGGCTGCAGTGAAAACTGTATCGTCCCCGTCTTTCGATCCCTCTCCATTCGATGCGCCTGCATAGCATTGCTGCAGAAGATCCGTTATTGGGGGTGTGCCGGTGCATAACCGCTCTATCACGTAGCGCACAATATAATCACTGTTCACAGTCGTACCAGGCACCGACGCCCATGTAACGGTAGTCGGTATACCGGCGCTGTTGACCGCTTGCATGGTCGGGTAATAGGTGCAACCAACAGTGCATCCGCTGGGGCTTGCTGCATCCAGCGAAGCAGTAGTTAATGATGCGAGCGCCGTGTAGGCAGCTTCCACCCCAGTATCGGATGCATGCAGTGCCGAACTGCGGAACGCAAAATTCCCGGCAATAAGATTTGAAGTTTCTACCGCACGAATTAGCGCAACGCCAGCAAGCGCCATTGCAATCAGTCCGATCAACGCGATAAAGAGCGTAACGCCTTTCTGCCGATGTAAGGGCTTAGGGTGGAAAGGTCGAATATTAATATTCATCATACGTTCGCCCAAATCACGTTCTTAAGCGGGATGACCGTCTGATACACTTTGTAGCGGTATTTTCTCCAATCCGAATCGGCAGATAAATCGATGAGCGGCGCGGGATCATCAGTCGTATCCTGCCAGGCGCAAGGACCGACGTTCACAATACCCCCGGGGGTCGTGCACGCGCTTGTTACGTTAGTTGATTCTTTCTTGCCGCTGCGCGCCACCACGATAAGTCGAATAGCCTTGATTCGCCTTTGGTTGGCCGCAGACGGAGAGGCCCAAGTTGGGCCGGACGCATTAACCCACTCGTCGACTATCTGACTGCCGGCCGGTGCAACACCATACTGCGCCTGCAAATTGACGATATCCTTTACCAAGATTTCGGCTGGGCTCGCCACTGTTGATGCCACATTGGTTGCGATCATTCTCAGATTGTTATTCTGAATCGAATATTCGCGCGCAGTAATCACACCCAAAGACATGATTTGTGATCCGGTCGGATACACAATACCCCAGCCAGCTGATGGATTGTTCGGACCGGAATTGCCAGGATTGTGCTGAATTTTCTTTGACGCCACCTGAACGTGCGTAACGTTCTGAATAGCGCATTGCCCGCCGTTCATGATCATCGACAAATCGCCGATCGAAAAAATGCTGGGATTGTTGACGTTATATTCGGCTGATGCCGCTGGCATCGGAGCGGTAATCGCTGTCGGAATCCCTGCCAGAATATTGCTTCCGGACCTGACAGTAATGCGATCGCTTCCGCTCGATCCACCATCGGTGATCGACAAAGGCGCAAGCGAGAAATCCGGAATAGGTCCGGCTGCGCTGTCCAGGTACGTACTTATCGTTGTGCAATTAAGCTGCGATGGATCTGTGAGCCCCAGGCCGGCGTTGTGGATAGTTTGTTCCATTTGGACCAACGCCATCAATCCGTTTTCCTGTGCTTCCGAGCCTGCGGTTGTTGAGCGCTTTTGGTTTTCAAACGACGAGAACACTTGCATAATCGCGAGTGACGAAATAAGGGCTATGACCATGCCGACCATGAGTTCAACCAAGCTGAAACCATTGGTGTGCAGCGCCGAATAGTGCGTAGGAGAAGTCATATCCATTCCGCCTAGATGTTAATTTTTGCAGTGGCAATATGATTGTGCGCTCCCGTATCATTCGGGAGTTTCCAACATACGGTAATCGTGACAGTCGCTGTGCCCGCAGCCACATCGCTTACAACAACGATCTTCGGTTTTTGAGAACTATTATTGCCTGCGCTCACTCCAGGCAGAATTTCGGCCATATCCGTCAGCCAGTTCGTCACCGCAGCGTATCCCGGCACGGTCGTTGAAACGTCACAGGCCGTCGCGGCATCGCGAAAAGCATAACTACCCAAGTTAGTTCTATCGACCCACATCTGAGCGATAAGTTGATTGGTCAAATACGCAGCGTCGGCACGATATTTGGCATCAGCACTGTTTTTGATGGATAGCGCCTGCATGCCCATTAGCCCGAGCATAGCAAATGAGAAAATTGCAATAGCGATTAATGCCTCAAGCAATACAAAGCCGGCATGTTCCTGCGGGATTGATTTCTTTAACATGTCGCCCTCAGCATTTTCTCGGATCGCCATCAGTTGACACGGACGGATCGCATAGGTGGATCTGCCCACCGGCGGCTATCGTGATTCTTCTGGATACCGTTCCACCGACAGCGCTGAAATTAATTTGTGTCAAGACAGCCGATCCACCTGCATTGTCAACAACGCGGCCAAACGAATTGAAGGTAGCCCGTGTGGCTGTGGTTGGCGTGAACGCCAATGTGACATTTGGAGACCCTTCTCGCGCCGGCTTGCTCTGAATTGCAGTACCAGCATCGGTGGAGACGGTCCAGGAGGTATCAGTGCCAGCGACAAAACGAACCCGCGTATTGAGCCTCACCGCTTCGGCACGTGCCAGTTGCAAGCCTTGAAGAGTAGATTCTGACGCCGAACGCAGTTGGGTATTTCTAAGAAAGGTACTAAATGAGGGCAAGCCGACGGCGGTGATGATCCCGAGAATAACTACCGCTATTATCATCTCTATCAGGGTGAATCCGGATTGTCTGCATTGAGTAGCCATCAGCAAGCATCCGATTTTTTTGAAATCCAGCAGACCTTCGGTAACCCTGTAGCACCGGGAAAGGCCGTAGTCCCTTTTGCGTTGTTATGGTCGATCGTAAAAGCAAAACCAGACATTCCGCTATCGGCATTTCCGGTGGCCGTAATTATGAACGACTGATTTGTGCCGCCGCCTCCCCAATTACAGCTGTACGTGAAGCTGTTAGCGACCGGTAAGGTTGGGCCACACGCAGATGCGGTAGAGCCATAATTCCGGTTATCCTGGTACCACCTTTCCATCGTGACCTTCTGCTCGGCCAAAGTAGACGTCGCTTCAGTGATTTTTCCTCGTTGGACATAAGCAGAATAGTTTGGAATAGCGATCGCCGCCAATATGCCGATAATAGCGACTGTCACCATCAACTCGATCAGCGTGAATCCGGGATTTTTTAACGAGTGACGCATCGACTCCTCCTTTTGTCATTTTCATGCTAGCTGAATGGACAAAAAATAGGTTGTCGGGATGATAAGCGGCATGATTCCACGGACTAACGGTACGCCGGTATGGAGAACCGGTTTTAGAGATAGTGCGGTTTCTCTATTCTTGTGCGGGCCGAAGATGGTGTACCTAACTTACTCGAAAGTAGCCAACAAACGATACTGCGATTGTGATGTGCCACGTTAGCGATTGACGATCCAAAAATGTGGCAGCCGATTAAGTGGCGAGCCGTGGCATTACAACCTAACCCGTATGATGCTAAGTCTCAAGCGCACATCGATTTCCGAGCCGCTCGGTCCCGATCTGCAAAGTACTATGCTGAATCGCAAACCGCTCCCTCAATCGGTCGGCCACCGACGTAATGAACGCATCCCCCGGATACCCCTCAGGCATGATCAGATGTACCGTCAACGCGGTCTCGGTGGTGCTCATGCCCCAGATATGCAGATCGTTGACTTCAGCTACACCGGGCAAATCTGCCAGGAATCGCTGCACTTCCTTAAGATCGATATGCGCAGGCACTGCGCTCAGCGACAACCGGATCGCTTCTCTCAGCAGGCCCCATGTGCCGACCAGGATGACGGCAACAATCACCAGGCTGAGCACAGGGTCGATCCAGTACCATCCGGTATAAATTATCAGTACGCCGCCAACCACAACGCCGAGCGATACCAGCGCATCGGCGACCATGTGCAGAAATGCGCCGCGGATGTTCAGATCGTTTTTTCTGCCTGCCATGAACAGCCATGCGGAAAAGCCGTTCACCGCGATACCGATGCCTGCCACCACTGCCACAGTGAAACCGGCGACGTCCGAGGGTTCCGCGAAGCGTCGCACCGCCTCCCAACCTATGCCGCCGCACGCCACCAGCAGCAGCATGCCGTTGGCGAGTGCAGCCAGGATCGACGTGCTGCGCAATCCGTAGGTGTATCGGTTGCTGGGTTGTTTTTTGGCGAGCACGGCCGCGCCCCAGGCCAGAAGCAGGCCAAGTACATCGGACAGGTTGTGTCCGGCATCAGCCATCAACGCGGTCGACTCCGCAATCACGCCGTATGCGAATTCCAGCGCGACAAAGCCGATGTTCAGTCCGATGGCCAGCACGAACGCACGACTATGACCTTCAGGCGCTGCTTGGTCGAAAGGCATATGATGATGTCCGCCATGGCCATGTGAATGTCCGTGGTGATCGTGGTGTGAATCGGCCACTGTTCTTTCTCCGTGAGATATTGCGCAAACGTTTGATATGTTACCGCGCCGTGAAGCGGACGCTCACCACAGACGAGCGGCGGCCAAACGAGCGGATTGAGGGAGTCTCGTCACCAAGCCGACGCAGCGTCACGTCGGCTCGGCTGAAGCAGAAAATTCTGCCACAAGCTGCTGGCGTTATCGATCAAGTGTCTTTTTCATCCGGATCATCGACCAGGCAAGCGGCGATCACTTGCAGATCGTTGTCTTTCGCGAAATCCATCACGAAGTGATAAGCCAGAGGCTCGATGTTGCGCAAATCCTCATTGACCACTACGGACTTGATACCGTTCAGCATGACGGGGCGGACATAAGGGGAATATTGCAGATGCGCGTTCGGTCCACGCTTGCCTTCGGGGCGAAAGCAGGACATTACTCCGCACAAGCGTTCTGCCCAATCGCTTGGCCGAAACGGCTTGCCATTGCTGGTGATGCCCTGAATGAAAAATTCACGGACGGGTGCTGCGGAAACAGGGTCTGCCATGTGATCGGCTATCTTATGTAGCGAAAGCTACGGTTCGGCCAGCAGCCATTTTGTAGCTGCCAGCTTATTGAGAATTTGCGTATTTTATCGTACGGCCGGCCTTGTTTAAAACTGGAAACAGCAGGCGATCAGCCCATCCATACCGCGACTGACAACAGCAGCAACAGGAGCATCCACAACAACAGCGCACGCCAGACCAGGCCGACAGTGCTTTGCAACGCGCGTACGGTAGGTTCGTCGCCCGGCAATGTTTCCGCTTCTTCCTGCGCTTCGGCGCCGACTGAATCGACCGTCGATGCGTCCGGCGGCAGTACATCCGTTGCATTCTCAACCGGCGTGCCGAGTCGGATGCCCATTGCACCGCCACCTGCGGACAGGATGATGCCGGTCGTTTCGTTTTTCCAGCGACCGGCGAAATTTCTCCATGCATAGATCGCATCTTCGAAGTTGCCGACCACGGCAAACGCGGCGGCCGTCAATCGCGCCGGAATCCAGTCGATCCAGTAAAACGCCTGTGCTGCAAACCTGCCAAACGCTTCATTACCGACCTGGTCGGACTCGTTCCATGCGCGCGCAAGATACTCCGCCGAGCGATACAGCACCGGACCGGCGGGCCCCAGCGGCATCAGAAACCAGAAAAACACCCCGTAAACATGGCGGTGCGATGTGACCAGTGCTTTCTCGATTGCGACGCGCGCGATTTCGTTGACATCCATGGCGGTGGTGTCTTGCCTGGTCCATCCCGCCAACAGGTCGCGTGCAGTGACGTGGTCGCCGCTATTGAGCGCCAGCTGGATCGATGTGAAATAGTGGCTGTAATGCCGGAAACCAAGCGTGAGATAGACAATGATTACATTCCACGCAAACGCAAGAAACGGGCTTATTTTTGCACACAGCCAGTACACAAGTATGGTCGGCAACACGAGTGCTGCGATAAAAATGAACCAGGCAAGCCTTCCGTGATCCGCCTGGCCTGCGTTAAACCATCCCTCCACGCGCGCGGCAAATGCCTTGATCGCACTGTAAATCGGATTGTCCGCGCGCAGTGGCTGCAGCTGTTCGATCACCAGTGCGCAGAGAATAGAGAGGAATGTCATTGAGCCGCCTTTAAGAACTTTCTTGTTTTCACCAGCCCATACGATAACGCAGCAATCGGTCGGAATCAAACTTCGGAATTTATACTATTCCTTGTATGCATCAGGCGCGCAGAAAATGGAACAGGT
>JAKFFO010000002.1:0-3968 GCA_036675035.1 Oxalobacteraceae bacterium
ATGTAGTCATCGACAAAACTTGCCACATGACCGGCCTGGATTGAGGTGCGGCGTTCGCTCTCGGCGCCTGAAGAAAAGCGTGGGTTCAGTACCGGGAAATTGGTATTGATCAGGATATATCCCGGCTCTACCTTTGGAACCGGCAGTGCATGGCGCCAAGGCTCGGCGCAATAGTCATACCGGGGACAACCAGTCAGGCGCAGTGCGCTGTCGGGAACGATATGGCGACCATGCATCGCATTAAACTGCTCCTCGCCCCAGACGCAGTAGAAGTTGGCCAAGCCCGCTTCGGCCGCACGCGCCACCATTTCGGCAAAGTGCTCGGCAGTCTTGCCACCGGCGCCCTCGGTATCGAGAATGCCCACCCGGATACCCGCTCGGCGATACAGCCGCAATAGATCGAGATTGTTGGGCCGCAGATAATTCGACAGCACCACATCCGGCTGGATCGCGAATACATCGAAGCCCTGGTCGTACATCGGCACCAGCCATACCTCGGCTCCGCGCTGGGCGAGTTGCCACGCCACCAGGACGAGCCCATCGAGGTCCCGCAGCGGATTATCAACGATGAGGCAGACGCGCGGGCTCAACCGATCAACTTCCATGCAACAGGAGTGCCGCGCTTGACGTCGCAGTTGACGCGGCGCCCGAGTAGCTCCTCGTAGTACTTCGGGGGCAATCCGAAACCAGGACGTATGGCCCTGACGTTCTCTGTCGTGAGGACCTCGCCTACCTTCATATCCGCGACCACATAAAGCGAGCGACGATACTGCAATGATTTTTTCTCAGCCTCGGTCGGTCCGTAGCTCACCATGCCCAGCGCCTGCCAAGCACGCTCGGTCTCGGTCACGAGTTGCGCCATCTCGGCGGGCTCCATCGAAAAGGTGCTGTCGACGCCGCCTTCGGCACGGTCAAGCGTGAAATGCTTTTCAATGACCGTCGCGCCAAGCGCCACACTGGCGACCGACACGCCTACGCCCATCGTATGATCGGCAAGGCCGGCTTCACAGCCGAACAGCTGCCGCAGGTGCGGGATGGTTAGGATATTCGTATTCGCCGCCGTGGCCGGATAGGTGCTGGTGCACTTGAGCAAGATGAGGTCCCTGCAGCCTGCGTCCCGTGCCGCACGGACCGATTCATCCAGTTCCGCTACGGTCGCCATACCGGTCGAGATGATGATCGGCTTGCCGGTTTGCGCGACTTTCCGTATAAACGGAATATCCGTGTTTTCAAACGACGCAATCTTGTAGAACGGCACATCGAGGCTTTCCAGAAAATCTACTGCCGTGTGATCGAACGGCGTGGAGAAGGCGATGATCCCCAATTCGCGCGCGCGCTCGAATATCGGTTTATGCCATTCCCACGGGGTATATGCCTCCTTGTACAGGTCATATAGCGAGGTGCCGCTCCAGATGTTTTTCGGATCGGAGATGAAAAACTCGCCTTCCTTCAGATCCAGCGTCATGGTATCCGGCGTGTAAGTCTGAATTTTCAGGGCGTGCGCACCGGAGCGCGCCGCCGCCTCCACGATTTCGAGCGCACGATCAAGCGACTGATTATGGTTGCCCGACATCTCGGCAATAATGAATGGAGGCGAGTCCGATCCTACTTTCCGGTGTGCGATTTGGATTGTTTTCATGATCTTTCAAGACGGCGCTGCGTCGCAAACAAGTACAACCGGCCGCGCTCGATTCCCCGAAAGCGGCCGATATCGATAATCAGACGATAACCAGAAAATTCAAGGCAAATAGCGCCGCCGGCTCATGCGTGTTCGGCGTCCGCTCGAAAAGACACAGGGAGCCGGACAAGGCCTGGTTCCAGCTGTACTTTCTGCTCAGGCAACCGGTAAAGACGCGGTGATCCATATGGATCACCAGACTGATCGCGTCGGTCTCGGAAGTGTTTGCGTCATACGGAACCGAAAGCACGCAGACCGGCGCCGACACCAGGTCGGCATCGTCGTTTACTTTCAATCCGTTATGGAGTTTGAAGAGTACACGGGTCTTGATCGACAGGTTCATTCTGGCCAACTGGCGTTCATAGCTTGGTTTTGCCTTGTCGAACTCCGCCGCACAGATGCCCGACGCTTCCTGATCCGTCAAGGAGGACGGCACATCGATCTCGTACTCGTACTGCAGGCCGCGCTTCGTTCCTGCGACGGCCTTGATGTTCGCTTTCGAGAACCGCCGGCCCGGATCGGAGGCAACCACGTCGTCGATACCTTCCCGTGCTATCCGGATCGAACCGCCACCCTCCAGGCAAAGGAATTTCTTTGCCGGGAACCGTTTCTCGGACTCGGCGATGACGTCATTGGCATCGGGAATCGCAATGTACTTGTTGAGGGCATTGAAATGGCCAGGCACGAAATACGTACCGCCAGCCAACAAGCAAGCGCGGCTGTCCAGTACTTCGACAAATTTCATCAATCGGCCGATTTCGCGCTGGATCAAGGCGGCGGCGGCGGCCCCTCGATCTATGTTGATGAAGCACTGCGGATACTCGCTGGCCGCACCGCAGGCCAGAGCGGCAATCGAAATAGCGCCATATCGCTGCTCGATCCAGGATTTAATATCCCGCAACGAGTCCAGCGACAGCGGATTGTCGACCTGGTTGAAAAACACCGCGGATTCGTCCACTGCCAGCAACGAAGTATCCAGATCATAATTAATAGGGTCGGGGACATCCGAGTGAGACGACTCGACCTGGGGGAAAATGACGACCTTCATGCTCCCGAGCGACACTTCCTCATACGGCTCGGTGGCTACGATATTGGTGACGCCATGATCGGTCAGCCGCTTTTGCAATATGCCGTTTTTGTACTTCTTGATGATGAACTGTTTCGCGCGCAGATCGACCGACTTCAGCAACTCGATACTGAAGTGATCGGAATGCAGGTGCGAAATGTAGACATGCGTCGCCTCGTCCAGAGTCCTTCTGACGTCGGCAACGTCGAGAACAGGAAAGGCGTGCCAGCCGCCGTGATTTGCCACCCCTATCCACGGATCGCAAACCAACCTGGTCTCGCCGGACTCGATCGCAATGAATGAATTGCAAAAATGCGTGATGTTCATGTGCTTCCCTGTCAGTGCGCGGGCTAGGTGCGCCGCTGCGCAAAGATTGTAATGTTACGGCCCCAACCCAGTTTTGCCGCCGCTGATAGATATTCTACGTACTTCTCGATTCCTACCGAGCACAGGAAATTATCGATGGCAACCCGGCTGTGATGGGCGCCCTTGCCCAGGCTCTTGTCTTGCCAGTAATTGGAATGCGGATTGATCAGGAACTGTTCAATCGGGAAGTCGCCGAGCAACTCGCGCTGTTCGTACCCGCAATGGCGCATCAACTGGGGAAGCGACTCGGTATCAAAATAATTAAGGTGCTGCGGAGGGGATACCCAGGTCGCCGTGGTATGTCCCGACGCTACCAGATACTCCTGGAACTTCGAGAAATCGTTGGGAACGCAGATACTCAGTACACCACCCGGCTTCAGCAAGCTGGCGAGATTGTTCAGCAACAACGCTGGATCGGTCACGTGCTCAAGCACATTCGTCAAGTTGACGAAGTCGAATTTATAGTCGGCGTCGTCTTGGTAACGGTCTATCAATTCGTAGATATCGCCGGCCGAAAATCCGTCCATCAGATGCGGATTAAATTTCGAAATCGCGAACGACGAGAAGTCCCAGGTTCGGGTCAACCAATTGGATGCGTGGAAATAATTGGCGAAGTGGCCTTCTCCGCAACCAACGTCCAGAAAGGATCTGCCGCTGGTGAGCGATTCTGCCACTTTCCTTGAAATCGCAGCCTTGTTTGAAAACCAGCTAAGCTCGGCTTCGCTGTACTCGGCCTGGTGGGCATTGCCGGTGCGAATTTTTTCCTTTATCACGCAATCGGGCAGATGAATGCCGCCCTGGCCGACCTGATTCAGTTTACCGCGCCAGTTCTTGTGGTGCTGTGGATGTGGATGCGGC
>JAKFFO010000108.1:0-21892 GCA_036675035.1 Oxalobacteraceae bacterium
GGCGGCGTCTACATCGTAGTGGATGCCAACTTCGTTACCGTGCTGGGTTTGAACGCCTACGACGGTAACGGCGTATACAACGGCAAGGACGTCTACACCAATTTCCGTCTACCGGCAGAAATGGCAGTCGGGCAAACGGTGCAAATCAACTACGGCGTCAACCGTACGCGCGTAACACCACCGTCCGCGACGAACGGCGGGCAAACCTCGCAATATAAGTTCGAAGGATTCGAAACCGTGACACTGGGCGGCAGGACGTTTACTAATGTTTGCAAACTCAGATCCCCCTCTTTGACGGCCGGACAAACTTCCGTAGAGTGGGTAGCAAGCGGTTTTGGCGTAATCAAGCAGGAAGATCAGGATGCCACGGAAATTACCGTACCGGGAACGGTGAGGCAGTTGGTGACGGTTGTGACGGCACCGTAACCAACAGGTTTGGATCTGCTTCATTCGGCGACATCGATTATCTAACGGACACGTCTTCAGGTTTGGGGCAATCAAGCGGGACTGCGAGCCAACCATCCATGGTTGAGCGATAAGACTGACGGATTGCCCGGTCGGCAATATCCGAGATCCCGCCCGACCTTACATACTCATTCCACTGAGCGCGAGCTAAAGAATTTCTAGACAAAAATAAATATCCGCCTCCAAGCGTACGTCGAAAATAAAACCGACCCAAAGATCAGCATTCTACTAATTCATGGTAAAGCGCTTCCGGGTCGAATCCCTCGTCTTCTTTGGCGCGCATGAGTATGGCATGTAGCAATTCGTCTGGCTGTGCTGGCATTTCAGGCTCTAATACACTCCATGGGAATTTCATCAACGGATGATCGAGTTCGGGGTTGGGAAGGCCGAGATATTGACGTAAGCGCAGCACCATTAAAATTTCAATGGGATAAAAATCCCACCCACTATTGAATTCAAAAAGCTCGCGATTGTTGTTTGCCCGAGCTCGATGCGTGTGATGATCGCAAGCGGCCAGCAGCCAACCAGTAATACGCGCCATATCGCTCGTACGCCATTCAACTAGCAATCCTTCCATGATCGGGTTTGTTGGATAACTCGTTAATGGATAATCTTTGCCCTGCCAGTCGCAATAAAGACGAAGGATGAAGTGGAAAATGGGATATTTATCGATGTTAAAACAATAGTCCTTACGCAATGCTACTAAATACATTTCAGCTATTTTTTCTCCTGCCCATCGTATTCCTAAGCTAAACGCAAAAGCCGCTTCCGAGAAATCTTGAGGTGAAAGCTGCCGGAGCTTTCTTTCTGGGAATTTCGTCTCAAACATGAAATGGCTTTTAAGATCACATATCAAACTTAAATAAAAGTAGGGAACTGCCTTTTTAAAGTGATCTGACACATAATTCGTTTTGATGCTCTCAAACTCGCCTTCCATAAAATGCAAGCGCGCAGCCAATTTCAAACTATGTGCGAAATTGTATTGAGCAGTATAGGGTTTATCCAGGGCTTGACCCGTAACCGGATGACGCCCTTCTAAAACCCCGGTTAAGCTGAATTCTTTTAGCTTTAGTAACTCGCTATAGAAACGAGGGATGAGTTCGGCATGCCGAGTTAGAGTAGTTTCTACTTTTCCCCAACGTTTGTATATGCCGGGGCGTTCAATGACATTAATCATTTTCTCTTTATCAAAGATCGAGAAAGTGGCCTTAACTGGACTTATATATGGGGTCAGACTCGACTAACTTACCTCTTTCTTCGGCCTTCCCCTCGGCAGCGGCATGGTGCGCCGCTCCGCCAAGCGCTCGATCTTTGCTTGAAACCGTCCACCGCCCAATGCCCATCCTTTATTGGTGCAATCCCGGATTGTATCCATCACTTCCTGATCCATCGCGGTCTTGAACAGCGCCCGATAAGCGGCTAGCCGCTCCCGTTCCTGCCCTGCCAGACGCCGGTACAACGAGTGCGCTGCAACCAACGCGTCGTCCTTGCCGTGCGCATTGGCTTGATAACTCGACCAGGCATAGTCGCCTGGATTTGCCACCATACCGGCGCGCACCGGATTGAGTTCGATATAGCGCATGCATTCGAATAGATAACGTTCCACATCAACCACGGTAGCGCGGTAACGCCCTTCCCATAACGTACCGGTGCGCTGGTATCGGAAGTTGAAATACTGCACATAGCGCCGTCCCACGCTTTGCAGGGTCTTGGGTATGCTGTCTTCGGTTCCTGGCGACGCCAGCAAATGGATATGGTTGGTCATGAACACATACGCATGGATGGACACATCGTGGCGCGTGGCCGCGTCGAACAGCGACTCTTTGAAGAACTGACAATCTTCATCGTTGGCGAAGATCGGTTCGCGATTGTTGCCTCGCAGGATGATATGTAGCGGAACACCTTTGACAAAGTAACGAGGAAGACGGGCCATGTCGCGAGAGTATCATAGATGTCTGACCCCATATATATATACGCGAGCTGATCGACGGCATGATCCTGAAGTACCAGGCGCGACGGTGGGCAGGCAGTGCGCCAGCACCGGCACCAGCCAAGGAGACCAGCACGAAGCGCAAGCCACACACTACCGCGCACAGATGAAAGAAGGGCCGCAATCGCGGCCCTTCTTTTGGCAGCTAACAAAAAAGCCACTCTCGCACCCCACGCAACTGCCGGGGTTAAGAGCGGCTTTTTTTGTTTTACCAAAAGAATAGTTGAGGAATTCAAATCGATTGCAGCATCAATTGTTCAACCGTACAAAATAGCTCTAAGGCTGTTCTGTGTAACTTCGGTGGATTTATCGCAAAAGCAGTGTTCAGAAGCGACCACTTGAATAACTCCATTCGCTATGGGGTGCACATCAACCCAGCTGGCGGAAAGCAAAGCGCCTTTGCGATTTTCACCGACACTTTGCCAGAATGACTTACCTAACCACATTACTGAACCGACTGCATCTACGTAACCTAATTGCAAAGACCATCGGCCCGGGTTGTTGGATGTGTCAATTTCTATCTGTTCGAGCGGCGGAGGCAAACCATTCGATTTCGTCGGCAAGTGCGTATAACTGCGGCCCGCTGCCTCATATTCAAACGGGTCTTTCGCATTCTGCCAATAATCGTACTCAACGTCAGATACCCATGCTTGAACAAAGCTGTCTTCTACTAGAAATGGCTTGACCCAATCCACCCAAGATACTGCCGAACCTGCATTTACCTCCTCAATGGAAATAAAGCCGTGTTTGAGAGCAGGCACACGTCCAAAGCGAAAGGACAACCCTCCTGCTTCTATAGCCCTGCTCCATTTTCCCTGCTGCTCAACTTGCTTCAAATACGAATCGACCGTAATTTTTTTCACTTGGTCGTTGAATTCCATTGCCATGCCAAATTGCTGCATGATGCTAACAATCATCTGCAATGCTTGAATATCATTGATGCCACCTACCGCCACAAATCGGCCCAACCTGTTTGCGCCAATCGGAATTTCTTCAGCGTCGCGTTCGCAATCTAGTTGGAAGACTATGCTTAGCTTTTCTCGTCTGCGTTCGCTCATTTGAATTCCTTAATGATTACAGTCACATTATTTTTGGCGCCGTATTGAATCAATGGTTGCGCAGAGGCCGCCCCGCCTGGCTGTACCCGTAAATCAAGAATCATCTTGGCCGAGTTGCCGTTAACCGTCGCACCATTCGCACCAAGGTCATAGATATGATCCTGCATCCGGCCAAGCCAAGTCGATCCTGTTGTATCAACTGACTTAACGCTGACAAGCGCATTACCATTTTGAAAATCAATCAGCGGGAATTTGCCGTTGTTAAGCTGCCCGACGTTAAACCATTCCTTGTATTCGGTCCGAGCAAGATGTGATTCGATGGCGGTACCACGGGCAGTTGGGCTCAGATTCCAGACCTCCGCAAGATTTCGGCCTGCTGTATTTGCCCCTCTTTGCGCTGGTGCTTGCGTTGCACGTCCACGACCAGTCGCCGCAATTCCTGCGGCCGACAGTCCTGTTTGATTGTACCCATAAACTTCGTTGAAGTCAGTCAGTCCCGCATCGGGATTGCGCGCCATATACTCAGCACGTGCATTTGCAAAAAGCACCTGGTAACTGGCCCCCGCTACGCTATTGATGCTGTGCTCATAACCGCTGATTTGGTCAATCAATAACTGCTCTCGCTCGGTTAGAGCGTTCTTATAGTCTTGTGACGCATTCGTGTCATACATTAACCTGCGCACGTCTTTCGAGTCTTGTATGGCAATACCAAGCTCATATTGATCTTTCTGTACTTCTGCTAATGCCTTTTCGCAGGCATTCGTCTGACGGCAATTTCGAATGGCTGCGTCGCGCTCTGCGCTAACATTATCCCAGTATGCAATTTCAGATTTTGCTGCTTGGCATGCTGTGCTTGCACCGTCAGCCGCACAAGCTGTGCGGGCACGGTTCTTGACAATAAGAAGCTTGTCTACCTCCTGATGCTTCAGGTAGTTATGCTCCACTCCCAGCTTGGCGGTAATCGCCGCCGCATTCGATGCCGTGCTGCCCGCACCGCCTGCGGCCGAGGCCATTTTCCCGACCGTTAGGCCCACCAGCATGATCAGTGCTTCCTGATCCTTTACATTTTCACCCGCGAGCTGTCTCAACTCTTTACCGAACGCCTCCACCGCCAAGGTCGCCGCTGCCGCGCCTGCCGCACCGGTACCAAACTCGCCGCCGACCGCCTTGCTCAACAAGCCGCCGATCAATGCATGCACTGCGACCTTGACTTCGGTGGGTTGACCCACCAAGTAGGTGCCGACTTTTTTATAGACGAGCGGTGCAGTTTGCTGCGCGATTTCCGACAGCACCTTCCGGTATTCCTGCTCTCGCTCGATCTCTTTCAGATCGAAGATCTTGCCGATCGATTCGTTGGCAGTGTCGACATCACGATTCAGGCTGGCCAGCGTTTCGGCTGTGCTCTGGCCCGTGTTCTGTTGCTGCCCTGCTTCGTCGGTGATGACGATGGTGCCGGCGCTGATGGCGGAGCGGGTGATGCCGCTGATGTCGCCTTGCTGTCCGGGTACCGCATTGGCAGCCGCATTGGCGGCCAGATTGCGGCTGAGGGTTTGTGTGGCGGTACCTGGCGCAGTGACGCCTTTCTTCGCGCCGCGGATCTGCTCACCTGGAGCAGTAAAGGTCCCATCCCGATTGGTGTAGCCGCCCGTGTAAGAGAAGGAGAGGCTACTGTTGCTGCTCTTGTACGCAGCCTTATTCTCGATATCGCTGGTGGCGAGCGTGCCGGTGGTGAGCCGGTTCAAGCGTTCCTCGGCTGCACTGGCGATGACCGCGCCTTTGAGGTCGGTATGGCCCTCGACGGTGATATCGAAGCCGCCGGCGCCGGCATACAACCCGCTTTGCTCGGTGACTGATCGGTAGTCGCTGTCGATCTTGCCTTTGCCTGCGCTGACGGTGCCGGACACCGTGGCGCCGTAGCAGAACGGCGGAATGCATAAGCTCAGTGCAAGGCCGGAGTTCTTTTGCAGGCTGTGATAGTTGTCGGTGTCCTGCAGGCTTTCGATCAACAGGTCGCGCCCGACGTGAGCAGTGATGCTGTCGCCCTTGATCTGTGCGCCCTTGAGCACGGTGTCGCGTCCGCTGTCGAGCACGACGGTGTTGGTCGCAGCGATCTGGGTATTGTGGTTGGTCACGGAATCGCCATTGGCCCGCCCGTTTGCCTTGGCGGCAGCCAG
The DNA here is from genome assembly GCA_036675035.1 of Oxalobacteraceae bacterium. GTDB lineage: Bacteria > Pseudomonadota > Gammaproteobacteria > Burkholderiales > Burkholderiaceae_D > MESE01. The sequence continues at coordinate 5,688 of JAKFFO010000108.1, forward strand.
TTCCAGCGTAAAGCCGTTTTGTTCGCCGCCCAGACCGAAGCCGACGCCGATCGATGAGTTGCTGCTACTGTTGTCGCTGCGGTTCCGGGTGGTGTCCTGCATGCTGTGCAAGTCGATGTCGCGGGCGGCTGCGAGGACGACGTCGGTGCCGGCGATGCGGCTGCCACGGGCGCTGATGTCGCCGTCCAGCGCGTTGCCGTCGGCATCCTGGTCGCCGGTGCCGGTGGCGATCAGGCTGACGGTTTGTCCGGCCGTGAGCGTACTGCCCTGGTTGGCGGTGCTGCCGACTTCGGAATCGCTGTTGGCGCTTTTGCTGCCGACGCTGACCGTAATTTTGATTGCAGCGCCAGCACCGTTCGTCGGCGTTGCCGTTCCGTCGATCGGCGGCGCGCCGGTGCCTTGCAGGCCGCTGTAGAGCAATAGCCCGGCCTTGGCGCCATAGAGTGCGGCCAGACGCTTGTCGTCTTTTTGCTCGTAGGCTTTGGCCGCTTGCTCCAGCGCTTTCACCGCATCGACCGCATAGCCGCTGGCGCCGATGGTGGCGCCGGCCTGGTGCATGGCGCTGGTTTGCTTGGTCAGGCTGGTGTCTTGGCCGGGGTCGAGATCGAGGTTTTGCCCGATCAGCGTCAGGTCTTGGCCGGCGCGCAGGTCAGCGCCTTGCACGGTAATGTCTCGGTTCGCATCGATCGTGAGATTGTGCCCGGCCGTCAGGCCGCTGCGCATCGTGTTCTGCTGAGTCTCGTGCACATCGAGCGTGCTGCTTTCCTTGTGTACGCCGACGGTGCTGCTGGTGCCGGTGCTGCCCTTTTGCCCCAGGTCGCCGATGGATTTGGCCTTGTGTTCCTCGCGGTGCATGCGGCGGTCTTCACCGCTGACGATATCGATCTTGCCCAGGTGCGCCACGATATCGATATCGCGTGCTGCATCTATCGCGCTTCCGGCAATACGAATGTCACCGCTGCGGCTGTTCAACACCACGTCGTTGCCGCTGATTGTGGTGGCGCTTTGCACGCTGGCCGCGCTCTCGGCGTTGTCGCTGATGTTGGTTTTGCTATAAGGGAACTGGCCGACGCCACTGCTGTTGGGGCCACCCGTCATGGCGCGGGTGACATCGCCAGGGCTGGCCACCGCGGTGCTGAAATGCGTGCTCTTGCTGCTGGCCTGACTGTTTTGACGGTATTGATCAGTTGATGCTTGCAAGGTGATGTTGCGTTGAGCGTCAAGCTGAACCAGGCCGCCGGCGTCGATCGTCGACCCGGTGATGGCAATGTCGCCATTAACTGCCTTGCCAACAGTGTTCTTGGTCCCGTCGCCGGTGGCGCGCAAGCGAACGTCACCTGCCGCGACCAACGTGCTGCCGCTGTTGACCAGGTCGTTGGTAGCCACCTGGCTGCTGCTCTGGCTGCGATCGAAGTTGATGGCGACTTGCGGCGCTGTCATAGCACTGTGTGCCATCTCATCGATGGTGCCTTGGGTCCGCGCGAATTTTCCTTCCTTTTTTTGCACTTCCTCCAGGTTGCGCGCGGTATCCACCATGGTGCCGACGAGCGCAACTGTGATGCCGCGCTGCTTGGCTGATGCGGTCGAGTTGGTGCGAGTCGTGTCCTGACCCGGCTCAATCGCAATGTTTTGCGCCAGGATATCGATATGGCCAGTTCCACCTAGCGTGTCGCCTTTCGCCTTGTTGGCAATCAGGTCGCTGCCTTTGATGAGCGCATCTTTACCGGCCGTCATGATGACGTTGCCGCCGGTTGTGCCAACGACGCTACGGCTCTCACTTTGCGTCGTAACCACACCGTCGAAATTGCTCTTTTTCTCGCTCTTGCCGTAGGTCACGCCAATGCCGACTTTACTTGCGAAGAGACCTGACCGTTTCTCCTCCTTGAAGTGGCTTTCCGTGCTGGTGTTTTGGCCCGCCAATACCTCGACATCGCCCGCTTGCGCGGTGATGACGACATCTTTACTGCCAAGAACGGTGCTGCCGCGGATTGTTACGTCTTGCCCGGATTGAATTGCAACGGTATTCCCGATAACAGCACTGCCGTTAGCAAGCTGGCCAGCTGTCAAACTGGACCGCTCGGAAGTTTTCTTTTTCAGAAAGCCTTTTGTCTTGCTATAGCTCTCGTTGGCGGTTCGGTGCTCGGTTGTTACCGTGTCCAACGTTACATTGTTGCTGGCAACGATGGCGGCCTGTCCTTCCTTGGCGCTGAGATAGGCACCGGCCAGCCGGATGTCTCCGTCACCGGCCTGGGTGTTGATCGACGGCCCGGTAGCACGCACAGTAAGGTTATTTCCAGCGACCACGTTGCCGCCCGCTAGCGCTTCGTCATCAACCATCGCACGGTTGTAGGAACGACGGCGCACATTCTGTACGTCGATCATCTGCCTGTCCTTGACGGCCACGACGGTAACATTTACTCCCTGGATCGATGCATTTTCTCCGGCAGTCATATCGACGCCTTTCAAATCGACATTTCCCGCACTGGCCAGCAAGGTGGCATTTTCGCCAGCGGCAAAAGATGCAAGCTGATTAGTGGTCGACGCTTCCTTGATATAGCCGGTGCGGCCTTTGGTATTGCCGTCGCGCTGGACATCGATCTGATAACTGCCTGTAACTGCGCTGACCTTGATGTCGCGGCCGGCTGCAGCAATCAGATCGTTCTGCGCTTGCACGTCGCTTCCATATCCGGCCAAGTCGCGTCCGGCATCGAGCCGGACATTGCCGCCCTGGACGGTTGCAATTCGGTCTACGCTAACGCGGCTCGTTGCCGCCGTCGTCGCGCTGGCCTTGGTGCTGGTGGCGATCGTCCTGGTTTGCAAAACAATGTCGCGCCCTGCCGAGAGGGTTAGGTCGCTGCCGGCGCCGGTGCCTTGTATCACGCCTGAAAGATTCTTGAGATCGTTGTTGGCGCGAGCCAGCACATTTTGTCCACTGATACGCCCGCCCTGATTAAGCAGGTCGTGTCCGGCGAGTAGGGTGGCGCTGTTGTCGGCGGAAATCGTGCCACTGTTAACCAGATCGGTGTCGGTGGTGATCTTGATTTCGGAACCCGCGATCAGGGAGCCGCTTTGCTGCAAATCTCCATCCCGAGCGCGTCGCAGATACACTTGCGGCACCAGCACCTGCTGCGTCTGTCCGTCAGCAAGGGCGACTGTTTGCTCGGTGAGCCATACGATGTCAGTGGTGAGCAGCGCCATTTGCTCGGATGAGAGAACGACGCCAGGGCTGATCTGGTATTGCTGCGCGTAGGCGACGCCGGCATCCATCAACGCCTTGTATTCGGCCTGGGTGTCGCTGTAGCCGGTCAGGAAACGCCGGCCGGTCAGGGCCAGGATCTGATCGTTGACGAGTTGCTGTTCGTAGAAGCCATCGCCATAGCGCTTGAGCTGTCGTTCGGGATCGCGCTTCAGTGCCTGCAGCATGTAATCCGAGCTTAAAAACGTTCGATAGTTGGTGAAGCGCGGGTCGGTCTCGACCAGATAGCGTGCGTCCGGTTGCGGCCTGAGTGTGAATAGACTGTTCGATGGAACGGTCAACTGCGGCAGTGTACTGACGATGACGCCGGGTGCTTGCGTGCCGCTGCCAGGCAAATTGGCATTGACCGCCACCGCGACTATATTGCGACTCTGTCCGATGGCCGGTTGATTCGCAACCGCTGATGCCGTCGATGGCGCGCTGGTAGCCGCGCTCAGATTGCGCGTTGCCGTCTGATTGCCGCCGTAAGGTGCGTAGATATAGCTGGGCAGCTGGAAAGTTTGCACAACCGGAGCGCCGGTGGTTGGCGACCACGGATGTAGCTCGATCTCATAGCTGCTACCACCAATGCCGCCATGGTGTTCGATACGGCGAAAACGAACTTGCCCCGATTCAGTCGTACTACGCGTGCCTTCGGCAGCCCGATTGATTACGCTGGTTCCGCCGATATTGATGGCGCCGCCGGCGACGATCTGGCTATTGTCGTTGAGCTTGGTGCCAGTACCGTTGATGTTGATCGCTCCTCCGGCGAGGATCTGTGCGGGACTGGTCGAGTCGATGACGGTTTCCGACGTACTGCGGCTGCTGATCGAATACTCGTTCCATACTTCGAATGCGCGGCTCAAGACGTCATTGTTAAAAACGCTGATTCGACTGTCCAACTGGCTTTCAGCGACTGCAGTACGCTGCGCAATCGCTTGGTGGTATAGAGCCATTGCTTGCCAATAAGTGCCACAAGCACCAGCGCTGCTTTGCACGAATCCAGCAGAAAAAATATCGTACTCCATACAGCCGCCGAAATAATTCTGCGGACCGATCGGCGGCATGGTGGGGGCAACTAAATCAGAAACGTCGGGTGGAGAAACATTGAACAGAGCCCATGCGGGATGCCCTACCGGATAGTTATGTACCACTGGGCAGGGATTGGAAAATTCTCCGCCGAAGTCAAAACAGAAGGACTCGTTCGACAACACCTTGCGCATGGCGCCATACTGGGCAAACGGATAGCTTGTGCTCGGCAACACATAACGGCCGGAGTTCTCCTTATAATATGGATCCCATCCAAGAACGCCGGCGTCGTACTTGGTGATCGATCCTTCGGGTTGTATGTAAGTCTTGTTTATCGCCTGGACCGAGGTTGCAACGCGCGTGCTAAGCGCATCATTGCGATTGGTCAGATTGGCCACCGCCATATCGATATTCCCGACGGCCTCGATGCGGGACGATGCGTTAAGCAAATGCTGCACTTGCCCGGTCGGATTTCCGGCAGCGTCGAGACCGCCGGCAATTGCTATATTCCCCAAGCTATAGATCAGTGCGCCGTTGGTGTTATTGACCAGCTGTGCACCGATCGCGAGCGTATTGCGTGCAGCAATTGTGCCGGTTCCGTTGTTGTTGACGGTATTGCCTTTGATGCGCAGCATATCCCCATAGATGCGACCAGCATTACTGGTAACGCCAGCATTGATATTGGTATTGAATCCATCGATCAGCCCTGTGGTCGTATTGGTCAGTGCACCGGTGACATTGAGGTTGGTTGTCTCGGCGCTGATCTCGCCGGAATTGGCAAGGTCGCCTGTATTCGCGGTGAGCGTGTCGCCTGCCTTCAGCGTACCGCTATTGGAAATATTGATTGCATTGACCGTCAGATTGTGTTGCGCGGACAGCAGACCGCTGTTGCTATAGTCGCCGTTGACAGTGAGCGTCACATCGTTGGCAGATGCGATCGTGCCGCCCGGCGACCGGCTGCTGGTGGTAATTGCCACTGACGTGTCGCCAACCAGGCTGCCGTCGGTATTCGCAAGGCTGGTGGCAGCGATCGACAATGCTTTTTTTGCACTGACGGTTCCGACGCTGTTGGAAAACGACGCCACGTTGTAACTTGCATCGTTGGCGCTGCGCATTGCTCCACCGTCGTTATTGAGCGTGGTTCCCGTCACGCTGAGAGTGCCGGCGTCAATGGCGCCGCCAACGCCGTTTCCTGTGCTGTTGTTGAGCGTGCCAGCGGTCAGCGTAGCGTGGCCACTTGCCGCAACATGGCCGGCACGGTTATCGAGCAGCCCGGCATTGATCGATGCGTCGCCTAGCGTACCGACATAGCCACCTATGTTGAGGAAATCGCCAGCAGTGATGCTGGTATTAGCGTTGGACACGATCTGTCCGGCCTGACCACCTGCAGCGCTGTTGTCGAAGTCGCTGGTGACGGCCAAGGCCTGATTGCCGTTGCTGGCTACATAGCCGGCCTTATTGTCAAGGCTGCCCGCCTGAATCGCGAGCGTGCCACCCGCGATGATGCCGCCGGCCGCGCCGCTTTGGGTATTGACGAGCGCCTGACCCCGGCTATCGACGGTCGTATTGCCAACTGCCTGCAGCAAGCCCGCATGATTGTTCAGCGCCTGACTGGTCAGGGCCAGATTGCCGGCCGCGATTACTTGGCCGGTATTGTTGTCTACGCTGCCGGTATGTGCGGAGATATTTGAACCGGATACCAACCCCGCACGGTTGTCGAAGTTTGCGGTTGCCAGCGCGACGTCGCCTTGTGCTTGCAGCTTGCCGGCCTTGCTCGACAGTTCGCTGCCGTGAGTGTCGACGATGAGCGCACCGTCGATCGATGCCGCCGTGCCACCATCGTTACCGAAGCGGGCACTGTCGATGCGCAAATCTCCGACCGATACAATTTGACCGCGGGTATTGTCCAGCTCGCGGCTTTGCGTATCGAGCGCAAGATTCGCGCCGCTCGCAAGTACACCATGCACATTGCGGATTTCTCCGGATTGCAGGGCCAGCTCTTGCGTGCCGGTTATTCGGCCGCGTGTGTTGTCTAGCAACCCTGTATCCAGGCGTACATCGGCATTGGTGCCGGCAATGATTATGCCGTTCGTGTTGTCCAGGCTGGCAGCGTTGACATCGATCCGACCGTTCGCCAGCAAGGAGCTGTTTAAGTTACTTATGGATGCGGCCGTTAGTGAAATGTCGTTGGAAGCCTGCCAGGTACTTGCAGTATTAGAGAAAGCGGAATCAGATACGGCGACGATGTCGGTCGCGGCTCGGATATCTACGCTCTGCGCAGAAATTCCCGCTGACGCGGTGATGCGTGTACTGCCATCGGTTACCACGTCCGTATTAGTCAAGCTGATCTGCGCGGCCTGTAGACGAATGTCCGCAGCGGAGGCGAGCTGGCCGCCAGTATCGAATATACTGCCGGCGGTTACGTCGAGCTCGCCGGTGCTGAACAACGCTCCGCTGTTACTAAATTGCCCGGCACTGGAGAGCGCTGCACCCTCGCCGTTACGCTGTGCGACTGAACCCGAGTTGTTGATACCGCCAGCAGCCACCGTCAATCTGCCTTGAGTATCGATTGCACCGCGATTGTCGAGCGTGCCACCAACCGTGGCATTGATGGACCCCCCGCTCTGTGTTTGACCGCTTAGGATCGTATTTCCAGCGTTGGTTAGCTGGACGCTTTGTTTGGCATACGTATCTTTAAGCGTCAAGTCGCCGTTGGACGACAGCACCAGGTTTCCTTGCAATGCGGCCATACGACCGGTGCTGTTGACGCCCAATCCTTGTTCGGTCGCCACCATGTAGATTTGATTGGCATACATGCCGCCAACGTCTTTGATATCGATTGCAAATCCGGGCGCGGCGCCGTTGCCACCTTGTGCCGCCGCCTGCAAAGTTCCGTATAGCACTTGATTTGCGCCGGCGACCACATTCAGATTCTTGGCCCAAATTTCACCTTCAATAACCAGGCCGCGCGCTATCAAGTCAAGTTGTTCCAGATTGCTTGCATTGAGGCCGAGCCTGCCAACAGTCAATTGACCCTGGCGCACATCAAACTTGCTAAGCGCACCATCTGCTCCAAATTGCGGCATGCCGGTAGTAAGGCTCGCGCGATCGGCGTTCAAAAAGCCACAGCCGTTACAGGTGATGCCGTTCGGATTGGCGACGACAATACCCGCACGGTGACCGGCAACTTCGATAGTGCCTCGCAGGTGCGACGGATTCGCGGACACGACCTCATTGAGGATAATCCGTGCCGGCGTGACGCCTAATTGCGGATTACCGGCAACCCATCCGCCGAGCTGCGTTTGTGCATTGCCGCTGCTGTTATTCAGTATCAGGCCGTTCTGATTGACGTTGAATTGCTCGTACTGGTTGCGGCTGACGCCGCCTGCGGATGGCGGCGCAATCAATACGATCGGCACGCCATTGTTGGCGGCATCCATGATCGGGCGCTGACCTGCAGGCGCGCTTGCGCTTGGTGTAGTTGATAAATTTGCCGAAGCACTTTGTGCGTACGCAGGTAATGCGACCAAAGCGTGTTCCAATACAACGATCGACGTAATAATTCTGGCGACTCTTCTAACCCACGGGCGGGCGGATCTTTCGGCGTAAACGACCGGCTCCCGGTGCGATGCAAGCGGGTGTTCGGGACCACGCGGCTTCTGTGACTTAAACGAGGTTTGCTGATCCGCTGGATTTTTTAGTCGCTTTTTCATTTGTGTGCCTCCTTCTACCTGCTGAACTTTCTTTTCTGATGTGACCGACACGTTTTTTAGAACGCGTACGTCAGGGCTACATAAGGATTGATGTGACGTGTTCGGAATCCGCCCGGTTTGTACAACGGCGTCGCAATTGCGACATCAAGCTGGAGTGCGTTCCACTTACTGCGCAGACCAATAACTGCTCCGGCCAGCTTGTTGCCTACCAGGTTGATTGCACTTGGGCCTGAAACCCGTCCCATATCAATGCCGACATAAGCCTGGCTATCGATACCGTCAGCCAGTTTTATCGGTGTGAATACATCGTTCCTCAGGTAGAACCCGTTTTCCGCGAGCAGAACGGCATCTCCATCGAAGCCACGTACGCTATATCGCCCGCCGATGGCGATCTGGTCGACTGACAGCGTCGTGTTGCCGGTGCGTTGTCCGCGGAATATGGCGCTGTAGTAAAAAGATTGGCTCCCGAGCTTGAACGGCTGGCCGTAGCTGGCTGAAAGCGTCCATATCTTGGGACGTAGGGTCAAGCCGTTCGCCACATCAGCCGGAAAATCGGCCTGTGCGCTACGCCAGGACATGCCTCGCCGATAGCCCAGCTCAAGATCGACACTTGCGTCGCCGATGAGGTGACGGAACGTCACTCCGGTTTCTATATTGGTCGTGCGCCGGCGCTGCACGATGAGTTCAACGTCATCCAGGAAGCTATTTGCCCGGCGCGACGACAGAGCGGCGTAGAGGCCAAATTTGGAGGAAGCAGTACGCAGCGCAGTATGGTGCAACCGGAATTCATCGCTGCTGCTTTTGCCGCTTGATAAAAATCGTGCTGTTGTTCCTTGCACGATCTGCGCAAAGCGGCTGTAGGTTTTAGAGAAAGTGGCGGTGGTATAGCCAAATGGAATGCTGTAACTGGCCGCAATACTCTGGCTGCGATGATCGTCGCCTGGGCTTTCCGCGTTGGTGTTGGCGCTAAAACTTAATATATCGTTCAGCCCCAATGGGTTGTCCAGAGTCGCATATCCAGACAATTGGGTGCGACCGAGCGATCGATTTCCAGAATTGTCGATCGTCACGCCGCCATGCAATCGGTCGCGAAAATTTCCGCTGTGACGCTGTATTACGACCACGCTGGTGTCCGGCTCCGTGCCGGGTTCTACCTTGGTACCGACCGATTGACTTGGCAATCGCTGCATCTGTTCAACGCCCTGCTCCAGGTCGCGGATGTTAAGAATGTCTCCCGCGCCGACCGGAAAGGCATTCCACCAGGTTCCCCATGCATTATCGGCTGCCGGCTTGGTATCATTTGGATGTTGGCGTGCATGCTCCATCCGTATTTCCGCTACACGTCCGACATGTATTCGAAAAACGATTTTCCCCGAGCTGAGATTTTGCTCGGGCAGTGAAACCCTTGTCGTGGCGTATCCGGTTTCGATCAAGCTCGCGTCGAGGACTTCCGCAATATGGCGCAGTCCGGTAACGCCTATGCAACGACCGGCAAAAGGAAGCATTACTTCGTGCAGCCAGTTAAATCGGCCGGAGTCGACCCCCGTAAGCTCGAATTCATGAATCGTAAAACACGGCGTTTCAACTGGTAATGCATTGTCGACGACTGGCTTTTCCTTTGGAGCCAGAACGTCGGAACGGGTTTCCAGTTGAAGTTGCAGTTCACGTTGCCGTTCTTCTTGCCGCCGCAAACCCTCTTCAGTCGTTTTATCGACCGAGGTAGTCAGGAGGGACGTTCCGGGATCTGATTGCGCGTATGCGTGAATGGAAGTGAGTTGCAAATACGTGAACATCACCGCCATGAAGATTGTGCCAACTAGTGACGGCACTGGACCGGTAATACCAAGAAGCAGTCGGCTCGGAGCACACCTTACCGTGAACGGTTGTTTACTATGGTCGTACACGGCTTTTCCTTTGACGCTAAAACTACGAGATATAGACTTTTGCTCATAACAAGCGGTGCTTGAATGCTGGCCAGAATATGGAGCGCACGTACCGCTTCGAGAACATTTGGCAACTGGTTTTACATGCTGCTGAGCAGTATGTCTTTCTGGGGACATTGTTGCTAATTTGATATTTTAACGGATTGTACCGCTTCGCTTTTGTTAGTAGTGTTGTAATAATTGCTTTCAGTGAAATCTTTTTCTAAGTTTTGCAAGCTCACGACACTTAGCGTTTTGCAATTACTCGGATTCGACCTGAGCTAAAGCGGGGCGGATGAATGTCGGCGACAGAAGATGATTTGAGGAAACGCAACTTTTTGGGTCCGATTTGTTCTAAAGTTGAAGCGTTCGGAAGCAATAAAACAAGCGGCGCCAATAGCATTTTTGCTATCCCAAGTTTCATAAATGGCGATTAGCACTCTCTCCTTCACAGTGCTAATATGACGGCTACGGTGATTTGGCTGAATTTGCCTGATCATTTCCTACATTTAGGAAGCAAGGAGAAAACATGAAAACCTCATCTGCATCGGCTGCATTGGTCCCATCGGGCCAAAATGCATTGACGCTTGGTTTTTCCGGCAATCTGGGAAACATCGACGCTTATATTTCTGCGGTCAACCGGATTCCGATGCTGACACACGAAGAAGAAATTTCGCTGGCCAAGCGGCTGCGGGACAATAACGACCTGGCTGCTGCGCAGTCCCTGGTGCTGTCGCATTTGCGGTTGGTCGTATCGATCGCACGCGGGTATCTTGGCTACGGTTTGCCGCATGCGGATTTGATTCAGGAAGGCAATATTGGCTTGATGAAGGCGGTCAAGCGTTTCGACCCCGATCAGGGCGTGCGGCTGGTGTCGTATGCGATGCATTGGATCAAGGCGGAAATGCATGAGTACATTCTGAAAAACTGGCGTTTGGTAAAGGTCGCCACGACCAAGGCACAGCGCAAGCTGTTCTTTAACCTGCGCAGTCATAAGGAAGGCCTGGATTCGATGACGCCGTCCCAGGTCGATGACCTGGCAAAAACGCTCAATGTCAAACGCGAAGAAGTGATCGAGATGGAAATGCGTTTGTCCGGCCGCGACGTGGCAATGGAAGCGCCTACCGATGACGATGACGACAAGTTTGCGCCGATCGCCTATCTGTCCTCGGATATGAATGAACCGACCAAGGTTCTGGAAGCGAAACAGTACGACCGGCTGCAGTCCGAAGGTTTGGAAAGCGCGCTCGGCAAGCTGGATTCGCGTTCGCGCCGTATCGTGGAAGCACGCTGGCTCGCGAACGACGATGGCTCCGGTGCCACATTGCATGATCTCGCAGACGAGTTCGGCGTGTCGGCCGAGCGTATCCGGCAAATCGAGTCGGTTGCGCTGAAGAAAATGAAAGGTACGTTGAGCAGCTTTGTCTGATCTCTTGAGCACTCGATAAGCAGACACTTTTCCGCCACAAAAAAAGCGCCCGATTCCGGGCGCTTTTTTTACTCCAGGTTGTTCGTGTCCGGCTAAGCGCCTGACAACAATATACCGATATCGTGAACAAGCGGTTCGACGCCTTGACCGTGTCGCACAAAGAGCCGGATGCGTCCTTGCGGATCAAACACATAGCTTCCCGCAGTATGATCCATCGAATAGCTGCCCGGCTCCTTGCCGGGCGATTTCTGATAGAACACCCTGAACTCCTTTGCCACCGTTTCGATCGCAGCCTTGTCGCCGGTCAGTCCCAGGAAACGCGGATCGAACGAAGGCACATATTTGGCAAGTAATTCCGGCGTGTCCCGTTCAGGATCGACTGTTATGAACAACACCTGAACGCGGTCCGCCTGCGGTCCAAGTGCCTTCATTACGCTCGACATCTCGGCCATGGTCGTCGGACAGACATCCGGACAATGCGTGAATCCGAAAAAAACGACTACCGCCTTTCCCTTGAAATCGGCCAGCGTGCGCTGCTTGCCGTTATGGTCGGTCAACGTAAAATCTTTTGCATATCCAAGGCCGGTGACATCGGTGTTCTTGAACGACGTGTTGGTGGGCGACAGCATCATCTGATTGCCGCCCGTGCCTTGCCGGTCGCCGCACGCGGCGAGTGTAAAAATCGATGTCAGGAATACAAATATTTGCAAGCAACGCATAGGTCAGATTTTCAGGTAGTGATCAATCAGCAGGGCCGCAAACAGCAATGACAGATAGATGATCGAGTAGGCGAATGTCTTGCGTGCGATCTGATCCGTGTAATGGCGGTAGATCTGCCATGCGTACCAAAGGAACACTGCGCCCAGCAGAAGTGCGCTGATCAGATAGAAAAGACCACTCATTTGCACGGTAAACGGCAGCGTCGTGGTTGCTACAAGTGCGATTGTATAAAGCCAGATATGGAACTGGGTGAACTTTGAACCGTGCGTAACCGGCAACATCGGCAAGCCTGACTTCGCATAGTCGTCCCGCCGATACAATGCAAGTGCCCAAAAATGCGGCGGTGTCCAGATGAAGATGATCAACACCAGTATCCAGGCCTGCATCGGCACATCGTTGGCGATGGCGGCCCAACCCAATGCCGGCGGCATCGCGCCGGACAAGCCGCCGATTACGATATTCTGAGGTGTTGCAGGTTTGAGGATGATTGTATAAATGACTGCATAGCCGACAAAAGTCGCGAATGTCAGCCACATCGTCAGCGGATTAACGAAATTGTAAAGAATCCACATGCCGACGCCGCCGATTACACCGGAAAATACCAGCGTTTGCGTAACGGTAATTTCGCCGCGCGCCATCGGTCGCCGTGCGGTGCGGGCCATGCGCGAATCGATTTCACGTTCGACCAGGCAATTGATGGCGAACGCAGCACCAGCCAGCAACCAGATTCCGACTGTCGCAGCCAGCACGATCTTCCAGTCCGGCAGATCCGGTGTAGCCAAGAACATGCCGATCACTGCACAAAACACTGCCAGTTGGGTCACACGAGGCTTGGTCAGAGCCCAGTATTGGGCGATGCGATTGGGTCGAGCGGTCAAAGTATTCATGCCAGGAATGTCATGCGGACGATAGCCGCGTAATAGCTCGATTCAATGCGCTTTGGTTCGCGATGCGAGCCTTGTAGTTTAACATGGTCAGCAATAATACAAGGAGCGCCGCGCCTCCGTTGTGCACGACCGCCAGCACCAGTGGCCAATCAAGAAATATCGTGGATATGCCGGTTGCGAACTGTACACCGACGACGATCAGCAGCCATCGGCCGATGTGTTGCAGACCTTCTACTTTGAGCGCCCGGTGCCCGGCCCAGGCAATAACGAAGACCACAATGAATGCAAAATTGCGATGCGTCCAGTGAATCGCGGTCAGTGCCGAAAACGGCAAATAAGCACCGTCAGCAGTTTTGCCCAGGTGACGCCACAACGTGAAGCCGTTGGCAAAATCCATTTGCGGAATCACGGCGCCTTGGCACAACGGGAAATCGGTGCATGCGAGTACCGCATAGTTGGTGCTTACCCATCCTCCCAACGCGATTTGAATTGCCAACAGCATCATTGCAAAAGCCGCGGGTGTACGCAATGCACCTGCTGACGGCGTAACCGGTGCATGCTCGCTTTGGCGCGCCCCGAGCCATGCCAACAACCCCAGCAATGTCATCCCCAGCATAAGGTGGATCGTGACGATGATCGGTTGCAGTTTCATCGTCACGGTCCATGCGCCGAACGCACCGACCAGACAGACGAAGCCAAGCAATATGGTCGGCAGCACTGGTGAAGACTTCGGGTCTTCACGCTTGGTCTGCAGCCAGCGGCGCCACGCAATGACCATGATCGCAATGATCAGCACGCCGACTGCCATCGCCAGATAGCGATGAATCATTTCGATCCAGGCTTTCACCACCGTGACCGGCCCGGATGGCATCGCAGCTTCGGCGGCGCTGATGTCCGCGTGCGCTTGCAGCGGATTGGCATATCCATAACATCCCGGCCAGTCGGGGCAGCCGAGCCCCGAGTCGGTCAACCGGGTAAACGCGCCGAACATGATCAGGTCGAAAGTGAGGAACACCGTGATCCACACCAGCTTGCGATACTTATTGGCGTCTCGCGACACCCAAACGACTGCCAGCGGCAACAATGCTGCCAGCAGGCCGGTGATGGCAAGTTGAATTAACATGGCCGCCCTGACCTCATCCGATGCTGGATGCTCTCAGCAACTTCGACAGATCTTTCTTGATCTTGTTGGCGTCGGCATTTTTTGGAAACCGCATCATCAGATTGCCAAGCGGATCAATCATGTAAATGTGATCTGCTACGGTTGCTCCGGGTTCGACCGGCAGCCATGAGCGGACCAGGTCCGGTTTCGCGCGGATCAGGCGGGTACCGTCGTATTCCCGCATTACGAACGTCTCCAGCGGTTCATTGTCGGTGATGAGCCAGATCCTTTCCACGCGGTCCATGTTCTTGCCTTGGGTCAGGCGCAGTTGACGCATGTCGTAAAGCTTCTTTTTACAAGCAACGCCGCAATCGGCATCATTGACCTGCAACATGATCCATTTGCCTTTGTACGCGTTCAGTGATGTCGGTGCGCCATCCAGTGTCGTGGCGCCGAGATCCGGCATAGGATGAACCCGCGGGTCCAGAATAGTGCCGTAGTTGGTACGTCCTTGCGGCTTGATCACGTAATAGGTGAGATACGATAAAACCAACGGCGCCGCGCACACGGCGATCACCGCAAACAATTTCCAGCGTCCTTTGCTTTGTTGCTTCTTATCTTGTTCCACGTCGAATTCCTGTCACTACAAAAAAAATGAATGTCATTGCAGCCAATGCATACCATTGAAATGCATAGCCGAGATGCTTGTCGATTCCTGACGAAGGGCGCGGCCAGTCACGAATCAGTCCATCGCTTGTGTCGCTGAGTTGCTCGATGATGAAACCATGCATCGCCAGGCCGCTTGCTTTTGCAAACTCGTCGACGGAAAGGTTTTGCATGATTGCACCAGGCCGTAAATCAGCAGGTTCCCCGAGTTGCAAAAGCTGACCCGGATTGCTTCGTGCCACGCCTTCTATCCGGACCTTGCCTTGTGGTGTATCGATCGGCGGTATTTGCAGCCGATTTGCAGGATCGCGCGGCAGCCAGCCACGCGCCACAAGCACATGGCGATTCGACCCGGCCAACCTCAGCGGCATCAGCACATGAAAGCCAGAGATGCCGTTATACGGCCGGTTCTCAAGATAGACCGGCCAATCGCGCACAAATTCCCCTGTGACAATCAAACGTCGATATTCGACGTTATCAACGTCTATCGGCGTGATGCCCAATTCGATTGGAGGCGCATCAGCGCGTACGGACAATTTATTCTCAATTGCCTCTTTCTGCGCAGCGCGCCGCATTTGCCAGTTACCCAACAAGACGCCGATTGCAATGACGATGATCGCGGCGATAAACGGGATCGACCTGAACCGGAATGTGATTCGCATTACAATGTCGTTTCACCAATTACATTTATTCGTCGCACTCGGATTCGGAAAATGAATCAGCTCGTACCCCGACCATGAAAATCTTCGTCGCCATCGCATTTATCATGATCCTTGCCAGCCTTGGCTCTGCACTGGTTTTTTTAATGCGCGACAAAGGAAAAAGCAATCGTACCGTAAAAGCGCTCGCGTTCCGGGTCGGCTTCTCGATTCTTTTGTTTGTGCTGATACTGGTCGCACACCAGCTGGGATGGATCGAACCGACCGGGATTCGCTAATTGATCACAGGCAGACGAATCAAGCAAAAAAGCCGCAACTTGGTGCGGCTTTTTTGTTGCTATCGATTCCGGTGCGCCTTACAGCCAGTACACAACAACATAGAGACCGAGCCATACCACGTCAACGAAGTGCCAGTACCATGCTGCGCCTTCGAACGCAAAATGGTGATCGGGAGTGAAATGCCCCTTCATTACGCGGTACAGCACGACCGACAGCATGATCGCGCCCATCGTCACATGGAATCCGTGGAAGCCGGTCAGCATGTAAAAAGTCGAACCGTAGATTCCGGACGTCAGTTTGAGATTCAGGTCGCTATAGGCATGCATGTACTCATACGCCTGGAAGCCCATGAAAATCGCACCGAGCAGGATGGTTGCGAACAACCAGATTGCCGTTTGGGTGCGATGACCGGCACGTAATGCATGATGCGAAATCGTCAGCGTCACACCCGAAGTCAACAGCAACGCGGTGTTGATGGTTGGAATCCAGAACGGGCCCATCGTCGTGAACGGCTCGATCGTGCCGGCCGGACCGCCGCTGGCCCACTGTCCGGCAAAATCGGGC
>JAKFFO010000215.1:0-3950 GCA_036675035.1 Oxalobacteraceae bacterium
CCGACCGCTTCGGCACACAATAATGCCGTGCCATAGTCTGCCGCCGCGTCGAGGATTTCCCAGCCGGCGCCGGCGCTACCCAGTAGTGCAGAAGCAGAGACCTTTACATCCTTGAAGCTGATATCTGCTGCGCGCTGGCCGTCGATCGTACGGTAATCACGGCGTGCTATTCCGGCCGTATCGGCAGGCAGCACAAATAGTGAAATACCGTCCGTATCGCGCTGATTGCCGCTGCTGCGCGCGGAAACAATCAGCTGATCCGCCTGGGCGCCATGCAGCACAACGGTTTTTACGCCATTGATAAGGTATCCGCCGTCACTGGATTTGCAAGTCGTCGCAATATTGAATAACTCGTGGCGTGACTGCTTTTCCGACAATGCGCAAGCCAGCTTTGTTTCACCGGCTGCCACTTTTTCAAGCAAGGCTTCCTGCTTGCCTGCAAGTTTCAGGAATTCGGCACCGAGCACCGTCGCAAAATACGGCTCCACCACAATGCCGCGTCCCAGTTCCTGCATCACCACGAACATATCGACAGCCGATCCGTTGAAACCGCCCTGCTCTTCAGGAATCGGCAGTGCAGTCATGCCGAGTTCCACCAGCGTTGCCCACGCATCATCGGAAACACCTTTTTCCGAATACACGATCTTGTTGCGATGCTCGAATGTGTAATCCTTCTCGACCCAACGACGCAACGCGTCCGAAAACTGCTGCTGTTCCTGCGTAAAATTGAAGTTCATCCTGCTCTCCTCACAGACCCAGAATCATCTGGCTGATGATATTTTTTTGAATCTCGTTGCTACCGCCGTAGATCGAAGTCTTGCGGAAGTTGAAATAGTATCCGGCGAGCGGCGCGGCATCATCGTCTTGCGTTACGCTGTGCTCCGCTTCGCCTTCCAGGTAGGCGGTATCGAACGGCACCGCGTACGGTCCGATGGCTTCCACCATCAACTCGGTCAATGCCTGCTGGATTTCGGTGCCTTTTATCTTCAGCATCGAAGCTTCAGGCCCGGGTCCGCGCTTTGCGCCTTCCTGTGAAATAACGCGAAGCACGGTGACTTCGAGCGCCATCAGTTCGATTTCAACATTGGCGACTTTGCTTGCGAATACCGCATCATCCAGCAAGGGCTTGCCATTTTTCTCCTGCTTGTTCGCGATGCGTTTCAGGAATCGCAGTTCCCGCTTGGCCCTGCCGACTGCGGCGATATTGGTGCGCTCGTGGCCGAGCAGATACTTGGCGTAAGTCCAGCCCTTGTTTTCTTCGCCGATCAGGTTTTCGACCGGTACTTTGACGTTGTCGAAAAACACCTCGTTAACTTCATGCTCTTCGTCGAGCATGATGATCGGACGTACCGTGATGCCTGGTGTCTTCATGTCGATCAGAAGAAAGGAAATGCCTTCCTGCTTGCGTGCGGCGGCAGCGTCGGTGCGCACCAGACAAAAGATCATGTCGGCATGCTGGCCCAGCGTTGTCCAGGTTTTCTGGCCATTGACGATGTAATGATCGCCCTGGCGTTCCGCGCGCGTCTTCAGCGACGCGAGATCGGAACCTGCGCCAGGCTCCGAATAACCCTGACACCACCAGTCGTCGCAATTCAGAATGCGCGGCAGATAGTAGCGCTTCTGCGCCTCATTTCCGAATGCCATGATGACGGGCGCCACCATATTGACGCCGAACGGCAGAATCGGTGGAGTCCCCGCGTTGGCGCATTCCTCTTCCCAGATATGGCGCTGTACCGCCGTCCATCCGGTGCCGCCGTATTCAACCGGCCAGCCGGTGCCGACCCATCCCTGCTTGGCCACTATCTTGTGCCAGCGGACGATGTCTTCTCTTGATAAACGAATATGGTTGCGTACCTTCTTTTGCAGGTCTTTCGGAAGGTTTACTTCCAGATAGGCGCGAACGGTATCGCGAAACGCCAGGTCTTCCGCCGAGTAATTCAAATCCATGAAATCTCCAAATATTATTGCTATCGCGACTAAATAGCACGACCGTTCAAAATTATATACCGGATTTTCTAAAAGTTAATTCAAATTTCAGATGCGGCGGGAAATGGCTTGCCAGGCGACGTCCATTCTGAAACGCCGGAGCGAGCGGCAGGCAATCATGCTCTCCACAAAATTCGCCTTCGCCCGCTTTCGCTTGCTGACGCTTGCTGATATACGCCGCTGCAGCTTCTGCAGAGTCCGGAGTCGTGACGGAGGAATGACGCTTGTTGGCGTATTCAGCACGTTTCCGAAGTTATCAAAAAATGTATTGATGAGGGATTCTGCGCTCGTTGATTGTGCACATAACATCTTTGCGAAAGATAAATGACATCGCAGGCCGCGCCTGGTTTGCATATACGCCATCTATGTCGGAACCCAGTATATTTTCTGGTATGCCGAGATCGCGGCGTTCTGTTTGGTGCGCATCATTCATTTGCGTCGCCACATGCGGCGACGAATTCGTCGATCGATAAAAGTTTGTCGGATCTCGCGCTCATTCGTTTCCATGCGTGCGTCATTCGTTGAACGACAGCATGTACAAAAGGCGAATCAAGGACCGGTAACTAACTGCAAACCGCGTTCTTTTCGAACACCGCACATATCCCGCTGGAAATTTTTATTCAAATTTTTAATTGCCGTACGGAACTCTTTCGCTACAGAAAGCTCTCAAGTGTTGACCGCTTCTACTTTTGCTCTCGCATCCATTGTTTTCATTGCAAAGCGTTCATAGAAAGCTTTATGGAACAGGACCATGCTGCGCGCGTGCGTCGAGATTCGGGAAAGGAGCAGGCCATGTTCACATTTACTTTCAGGGAGTATCCATCATCATGCATTCGTTATCCGACATGCTCGGTCCTGTCACCTATCGCGGTTCGGCCGCCGCCCTGATTTCTGTCGGATTCCTGCTCGCCCCGGTAACAGACACAATCGCCGCGCCCAGCGCCACCAAGGTAACGGCCGACTCAACCAACATCTATTTCACCATTCCTTATACGCAAACGCCGAAATGGTTTCGCGTCCACATCGATTCGGACCGGAATGCATCGACCGGTTACCGGTTCGGCAATATCGGTTCCGGATGGATGCTGCAGAATGGATTGCTGTATCAATACACCGGCAGCGGCGGCAGCAACTGGTCATGGCGCATCGTCAAGGAAGTCAGCTACAGCGTGAACAACGGCATCGCGAAGTTTACGATCAGCCGCAATGACATCGGCAACCCGGCTGGGATGACGCTGATTTCCGAGACTGACCCTCCGATCCTTCGGTCCAGCACACTCTCGCTGACATTTCCAATCGTTCTAACGAACAATCCGACGCCGACTCCGACTCCGACTCCGACTCCGACTCCGACACCGACTCCGACGCCGACACCTGAGCCGACACCCGAGCCAACCCCGACGCCAACCCCAACGCCGACTCCGACTCCGACTCCGACTCCGACTCCAACACCGACTCCGACACCGCCGGCCTGCTGATCGGTTCGGAAATACATCACCTATCTCCGTCCCTACCAAGCCCGTGCAAGCCGGGCGAGGGGACGTATCGCGCATCAGTTTGATGCTTATTCATCCAAGGGAGAAATTTTTATGAGCGCAATCAACCATAAGGAAACGGACAACGTCCGCCGCAAGCTGTTACTGGGCGGCCTGGCGGCCAGTGCCGTCGGCCTGCTGCAGGCATGCGGCGGCTCCAGTGGCCAGTCGTCCACCACCGAAACTGCGCAAGGCGTGAGCGGCGAAAACGCGCGCGCACTCGGAACCACGACCATTGTCACCGACGATACGCCATTGCGTCCGATCCCGGCCTACACTACCTCGCTGGCCAACTACGGCGGCGTACCGGGCGCATCGAGCTCGACCCTGATCAATGCGTTCAACAGCGCCTATGCGGCCCTGAAGGCCAACGGCGGCGGCACGCTGGTGATCCCGCCCGGCAGCTACCACCTCGGCAGCTACGGCTCC
>JAKFFO010000075.1:0-3900 GCA_036675035.1 Oxalobacteraceae bacterium
CTCTGCAACGCCTGGCGCAGATTTTTCACTTCTTCGTCATCGACCCACAGATCGCTGTTGCGCGTCACGCGGAACTGTGAATACGCCACCACTTCGCGGTTGGCAAACAAGTCCGAGATGTGGGCATGAATGATCGACGACAGCAGGCAGAATTCCATGCCGCCCTTTGACAGCGAAGCCGGGATCCTGACCACGCGCGGCAGTACGCGCGGCGCCTTCATGATCGCGATCGCAGTGCCGCGGCCGAACGCATCCTTGCCGGACAGCTCGACAATGAAATTCAGGCTCTTGTTAACGACTTGCGGAAACGGATGCGCAGGGTCCAGCGCTATCGGGGTTAGCAGCGGACGGACTTCCCGGTCGAAGTATTCCTTGATCCATGCGCGCTGTTCCGGTGTGCGGTCCTGGTTGCGCAACAGGCGAATACCGCTGGCTGACAGTTGCGGCAGGATGTCGTTATTCAGGATGCCGTATTGCAGCTCGATTATCCGATGGCATTCCAGGCTGGTTCGTTCCAGCGCCGCTGTCAAAACCGGCGTGTCAACGGCTTCGCTGCCGGCCCGGTTTTTCGCCAGCAGGCTGGCAATCCGAACTTCGAAAAACTCGTCCAGGTTGCTGCTGACGATACAAAGGTAGCGAAGCCGTTCCAGCAGCGGAATTCCGGGATCGGCAGCCTGCGCCAGTACGCGCCGGTTGAAGGCGAGTTGCGACAGCTCGCGGTTCAGGTAGTTGCCGGGCTCACCGGCATTGGCCAACGCGCTGGCAATCGGCTCTGTTATAAGATCCATGTTCTGGTTTTGGCTACGAGTGCTGGTATCTCGCCGGAAGTGTAATCAGTCAATATGACGACCTGATGACAGGGCGTGCGCCTTCCGCAGAGCCGCTTGATGCAACGCACTCGACGCACAGTCAGAAAGCGTGTCTGCGCTCAATAAAGAAGCTGTTTCCCGGCACCGCCTTTGCCTGCCTCTTTGCCTCTGTCGCAGCCGCGGCTATCTGATAGTTCGATTTTCCGTGGCCAGGCTCGATCCTGACCGCGCCGAGCGATAGCGAAAGGGAGGGATGGATTACCTTGTTTCCCTGGCGGTCTTCGCCGACATAGCCGCCTCGCTCGATATCCGCTTGGCTGTGGTAGCCGACAGCGACTTCAGAAAAGCGCGCGAGTACCGAATGGCAGCGGCTTTCCCAGTCCTGGCTCTGGAACAGGATGATGAAATCGTCGCCGCCGATATGGCCGAGAAAGTCGTGGCTGGGAGCGCACTGTTCGGCCAGAATGGCGGCGGTCGCCTGAATGACGTCGTCGCCGCGCCGATATCCGTGCACATCGTTGAACGGCTTGAAGTTGTCGATGTCGCAGTAGCACGCGACGAATTGCCGGCCGCTCAGGATCATGCGGTCGATTTCTTCGTTGATCGGCACGTTTCCGGGAAGTTGAGTGAGCGGATTTGCATACCGTGCCGCGCTGATCTGCATCTGGGTGATCTCGCGCATTACGTCATGGCCGGTTCCCATGCCGATATACTTTCCCTGATCGGTAATGGCAAACCCGTTCGAAAGATGGTGCGGATCTGCATCGGCGATCGCCATGCCGAGTTCCTGCAAGCCGGTGTTCTTGTCGAACACCAGCGGCTCCGGGCTCATGAACAGCGTGCAGGATCTTTTGCCGAACAGCTCGCGCTGGTAAGGGCGCGCGAAGCGGTCGATCATGCTGACGCGGCTGATCGATCCGATCGGGATGCCCTGTACGACTACCGCAATAATCTGAATTGCCGGATCGCTGGCAAAAATTGCGTAGACATCGTTTGCCTGCTTTTCCGGCGGCACCACAGGCACGATCCGAAGCAGTTTCAATGCGGTCGACAAGTTCGTACTCCGTTCATTGCTTGAATGAACCAATGCGATATTTTGCTGAAGGCTTTGCGCCAGATCTGCCGGGATCGATCCGGTCGGATTCGGAGTCGGACGCTCGATGTGGTAACCCTGGCCGCAGGCGACACCCAATTCCTGCAACAGCAGCAGCTGTTCTTTTGTTTCGATTCCTTCCGCGATCGTGGTGGTGCCGGATTTACCGGCGATCAGCTGGATCGATTGCACGAACTGCAGTTTCACCGGGTCGCGTTCGATGCCCTGGATGAAATGCATGTCGATCTTGACGTAATCAGGACGTATTTCGGACCACAGCCGCAAACTCGAAAAACCTTCACCCAGATCGTCGATCGCAATTTGAAACCCGTGCTCGCGGCAACGCTCTACAGCAGCACGCATCAAATCGTAATCGAATGTCGCCTGATTTTCCGTCAGCTCCAGCACGATCCGCTCAGGGCTGATACCGATCTGCGCGAGATATCCCAACCTCGCATCCAGTTCGGCTTGCGGTTCAATCAATTGCTCCGGGCTGATGTTGAGAAAGATCTTGCCCGGCACTTTCAACGCGGCATACTTTGAAAGAATCACCTGCCGGCACAATTTTTCCAGCTCGTCGCTCCGGTTGAATCTGCGCGCGGCACTGAACAGATCGCACGGCGAATGAAGAGGATGATTTTCAGGCCCCCGTATCAGCCCTTCGTACGCCGCCACGATGCCGCTATCAAGACGAATGATTGGCTGGAATACCGCAGAGAGCGCGCGATCGCGCAAAATGTCATGCAGCTCGGCGGACAGACGAATGTCGCTCTGCCCGGCATCCGGGTTGCTGCGGGGCGGCGTCGTTTGCACGACATCGGATCCAGCAGAAAATGGCAGGATGGTGCGTTTTATCGTGCGCAATAAAACAGGCGGTGGATCGCCTGAGCCAGCGACAGACGAATCGGCACGGCGAAGAATGGATTCCATTAATATCCCTTTTGGCGCGATGAATGTCTTCTCAAGCAGGTTGTTAACGGTTTCGCCGCGGAGCGATAGCGTCCACCTGCTTTTCACGCTTTCCATGCAGCACCGCAAGTACCGCGACGATGAGCGTGGCAATTGCGCCCAGAACGATGAATGCCATTACCAGTTGCGATATGAACGACATGATGATCCTTTCACGTTATTAAATTTTCGAGATGGCCTTACATCAAACGGCGATTGCTGATTTGATGATTGTCAACAAAATGCAATTTACTGATCGATTGTTACGGCGTGATGAACGGACATGCATCAATACCGGGAACGGAATCAATCCGCATCGCGATACCCGGCATTCCCATTGCCGGCACGGCAAACGCGGCTGCGTCATCTATCCAGGCAAGATCGTTATGTTTTGCATCCATCTGCATCCGATTCGCTGCCTGCCGGTACGCGTGCAGCAAGCGCATCTGCTGGCGATTGACGTCACCCCGCGAAAAAGTCGGCATGCGATGCAAACACCCGCCGCTACAACGCAGGTTCAGGCCGGCATTTTTTCCTGCAGAGGTCAGTACCGTGAAGGGTTGGATCAGTGGATCAGTGAATCGGGGCAAGCGCGGAAGGCCGTGCGCAGACTGCATGCGGCCCGATGCACGCGACATCGCAGGTCCGAAATGATCCTGTCGGGCGGTTCCCGTGCAAATAGAAAAACAGGCCGGAACCCACTAGATTCCGGCCCGCCCCCACTTCTGGAAAAGTGTCTCAGGAACCGATGCGGCCACCGTCGTTCTTGGTGATAACGATGGTCGCGGAACGCGGGCGGCTTCCGGCGCCGTAACCGGCATTGCCCGGCCATTTGCTGGTGTACTTGCTCGGGTCGGCAATATCGACATGCTTCGTCGTTTCGCCGGGATGCTGGATATTGACGAACATCGCCTTGCCGTCCGGCGTTTCGGCAAGCCCGGTGATTTCACAGCCGACGGGGCCGACCAGGAAGCGTTTCAAGGTATCGGCGGTCGGTGCCTTGCCGACGTAAGTGTCGACAGAATGCGTGCCGCCGGCCGCCTTTAGATA
>JAKFFO010000020.1:0-81865 GCA_036675035.1 Oxalobacteraceae bacterium
TTCATGGGTCGTCGCAATCACACCAAGCGTGCGTTTGTGTGCCTGAAGCCCGGCCAGGAAATCAACTTCACCGAGGAGGCTAAATAATGGCACTCGTTAAGGTAAAGCCGACATCGCCTGGTCGTCGCGGTATGGTCAAAGTCGTTAACAGCGACTTGTACAAGGGCCGTCCTTTCGCCGCACTAGTTGAAAAGAAATCCAAGAGCGCGGGCCGCAATAATAATGGGCATATCACCACTCGCCATATTGGCGGTGGCCATAAGCAGCATTATCGCGTGATCGACTTCCGTCGCAACAAGGACGGTATCCCTGCAAAAGTGGAGCGGATTGAGTACGATCCGAATCGCAGTGCCAATATCGCGTTGGTATGCTACGCCGACGGCGAGCGCCATTACGTCATTGCAACCAAGGGCATGTCGATTGGCGATCAGTTGATGAATGGTGCAGAGGCGCCGATCAAATCAGGTAATTGCCTCCCAATCCGGAATATTCCGGTTGGAACGATTATCCATTGCGTGGAAATGTTACCGGGAAAAGGCGCGCAAATCGCTCGCACTGCCGGAGCTGGTGTTGTGTTGATGGCGCGTGAGGGTACCTACGCGCAGGTTCGCTTGCGCTCAGGAGAGGTTCGTCGCGTGCACATCGAATGTCGCGCAACAGTTGGCGAGGTTGGTAACGCTGAACACAGCCTTCGCAAAATTGGTAAAGCAGGAGCAACGCGTTGGCGCGGTATTCGTCCGACGGTTCGCGGTGTGGTGATGAATCCGGTCGACCATCCGCATGGTGGTGGCGAAGGCAAGACTGCAGCCGGACGTCATCCAGTATCGCCGTGGGGCCAGCAGACCAAGGGCAAGAAGACGCGCAGCAACAAGCGCACGACTTCCATGATCGTCTCGCGCCGTGGCAAGAAATAAGGGGTAACACATGACACGTTCATTGAAAAAAGGGCCGTTCTGTGACGCCCACCTGGTGAAAAAAGTCGAGACTGCGCAGGCGATCAAAGACAAGAAACCGATCAAGACCTGGTCGCGTCGTTCGACGATTATGCCGGACTTCATCGGGCTGACGATCGCGGTGCATAACGGCAAGCAGCACGTTCCGGTATATGTATCGGAAAACATGGTTGGTCACAAACTCGGCGAATTCGCGCTGACTCGGACGTTCAAGGGTCATGCTGCTGATAAAAAGGCAAAGAAATAAGGTCCCATGATGGAAACTAAAGCTACCCTCCGTGGCGTGCGTCTGTCGGCTCAAAAGGGCCGGCTGGTTGCCGATCTTATCCGCGGCAAAAAAGTCGATCAAGCGCTTAATATTCTGACCTTCAGCCCAAAAAAAGGGGCGGTCATCATTAAGAAGGTGCTCGAATCCGCAATTGCGAATGCCGAGCACAACGATGGTGCTGATATCGACGAACTGAAGATAACCACGATTTACGTCGAAAAAGGATCAGTCCTGAAGCGCTTTACCGCGCGAGCAAAGGGCCGTGGAGATCGTATCTCGAAACAATCCTGTCACATTTACGTGACTGTCGGAAACTAAGGAGTCACGATGGGACAGAAGATACATCCAACCGGATTCCGCCTTGCGGTTACACGTAACTGGGGATCGCGCTGGTATGCGGGCAGTGCGAATTTCGCGACGATGCTCAACGAGGACCTGAAGGTCCGCGATTACCTCAAGACGAAACTGAAGAGTGCATCCGTTGGGCGCGTAGTCATCGAGCGTCCGGCCAAGAATGCGCGCATCACGATTTTCAGTTCGCGCCCCGGCGTTGTTATCGGCAAGAAGGGCGAGGACATTGAAGTCTTGAAGTCCGCATTGACGAAGATGATGGGCGTTCCGGTTCACGTCAATATTGAAGAGATTCGCAAGCCGGAAACCGATGCGCAGCTAATCGCGGATTCGATCGCTCAACAGCTGGAAAAGCGCATCATGTTCCGCCGTGCAATGAAGCGCGCAATGCAAAATGCGATGCGTCTTGGCGCACAGGGAATCAAGATCATGTCGTCCGGCCGCTTGAACGGAATCGAGATTGCGCGTACCGAGTGGTACCGCGAAGGGCGCGTGCCTCTTCACACCTTACGTGCCGACATCGACTACGGCTTTGGCGAGGCGGAAACGACTTACGGCATCATTGGAATCAAGGTATGGGTTTACAAGGGCGATCGCCTTGCAAGTGGCGAAGCGCCAACCATTGATGTTGCGTCAGATGACGACAAGAAACGGCGTGCACCACGTCGCGACGATGGTAAGCCAGGAGCTCGGCCGCCGCGTGCCCGCCGTCCAGAGGGTCAACCTACAGCTGCCGCACCAGGCGCACCGGCGCCGGCGGCTAAACGAGTTCGCGCCAAGAAGCCGGATGTTGCCAGTGCGACCCCGGCTGAGAAGGCAGGAGAATAATCATGCTGCAACCAGCACGCAGAAAGTATCGCAAGGAACAGAAGGGCCGTAACAAGGGCATTTCGCATACGCGCGGCACAGCCGTGTCGTTTGGCGAGTTCGGTCTGAAAGCAATTGGCCGCGGCCGCATTACGGCGCGCCAGATTGAGGCTGCACGTCGTGCCATGACTCGGCATATCAAGCGTGGCGGTCGTATCTGGATCCGTATTTTTCCGGACAAGCCGATTTCGCAGAAGCCTGCTGAAGTCCGTATGGGCAACGGTAAAGGTAATCCTGAATACTACGTGGCCGAGATTCAGCCAGGTAAAGTCCTGTACGAGATGGACGGTGTCGACGAGACCTTGGCGCGCGAAGCGTTCCGTCTGGCCGCCGCTAAACTGCCGTTGTTGACCACGTTCGTCGTACGTCAAGTCGGCCAATAATTGGAGTGAAATATGAAAGCATCTGAACTCCGCGACAAAGACCAAGCGGCCCTGACAAAAGAAATGAACGACTTGTTGAAGGCCCAGTTCGGCCTGCGCATGCAAATCGCAACGCAGCAGTTGAACAATACTTCGCAACTCAAGAAAGTGCGCCGCGATATTGCGCGCGTAAAGACGGTCATGAATCAGAAGGACGCCAAATAATGAACGATCAGGTAAAAACCGCACTCAAGCGGACGTTGATTGGCAAGGTAGTCTCCGACAAGATGGACAAAACCGTAACAGTTCTGATCGAGCGTCACGTTAAGCATCCGTTGTACGGAAAAATCATCATGCGCTCAAATAAGTACCATGCACATGATGAAGCAAATCAGGCAAAGGCCGGCGATGTTGTTGAAATCCAGGAAGGCCGTCCAATTTCAAAGACGAAAGCCTGGACAGTAACGCGAGTCGTACAAGTTGCGCAGGAAGTGTAATTAACCATTGCAAGGGCGAAGATTTGCTGTCATAATCGCTGGCTTCGCTCTTTGGGTGTGGGGATTGAGCAGCAAAGAACGCGCCCTGTTGCATATTCGTATTGGCAAGTAGTTTTGGAAGTCGTCCGCCTAATCGGCTTATCTCCACAAAGATTTGCTGACAGGACCAAGACTGACCGCAAGACCGCATTGTGCGGAACAGGCGGGTTAAGTTGGGAAAGAAAATATTATGATTCAAACTGAAAGCCGGCTCGAAGTAGCCGACAACACCGGCGCGCGTGAGGTTATGTGCATCAAGGTGCTTGGTGGCTCGAAACGCCGTTATGCCGGTATTGGCGACGTGATCAAGGTTACCGTCAAGGTTGCTGCGCCACGTGGACGCGTCAAAAAGGGTGAAATCTACAATGCCGTCGTCGTGCGGACCGCCAAGGGCGTGCGTCGTCAGGACGGATCGCTGGTCAAGTTTGACGGCAATGCGGCAGTATTGTTGAACGCAAAGCTGGAGCCGATTGGCACCCGCATTTTTGGGCCGGTCACTCGTGAGTTGCGTACTGAGCGCTTCATGAAGATCGTGTCGCTTGCGCCCGAAGTTCTGTAAGGAGTCGTGATGAGTAAGATTCGAAAAAACGACGAAGTTGTCGTCCTGACCGGAAAAGACAAAGGTAAGCGTGGCGTCGTGAAGCAGCGCGTTAGCGCTGAATACGTCGTGGTTGATGGAATTAATATTGCCAAAAAGGCGACCAAGCCGAATCCTATGACCGGTGTAACCGGTGGCATCGTTGATAAACTGATGCCGATTCATGTGTCTAATATTGCGTTGTTTAATGCGGCAACTGGCAAGGCTGATCGTGCGGGTTTCAAGAGCGTTGATGGCAAAAAAGCCCGCGTTTTTAAATCCAATGGTGAAGTCGTTAAGGTTTAAGAATCATGGCCCGTCTCCAAGAGTTTTATAAAGAAAAAGTCGTTACCGATCTAACTGCGAAATTCGGTTACAAATCGGCGATGCAAGTCCCGCGTCTTACCAAGATCACCCTTAATATGGGGCTCTCGGAAGCGGTTGCGGACAAAAAAATCATTGAGCACGCGGTCGGCGATCTAACGAAGATCGCCGGGCAAAAGCCCGTGGTTACCAAGGCGCGCAAGGCAATTGCGGGCTTCAAGATTCGCGAGGGTTACCCGATCGGTTGCATGGTTACGCTCCGCGGTGCTCAAATGTATGAATTCCTTGATCGCCTGATTACTGTCGCGTTGCCTCGCGTACGTGATTTCCGTGGTGTGTCGGGTCGTGCGTTTGACGGGCGTGGCAACTACAACATCGGTGTGAAAGAGCAGATCATTTTCCCCGAGATCGAGTACGACAAAATTGATGCATTGCGTGGACTGAATATCAGCATCACGACAACTGCGAAGACCGACGATGAAGCAAAAGCGCTTCTCGCCGCATTTAAATTTCCGTTCAGAAACTGAGGTTGCCATGGCAAAACTGGCACTGATTAACCGTGAACAAAAGCGCGCAGACCTGGTGAAGAAGTATGCTGGCAAGCGCGCCGCGTTAAAGGCAATCATTGATGATCAATCGAAGTCGGAAGAAGAGCGTTACGAAGCGCGTCTGAAGTTGCAGGCCTTGCCGCGCAACTCTGCTCCGACACGTCAGCGTAATCGCTGCTCGATAACCGGCCGTCCACGTGGCACTTATCGCATGTTCGGTTTGGGCCGTACGAAACTCCGTGAAACCGCAATGCGCGGTGAGATCCCGGGTATGACTAAAGCTAGCTGGTAATAGGAGAATATTCAATGAGTATGAGCGATCCTATAGCCGATATGCTGACTCGCATCCGTAACGCGCAAGTCGTCCAGAAGACTTCGGTTGCAATGCCGTCTTCCAAGGTAAAAGTGGCGATTGCCAACGTCTTGCGGGATGAAGGTTACATTGAGGATTTTGCCGTGGCCGAAGCCTCGGGCAAAGCGGAATTGAAAATCGGATTGAAATATTATGCCGGACGTCCCGTCATTGAGCGCTTGGAGCGCGTATCCCGCCCTGGGCTGCGCGTATACAAGGGAAAAGACGAGATCCCGAATGTGATGAATGGCTTGGGTGTGGCGATCGTATCGACTCCCAAGGGTGTCATGACAGACCGCAAAGCGCGCGCAACCGGTGTCGGTGGCGAAGTTATTTGCTACGTGGCCTAAGGAGTCCAACATGTCTCGTGTAGGTAAGATGCCAATTCAACTGCCGAAGGGTGCGGAAGCATCCATCACGGCAGAGCAAATCACCGTAAAAGGGCCCTTGGGATCGCTTTCCCGTTCCCTGAATGGCTTGGTCAACATCGAAAACAACGCTGGCACGCTGAAATTTGCAGCTGCAGACGATAGCCGCGAGGCTCAGGCTATGTATGGAACCATGCGTGCATTGGTCAATAATATGGTCAATGGCGTTACCAAAGGTTTTGAGAAAAAACTGAACCTGGTCGGCGTTGGATATCGTGCTCAGGCGCAGGGTGACAAACTGAACCTTTCTCTGGGATTTTCGCATCCGGTCGTGCACCAGATGCCAACCGGAGTAAAGTGTGAAACCCCGACGCAAACCGAGATCCTGATCAAGGGAATCGATAAGCAACAAGTTGGGCAAGTGGCAGCCGAAGTGCGTGCTTACCGCAGTCCTGAGCCATATAAAGGTAAAGGCGTTCGCTACGCGGACGAAGTGGTTGTGATTAAAGAAACCAAGAAGAAGTAATAGGGGTTGACGATGGATAAGAAACAATCACGTCTGCGCCGCGGACGCCAGACTCGAGCCAAGATCGCCGAGTTGAAAGTGAATCGCCTTGCCGTGCATCGCACCAACTTGCACATCTATGCGAGCATCATCAGCCCGGACGCCAAGGTTCTTGCCTCGGCCTCCACGCTTGAGTCGGAAGTCCGCCTGGAGCTGGCTGGAAAATCGGGTAAAGGTGGCAATGCTTCTGCTGCAGCGCTGGTTGGAAAGCGCGTTGCGGAAAAGGCCCTGAAGGCCGGAATTGCCGAAGTCGCATTCGATCGTTCGGGTTTTCGTTATCATGGTCGTGTCAAGGCAGTGGCCGAAGCGGCGCGCGAAGCTGGTCTGAAGTTCTAAGGAAGAATTGTCATGGCAAAAATGCAGTCGAAGATGCAAAGCGAAAAGCCCGATGACGGCATGCGCGAAAAAATGATTGCGGTCAATCGCGTGACCAAAGTGGTCAAGGGTGGTCGTATCATGGGGTTTGCCGCGTTGGCAGTGGTCGGCGACGGTGATGGCCGTATTGGTATGGGCAAAGGCAAATCGAAAGAAGTGCCGGTTGCCGTTCAAAAAGCAATGGAAGAAGCGCGCCGCAAGATGATCAAGGTCACCTTGAAGAACGGCACGTTGCAGCATACCGTTACCGGCAAGCATGGCGCATCTTCGGTTTTGATGACGCCGGCGAAAGACGGTACCGGCGTTATTGCAGGCGGGCCGATGCGCGCTATTTTTGAAGTGATGGGCGTGACGAACGTGGTGGCGAAGTCCAACGGATCGACCAATCCTTACAACATGGTTCGCGCGACTATCAACGGACTGTCCAAGATGAATACCCCATCGGAAATTGCAGCCAAGCGCGGCAAGTCCGTTGAAGAAATTCTCGGCTAAGGTGATCAAGATGGCAAAGACAGCTGAAAAAAAAGTCAAGGTTACTTTGGTCAAGGGATTGATCGGTACCCGTGAAACTCATCGCGCGACGGTGCGCGGACTCGGTTTGCGTGGCATCAATTCGGTCTCCGAATTGGAAGATACGCCAGCAGTACGGGGCATGATCAATAAAGTATCCTATCTCGTGAAGGTAGTCTCGTAAGCCTTCGGGCTGTGAGCGGAGCAAATCATGGAATTGAATAATATTCAGCCGGCAGACGGCGCAAAGCATTACAAGCGCCGTGTTGGCCGTGGCATTGGTTCGGGCTTGGGTAAAACCGCGGGTCGCGGCCATAAAGGTCAAAAATCTCGCTCCGGTGGATTTCATAAGGTTGGTTTCGAAGGCGGTCAGATGCCGTTGCAGCGTCGTTTGCCAAAGCGGGGTTTCAAGTCGCTGGCCGCGCCTTACAAGGCTGAAGTCCGCTTGTCCGATCTGGAGAAGCTGCCAGTTGCGGAAGTCGACATGCTGGCATTGAAGCAGGCAGGTATCGTGCCGGAATTGGCGCGCGCCGTCCGTATTATTTTATCCGGTGACATCACCAAGAAAGTGACTGTCAAGGGCCTGACTGCAACTAAAGGCGCCAAAGCCGCAATTGAAGCCGCTGGCGGCTCGGTTGCGTAAGTTGGCGTCGCAATCGGAGTAAACATTGGCAACTGCTCCTCAACTGGCAAAAAGCGCGGCAAGCGGGTTTCCGTGGAATCGCCTTTGGTTTCTGCTGGCAGCGTTAGTGGTGTTTCGAATTGGGGCGCACATACCTGTACCGGGAATTGATCCGGCGCAGTTGGCCGAACTGTTCAAGCAGAATCAAGGTGGAATCTTGGGCATGTTTAACATGTTCTCGGGTGGCGCGCTGTCCCGGTTTACCATTTTTGCGCTTGGTATCATGCCGTACATTTCCGCATCGATCATTATGCAATTGATGGCGGTTGTTTCCGAGCAGTTGGCGGCTCTTAAGAAAGAAGGCGAAGCGGGGCGGCGCAAGATTACGCAATATACGCGTTATGGAACTCTCGTATTAGCGACCTTTCAAGGTCTCGGAATCGCCGTGGCGCTGGAATCGCAGGCTGGTTTGGTAATCGACCCAGGCATGGCGTTTCGATTTACAACCGTGGTGACTCTGGTCACCGGAACCATGTTTTTGATGTGGTTGGGCGAACAAATTACCGAGCGTGGAATCGGCAACGGAATTTCGATCATTATTTTTGCCGGTATTGCTGCGGGATTGCCGAGTGCCATTGGCGGATTGTTTGAGCTGGTCAGAACGGGCTCGATGAATGCGTTGTCGGCCATTCTGATCTGTGCGGTGGCGGCTGCAGTGACGTTTCTGGTTGTGTTTATCGAGCGCGGTCAGCGGAAAATTCTGGTCAACTATGCCAAGCGTCAAGTGGGAAATAAGATATATGGTGGCCAAAGCAGCCATCTGCCGTTGAAGTTGAACATGTCGGGTGTGATTCCACCGATTTTCGCTTCGTCGATTATTTTGTTTCCTTCGACGATTACCAGCTGGTTTACATCGGGTGATACGACGAATCCGGTAATGCGGTTTCTGAAGGACTTGGCCGCCTCGATGGCGCCTGGCGAGCCGATTCACGCTCTGTTGTATGCGGCTGCGATTATATTCTTTTGCTTTTTTTATACTGCATTGGTCTTCAATAGCAAAGAGACCGCGGACAATCTGAAGAAGAGTGGTGCGTTTGTTCCTGGCATTCGGCCGGGCGATCAAACCGCACGCTATATTGACAAGATTTTGACCCGCCTCACGCTGGTTGGCGCTGTGTATATAACGCTGGTCTGCTTGTTGCCTGAATTTTTGATTGCGCGTTGGAAGGTGCCGTTTTATTTCGGCGGTACCTCGTTGTTAATTATTGTTGTCGTAACGATGGACTTCATGGCGCAGGTGCAGAACTACGTGATGTCGCAACAGTATGACTCGCTGCTTCGTAAGTCGAATTTCAAAGGCGGAATTTCGACGCGTTAAGCGATCGGGACGACGATCATAACGAATGGCAAAAGACGACGTTATTCAGATGCAGGGGGAGATTCTTGAAAATCTCCCTAATGCGACATTTCGCGTTAAGTTGGAAAACGGGCATGTAGTCTTGGGACATATTTCGGGAAAGATGCGGATGAATTACATTCGCATTCTCCCTGGCGACAAGGTGACGGTGGAATTGACGCCTTATGATTTGAGTCGTGCGCGTATCGTGTTTCGCACCAAATAGTATTGAATGTAACCAAGAACTGGAAGAGAGAGGGCAAACATGAAAGTGCTCGCATCAGTCAAGCGGATTTGCCGCAACTGTAAAATCATCAAGCGCAAAGGCGTTGTTCGTGTGATCTGCACCGAACCGCGTCATAAACAGCGCCAAGGTTAATTAACGTTATTGATCGAGGAATAACGAATGGCACGAATTGCAGGGGTTAATATCCCCAATCATCAGCACACCGTAATCGGCTTGACGGCGATTTATGGAGTTGGCCGCCCGCGTGCGCAAAAAATTTGCGACAAGACGGGTGTTTCGACCACAAAGAAGGTCAAGGATCTGGACGATAACGAGCTGGAAAAGCTGCGCGATGAAATAGGAAAATTCATCGTCGAAGGCGATCTGCGTCGTGAGATCTCGATGAACATCAAACGCCTGATGGACTTGGGTTGTTATCGCGGTATGCGTCATCGTAAAGGCTTGCCTTGCC
This sequence comes from Oxalobacteraceae bacterium, assembly GCA_036675035.1. Taxonomy (GTDB): domain Bacteria; phylum Pseudomonadota; class Gammaproteobacteria; order Burkholderiales; family Burkholderiaceae_D; genus MESE01. The sequence goes on from JAKFFO010000020.1 coordinate 9,673, forward strand.
GTGGCCAGCGTACCCGAACCAATGCACGTACTCGCAAGGGTCCGCGCAAAGCAGCACAATCGCTGAAGAAATAATCCGGATTAGTCGGGTTCAAGGAAATTATCATGGCAAAAGCCCCCAATAACGCCGCCGCAGCACGCGTGCGTAAAAAAGTTAAAAAGAATGTTGCCGAAGGCATTGCGCATATCCATGCGTCTTTCAACAACACCATCATCACAATCACTGACCGCCAAGGTAATGCGCTCTCATGGGCGACATCCGGCGGCGCGGGTTTCAAGGGATCGCGTAAATCGACTCCGTTCGCAGCCCAGGTGGCAGCCGAAGCGGCCGGCAAGGTGGCGGTTGAATACGGTGTAAAGAATCTCGAAGTGCGCATCAAGGGCCCAGGTCCCGGTCGCGAATCGGCGGTTCGCGCGTTGAACAATCTCGGCATCAAGATTACGCAGATTCAGGACGTCACTCCTGTGCCGCATAATGGCTGCCGTCCGCCGAAGCGCCGTCGCATCTAGGATTACAGCGGTAGTAGTTTATCTGCAAGTTGCCCGCCAAAGACCTTGGCGGGTTTTGTTCTTAAGACCACCGTCTGATTGAAGCGAAATCAGACTAGCGCCTGGCGAGTTCACCTAATCGGAACTAGTACGGGGCGTCAAATTAAAAGGAAATTCTCGTGGCACGTTATATTGGACCGAAAGCAAAGCTTTCCCGCCGTGAAGGCACAGACCTGTTTCTTAAGAGCGCACGCCGCTCGCTCGACTCCAAATGCAAACTGGATTCCAAGCCAGGCCAGCATGGTCGTACATCGGGTGCTCGCACTTCGGATTACGGAAACCAGCTGCGCGAAAAGCAGAAGGTAAAGCGCATGTACGGCATTTTGGAACGCCAATTCCGTCGTTATTTCGCAGAAGCGGATCGCCGCAAAGGTAATACCGGTGAGACCCTGCTGAAATTGCTTGAGGCGCGTCTCGACAATGTCGTCTATCGGATGGGCTTTGGGTCCACGCGGGCAGAGGGACGTCAGCTGGTATCGCATAAGGCCTTCACCGTTAACGGTAATGTCGTCAATATTGCGTCGTACCAGGTCAAGCCGGGCGATGTTGTCGCCGTTCGCGAAAAAGCCAAGAAGCAGGTGCGTATCGTCGAGGCGCTGTCGCTGGCCGAGCAAATCGGATTACCAACCTGGGTGTCGGTTGATTCCAAGAAGATGGAAGGCACCTTCAAATCGGCGCCAGACCGCAGCGAGATCGCCAATGACGTCAACGAATCGCTGATTGTCGAATTGTATTCCCGTTAATTTTGAATCGCTGTCCGCCTGTTTGCAGGTGGACATTCCCGTAATGCCATCAGCCTTATCGGTGTAACGAGCCGAGGGTATTGAAAAGGACATTCCATGCAAAACAGCTTGTTGAAACCCCGTATTATTGAAGTCGAAGCGCTCGGTTCCGGGCACGCCAAGGTCGTAATGGAGCCGTTCGAGCGCGGCTATGGCCATACTCTTGGTAACGCATTGCGCCGCGTGCTGCTGTCTTCAATGGTTGGCTATGCGCCGACTGAAGTCACGATTGCGGGTGTCGTGCATGAATACTCATCGCTGGACGGCGTTCAGGAAGACGTCGTCGATATGCTGTTGAATTTGAAGGGCGTTGTGTTCAAACTGCACAACCGCGACGACGTGACGCTGACGTTGAAAAAGGAAGGCGAAGGCGCGGTGCTCGCGTCCGATATCGACTTGCCTCACGATGTCGAACTGGTGAATCCGGATCATGTGATCGCTCATTTGACCGCTGGCGGCAAGCTGGATATGCAGATCAAGGTTGAAAAAGGCCGCGGATATGTGCCGGGCAACATACGCAGATTGTCGGAAGACGCGAACAAGACCATCGGCCGCATTATTCTCGACGCTTCTTTCTCACCCGTGCGTCGCGTTTCTTATGCGGTTGAATCGGCTCGGGTTGAGCAGCGTACCGACCTGGACAAGCTGGTCATCAATATCGAAACCAACGGTGTGATTTCGCCTGAAGAGGCAATTCGCCAGTCGGCCCGAGTGTTGGTCGATCAGTTGAATGTATTTGCGGCGCTGGAAGGCACGGAAGCTGCAGCCGAAGCGCCGTCGCGCGCCCCGGCGGTCGACCCGATTCTATTGCGTCCAGTCGATGATCTGGAACTGACGGTCCGCTCCGCGAACTGCCTTAAAGCGGAAAACATTTACTACATTGGCGATCTGATCCAGCGTAGCGAAAATGAATTGCTTAAGACTCCGAATCTTGGGCGCAAATCATTGAATGAAATCAAGGAAGTACTGGCATCGCGTGGTCTGACTTTGGGCATGAAGCTCGAAAACTGGCCGCCCGCAGGCCTCGAGAAATAATGTAACCGACGGCGTAACGAGCCGTCGATTATTTCGACGTACAGCAACACCATATTTACCGGCCCGCGAGTTTGCCGCACGCAATTCGATAGAAGAGCTGGATTTAAAACTGAAACCAGAAAGGAAACATCATGCGTCATCGTCACGGCCTTCGCAAATTGAATCGTACTTCTTCCCATCGCCTGGCGATGCTCCGGAATATGACAGTTTCATTGTTGCGCCACGAAGCAATCAAGACCACACTTCCCAAAGCAAAAGAATTGCGTCGTGTGGTCGAGCCGATTCTTACACTTGGCAAGACCGATTCTTTGTCCAACAAGCGTCTCGCGTTCAGCCGTTTGCGCGATCGTGAAATTGTGACCAAGTTGTTTACCGAACTCGGGCCGCGTTATGCCGCCCGGAATGGTGGATATCTGCGAATTTTGAAAATGGGTTTCCGCCAAGGCGATAATGCACCAATGGCCTTCATCGAGTTGGTTGACCGTCCGGAAGCCACCGAGCCGGTTGAAGATACTAGCGCCGAATAACTAGCGCTTGCAGTTGCAAACAAAAACATAAAAGCCAGGCATTGCCTGGCTTTTATGTTTTTACAGCCGTGATTTGCACGAGGCGGGATGATTCAAGCGCGATATTACGACGCGGCGTTTAGCGCCCTTAACGCGTTAAGTTTATACTTGAGCTTTGAACAGTCTTTGGCTTACAGAGGATTTCCCTCGACGCTCTGTGGTTCATTTATGAGCTTGGCTTTCGATAGGAGTCACGCCTGTTTTGACAACTAAGACAAGTGACTAGCATGCAAACTACATCCGGCGGTTATACGCACCGTCGCTCGCCGCCAGCTATCGCGCACTGCGAGCAATGGTGAACCCTCTAAAATCGTGCTCGCTATGGAAAAAGCTATATTGGTAATGACGAATGTGCCTGATACGTCGACCGCTCTTGCAATCGGGAGGCAACTGGTTGAAAAAAAGCTCGCCGCATGTGTGAGCCAAATACCGGGCGTTCGATCAATCTATCGCTGGCAGGGAGCAATTGAAGAAGCCGGTGAAATAACAATTCTTATCAAGACAACGCAGGCCCGTTACAGCGAGCTCGAATCGACAATCAAGACCTTGCATCCGCACGACGTGCCTGAAATCATCGTATTACCTATCGTCGGTGGTTTTCCGCCCTATCTTGACTGGATCGAGCGGGAGACGGAAAAGGAAGTAAATGTTAAATAATAAGTTGAACCGGCTGACCGGTTCACCGCTGGCAGTCGTTGCCATCATCCTGTTTTTTGTGGTGGCATCGCTGCTTCCCGATTCGAGCGCGCACTCTGCCGATGACTATCTCGAACCTGAAGCGGCTTTTAAGTTCTCCGCGAAGATGGCGGATCCCCAAACGATCGAGATCAAATATCTGATCGCCGATGGGTATTATATGTACCGGGAGCGCTTCGACTTCACGGCAAAAGACGCACAATTAGGCATACCCGATATACCAGCGGGCAAGATAAAGTTTGACGAAACTTTTCAAAAAGACGTAGAAACTTACCGAAAGAGCGTCACCATCAAATTGCCGGTAAAGGCCACTACCGATTTCACTCTTGTCGCGGTCAGCCAGGGGTGTGCCGACAAAGGCCTGTGCTATTCGCCCATGGAATCACAGACCACGCTGTCGCCGAATGGAAGCGGTTTGCTTTCGGCGGTTCAGAAAGTGTTGAATGACACGACGTCGAGCCAGATTCTTGAAGCGCAGTCCGAATCAGCCAACAGTGAAGCCGTACGCGATGAAAATGCAAATTCCGACATGGGCAAAATCGAGGCGGCATTGAAGAGCGGAAAATTGCTCGTGATTCTGCCCCTGTTTTTCCTGCTCGGCCTCGGCTTGGCCTTTACTCCTTGCGTACTGCCGATGATGCCCATTCTCTCGTCGATCATTCTCGGTGAAGGAGCTCGCGCAACCCGGATTCGGAGCCTTTCATTGGCTGCTGCGTACTCACTTGGCATGGCGATTGTTTATACCGCGCTCGGTATCGCTGCCGGGTTGATCGGCGAAGGGTTGTCCGCCGAGATGCAAAACCCTTGGGTATTGACAAGTTTCGCCGCATTGATGGTCATGCTTTCCCTATCGATGTTCGGTCTTTTCCAATTTCAGATGCCCGCGTTCGCACAATCAAAACTGGTACACATGTCGGAAAAGCAGTCAGCCGGAAAGCTGGCTGGCGTGTTCGCCATGGGAGCAATTTCTGCACTGATCGTTGGCCCATGTGTGGCCGCGCCGTTGGCAGGTGCGCTGCTTTATATAAGCCAAACCAAAGATATCATAATTGGCGGCAGCGCATTGTTTGTAATGGCGGCCGGCATGAGTGTACCGTTGCTATTGCTCGGCATGTCTGCCGGAACGCTGTTGCCGCGTGCGGGCATGTGGATGAAGGCAATCAACCGTTTCTTCGGTGTGTTGCTTTTGGGGCTGGCTCTGTGGATGATCTCACCTGTAATTCCCGTATCGCTGGAAATGGCGGGATGGGCGACGTTGGGAATCGGATATGGCGTTTACCTTTTATGGGCCAGAAATTGGAACTGGTTCGCGAAATTAGCAGGACTGGTTTTCGTTGCGCTCGGAATTGCACAGTTCGCAGGACTAGTTACCGGGGGCCGCGATGCTCTTGCCCCGTTAGCCCATTTTGGCAAGGACGCGAACCACAAAACGGAGTTTGTACGGGTCGCCTCGATAAATGAACTTGAGGTGGCGGTCGCAGAGGCGAAGGGTAAAACTGTGCTGCTCGATTTCTACGCAGATTGGTGCGTCTCGTGCATCGAAATGGAGAAATTCACTTTCTCGGAAGCGCGAGTCCGGGCGCAGCTTGAAAACATCGTGTTGCTGCAGGTGGATGTCACTGCCAACAATGCAGACGATAAAGCACTACTGAAGCGCTTCAAATTGTTCGGGCCCCCCGGGATCATTTTTTTCGATCGGCAAGGCCGAGAAATTGAAGCCGGACGAGTGATCGGGTACCAGAACGCGGATAAATTCTTGAAGTCGCTTGCATTCGTGAAGCAGTTTTGATCAGCGTTCATTAACTAGTGTAATGCGGGTAGCACAATGTCTTCATAGCAGCAGGTTATTTGCATAATCGATAATAATCGTTGAAGCTGGGCGGCATTGGCCCTATATTTAATTCTTGCCTGTTACGTTACGCAACCTCAAGGAGAATGTTATGACCCTGCGCCTCGGCGATACCGCACCTGACTTCGAACAGGATTCCACTGTTGGTAAAATCAAATTCCATGACTGGGCCGGGGATTCCTGGGTTGTACTCTTTTCTCACCCGGCTGACTTTACTCCTGTCTGCACCACCGAGCTCGGACTCACAGCGAAGCTGAAGGCGGACTTCGATAAACGAAATGTAAAGGCGATTGCGTTGTCGGTGGATCCGGCGGAAAAGCATACGCAATGGATCAAGGATATCGAAGAGACTCAGAAAACCATCGTAGGTTTTCCGATTCTCGCCGATGCGGACAAGAAAGTGGCGCTGCTGTATGACATGATTCATCCGAATCAATCGGAAACAATGACGGTGCGCGCGCTATTTGTGATCGATCCGAAAAAGAAGGTGCGATTGATGATTACGTACCCGATGAGCACCGGCCGTAATTTCGATGAAGTGCTGCGTGTCATTGATGCCCTCCAGCTGACTGACGGTTATACGGTCGCTACTCCCGGCAACTGGCGCGATGGAGATGACGTAATCATACCGTTGACGATTCAGGACGAAGCGGTGATCCAGCAGAAGTATCCGAAAGGGTACACGGCGCCGCGTCCTTATTTGCGCATGACGCCGCAACCGAACAAATAACTCGAAGCGATGAAAAACGCCCTTCTAGCAAGGGCGTTTTTTATGATTCCGATGTGTGTTCGACGTTCAGTCACTTGGGCTCCGAACCGGATTGCATACGTCGAAGGCAATGAAACGATTGCTGCCGCCACCGAATACGCCCTCGTAATCATGTTTTGCCTTATTGCTGCCAAAGCAAGGCGAGAGGAATCCGAAAACTCCCATTGCCACGATCCATGATCTGAAATGCGGTTCCGGGTATCGACTGGCGCATGACTCAGTTCATTTCTTCGAGCGCATATCCAGTCGATATGAGATCGGGTAAAGAATTACTCCCACCTAGGGCGATGGATGGGAAAGATATCCAGATGCAGCGGACGGCTGTTTAAAGGCAATCCAAAGTACGACCAGCGATATTCCAACGGACGCGACAATGCCGGTTTGTACCGGGACTGGTAACGTAACGGCGCCAAACCAGTGGCCGGTGACAAGCACGCCGAACGCGGTTGAAGTTTGGCGCACTGTTTCCAGAATCACATATCTCGTTCGTAGCTCCATCAAACCGCCCGTGATCCACAGTCCAGCCGCCAGCCATGCCGCATAAGCAATACCTTGCAGCGCCGACATGACCTGATGCGATGCGAGAAAGTGCGTCGCGACAAGCAGTATGGTCATGAACTGCGCCAAACAATAAAGCTGGGCTGGCCGAGGTAAATGTGGATGGTATAAAGGACGCTGAATATCAAATGGAGCGCTCGGCCAAGCTGTCGAGACATCGGCCGGGCGCCATCCTGGACGAGCGATCCAGATCCGCAGTTTGTCCATGAACGCTCGCGCTCGCCATGCGTCAAGCCATAACGCTTTGTAGACTTCCAGGTTAGCCCACAACGGATTCCAGCTGCGCAAGGGGCTGCGGGTGCCATACACGATTGTATCCGTGTCGCGCTCCTCTATAAATGTGCCGAACAAACGGTCCCACAGAATCAGTATTCCGCCGTAATTCTTGTCCAGATAGATATCGTTGACCGCATGGTGCACACGATGATTTGATGGCGAGACAAATATACGATCGAACCAACCAAGCTTGCCGATCTGTTGCGTATGGACCCAGAACTGATATAGCAGGTCGATCAATGCCACTGCCGCGAAGACTTCCAGCGGATAGCCAAGCACTGCCATTGGGACATAAAAAATCCAGCCCAGCAAGGCGCCGCTGCTTGTCTGGCGCAACGCGGTGGAAAGGTTGTAGTCTTCGCTCTGGTGGTGAACAACATGCGCTGCCCACAGCACATTGATCTCATGGCTCATGCGATGCAGCCAGTAATAACATAAATCGTACAGCAGCAATCCCGTTATCCACACCCAAAGGCTGTTGATCGGCAAATCGAAAAGCGCGACGCGCTGTACCAGCCATGCATAGATTCCAATGCGCAAAAAGCGCATGAAAACACCCGAAACCTGGCTGAGCACGCCGAGGCTGATGCTATTGATCGCATCGTTGATACGGTAGGTGTTCTTGCGACGCAATAAACCGACAATCAATTCGATGAAAATCAGCAGGAAAAATACCGGCGTGGCCAAGGTTATAATTTTTTCCTGCATCGCGTCACCTGTTCAGATGGGTTGGCTGCTTTCGGTTGCAACTTTGACCGGCCTGATTATTTCCGCCACATAAAATCGAAATCGTCAGCCGATATGCTTGAGTAGTCGAGCGACATCACGTGCAAAATACGTAAGAACCCCATCTGCGCCCGCGCGCTTGAACGAAAGCATTGATTCCATCATCGCCTTGTCATGTTCGAGCCATCCGTTTTGGGCCGCGGCCTTGATCATTGCGTACTCGCCACTTACTTGATATGCGAAGGTCGGCACCTTGAATTCATCTTTGACTCGCCGCACAATATCAAGATAAGGCATGCCGGGTTTGACCATGACCATGTCGGCACCTTCGGCAATATCCAATGCGACTTCGCGCAAGGCCTCATTGCTATTGGCAGGGTCCATCTGGTATGTGCACTTGTTGCTTTTGCCTAGATTCGCAGATGAGCCCACTGCGTCACGGAACGGGCCGTAAAACGCCGATGCATACTTAGCGGAATAAGCCATGATTCGGGTATAAATATAGTGATGCGATTCCAGGGCATTCCGGATCGCGCCAATGCGCCCATCCATCATATCGGATGGGGCAACTATATCGACGCCAGCCTCTGCTTGGGTCAAGGCCTGCTTTACCAACAAGCTGCAGGTCTCATCGTTTAGAACGTAGCCACTCCCATCGATAACGCCGTCCTGCCCATGGCTAGTGTATGGATCAAGAGCGACGTCAGTCAGTATGCCAAGTTCCGGGAAACGTCGTTTCAGCTCGCGTACCGCGCGCGGCACCAGTCCGTCGGGGTTGCACGCTTCACTTCCGTCGGGAGTCTTTAAGGTTGGATTAATAACCGGAAACAGTGCCATCACCGGAATGCCCAGTGCTACGCAATCTTCGGCAACACCCAGCAGCAGATCTACGGACAGGCGCTCAACGTCCGGCATGGAAGAAATTTTCTCGCGCTGATTCACGCCTTCCAGCACAAACACCGGATAAATCAAATCTGCCGCCGTCAAGACGTTCTCGCGCATCATTGCGCGAGAAAATGCATCCTTGCGCATGCGGCGCATCCGAACTGCAGGAAACTGGGAGGTTTTCGATTGATTTGGCATAGTCGGCGTCAAACAGGTATTTTTAATAAGATTTTAAAAATTAAGGAAACTTTTCTCATAAAAGGTTCTCTTACTGGCAGGCGATTTATTCGCCTCCCGCTTCTCCTCCCTGAGCGGGGCCGAATCGTATTGACGATAAGGCGTTACTGCCCCGGAGATACTCCCCTTTCTCCGGGGCTTTTTTTACTCGCTACGTGCATTGCTGTCGCCAACCTTTTCATCGATATCGTCTGACATGTCCATAATTTGATCGTTTGAAAGTCCCAGCAATTCGAGGATCCGATCATTTGCTTCGTCGACTCCGGTGCGCTTCAGCGCCGAAAACAGCTGCGCCGTAAAGGGAAAGGGGTTTCCCTGCTCATCAACATAGCTGCTTAAAATCGTGCGCGCCAGTCGCAATGCATTAGTAGCGTCGTTGCGGTTAAGTTTATCAGCCTTGGTCAGGATGCAATGGATCGGCTTGCCGGTCGGAGCAAACCATTCCAGCATCTGAATATCGAGCGCGGTAAACGGCCTGCGGGAATCGATAATCAGCACCAATGCAGCCAATTGCTCCCGCGTTTGTACATAATCCCCTAACAGCTCTTGCCAATGCAGCTTCGCGGAACCGGAGACTTCGGCATAGCCATAGCCCGGAAGGTCTACCAATAATGCGCGGATCTCTTCAACATTGGTTTCGTCCTTGCGGTGCTGGCCGACATGAGCGCCGCCTACGGAAAAATAATTGATATGCTGAGTGCGCCCTGGAGTTTTGGATGCAAACGCGAGCTTTTTCTGGTTGCAAAGTATATTTATGGCAGTCGATTTACCGGCATTGGAGCGGCCCGCGAAAGCAATTTCAGGCACTTGCGTCTTTGGTAAATCGCGAAGATGGTTTGCGGTAGTGAAAAAACGCGCTTGCCAAAGGAGGGACATAGAGTAGCCAGAAAATGCAGCAAGGAGGGCGAAAATGCCGGAAAGCTATTGTACAATAAGGGGTTAAGTGCTGTGGTGTCGCATTCCCGCATAATTAAGAATACACCGACAATCCACGGCCGGCAGAATTTTAAAATCAAGTCTCAGGGTGTTTGAATGAATCAAGCGTTTTTACCGTTTGCAAAATCCTTGTTTGTCGCAATGATGGCCGTTTCTTCCTTTGCGATTGCAGCTGAAGAAAATAAAGTCGCTAAAGTCGATCCTGCCAAAGGCGAGGCTATTTATACCAAGGGTGATCCGGCGCGCAATATCGCTGCCTGTATAGCCTGTCACGGCGCTGCGGGCAATTCCACTATCGCGCAAAACCCGAAGCTGGCAGAGCAGCACGATACCTATATTTACAAGCAGCTCGCCGATTTTAAGACGCCCGCGCGCAATAGTCCGATCATGTCGCCCATTGCGAAGGCATTAACGGAAGAGGAAATGAGAAACATTGCGGCCTATCTTAGTGTGCAAGAGGCGAAACCTGGTGCCGCAAAAAACAAGGATACGATTGAAGCGGGCAAGCAAATTTACCGTGCTGGCATTGCAAAGATAAATGTTCCGGCCTGCGCCGGATGCCACAGTCCAACCGGCGCTGGCATTCCTGCACAGTTTGCACGTTTGGCGGGACAGCATCAGGAATACACAGCGCAGCAATTGATCGACTTTCGGTCCGGCGCGCGCAAGAACAGCCCGCAAATGGCAGAAATCGCCAAGCGCATGACCGATGATGAGATAAAAGCGGTATCGGATTATATTGCCGGCCTAAAATAATTCAAATAAGAGCAAAATAAAAAACGAATGGAGGGGGTGGCTGAGGCCGCCCCTTTTTTGCTTCTGGAAGAAATGCTTGTCTGTAAGCATACAAAATACCGATATGACCACTAGTACTGCCGGAATTCAACTGAACACCAATCGCCGCTGGCTCGCGGATGCGGTAGAGCTCATTTCCTCAATGCGCTTTGCGATCAGTTTGCTGACATTGATTTCGATCGCGTCAGTTATCGGCACGGTCATGAAGCAGAACGAACCGATGACCAATTATGTGAATCAGTTTGGTCCGTTCTGGTTTGAATTATTCGGCAAGCTTGGTTTGTATTCCGTATATTCGGCGTGGTGGTTTTTGCTGATCATGGGCTTTCTGGTGTTGTCGACATCGTTGTGCATCGTCCGGAACGCGCCGAAAATGTTGCGCGATATGCGCAGCTGGCGAGAGAACGTACGCGAACAGTCGTTGCGTAATTTTCACCATAAAGCCGAATGGGCCGCAGACGTGCCCCGGTCGATGTTGATACAGCGTGTGGCAAGCCGGATTGGCGCGCGCGGTTACAAGGTCAAGGTGGTCGACAAGAATCATGCAACGCTGATTACCGCGAAGCAGGGAGCCGCCAATAAATTAGGATATATTTTCGCGCATAGCGCAATTGTCGTGATTTGTGTTGGCGGTCTGCTCGATTCGGATTTGCCGATTCGATTTCAGCAGTGGTTCTATGATAAAACCCCGTTTGCAGGTAACGGCATCATTGCGGAGATTCCTGCAAAGCACAGACTGGGATTGCGGAATCCGACCTTTCGTGGGAATACATTGATTCCTGAAGGCGGCAGCACCAGCACTGCGATCATTCCCCAACAAAATGGTGTGCTGATCCAGGATTTGCCTTTCACGATACGGTTGAAAAATTTCATCATCGAGCATTATTCGACCGGCATGCCCAAGCTGTTCGCGAGCGAAGTGATCGTAACAGATCACGAGACCGGCAAAAGTTTTCCAGCAACAATCAAGGTGAATGAGCCTTTGGTCTACAAGGGCCTCTCGGTTTATCAATCCAGTTTCGAGGATGGGGGCAGCAAGCTCAAGGTGACTGCTTACCCGATGCGCGGCATGCGGAACTATGAGTTTTCATTGAGCGGGGAAGTCGGGGGTTCCTCCCCGCTGGGTAATGGAAGCGACAACGCGTACACCGTTGAATGGTCCGATTTCAGGCCTTTCAACGTGGAGAATATGGCGCAGAGCGGTCAGGACGTGCGTGCCGTGAATAGCAGCAAGACGTTCAATCAGAAATTTTCCGAGGGACTGGATAAGCGTTTGGGCTCTGCTGCGAAAGGTGTAAATACCAAAGACCTTAAGAATGTTGGACCCAGCGTTCAATACAAGATGCGTGACAAGATGGGCCAGGCACGGGAGTATCATAATTACATGCAGCCCGTGCTGGTTGACGGTGCCTACGTTTTCCTTGCCGGTATGCGCGACTCGCCAAACGACGCTTTTCGTTACCTTCGAATTCCGGCGGATGACAATGATAGTGTCGAAGAATGGATGCGCTTGCGTGCGGCGATCCTGAACCCGGAACTGCGGGCAGAAGCGGCGCGACGATATGCAATCCGTGCCCTGCCTGCACGGGACAATGAGATTGATAATCTGCGAATGCAACTTCAGGAATCTGCTTTGAAAGGCCTGGCCATTTTTGCTGGAGATGAGGAAAAATCCGGATTCGTCGCTGTGTCGGAGTTTCTCGAAAAAATACCGCCGGCAGAACAGGAAAAAGCCGCCGATATTTTTATGAAAATATTCAACGGCAGCATGTGGGACCTGTGGCAAGTAGCACGAGAGAGCGATGGTTTGAAGCCGGTGGCGCAGGACGAAAAGCATGCTCGCTTTTTGCAGCTCGCCACCAATGCCCTGGCCGACACATTCTTCTATAGCGCGCCAGTGTATCTTCAACTTAATGAATTTGAAGAAGTAAAGGCATCAGTATTGCAGGTGACGCGTTCGCCGGGAAAGAACGTGGTTTATTTCGGATGCCTGTTACTGGTTCTCGGTGTTTTTTCTATGTTGTACATTCGCGAACGCCGTGTATGGGTCTGGATTACATCGACGGAAAACGGACAGTCGCACGCACTGATGGCCATGAGTTCCCAGCGAAAAACGCTGGACTTTGACAAAGAATTTGACGCGGTAAAAAACACACTCGCTCAAGCCGAGCCAGCTGCGGACAAATGAATCCAGCATCATGCTGGCATGCGTTGGAATAGAATTTTTAATGGATTAGCGCTTAAGCTGAAATCCGTCGGAGAACGTCAATGGAACTGACACAAAATCAAATTTACTCGCAACCACCAGGTTTCTTTAAGCGGCTCACGATACTCGATTGGTTTTATGCTGCCGCATTGGTGGCGGGCGCATTGTTTGCGCTCAGTCGGTACGGCATGCACATGGATTACTATGAAAAGGGCATCCTGCTTCTTACCGCGCCGACCTTTGCGTGGCTGGGATGGCATTGGAAATCGGTACGCCGGTTGATTGCTCTGCTGACGCTACTTTCGTTGTCAGCCATTGCACTGTACGGCGGCGATCTCGATATGGCGAACCAGAAATTTTTTCTAAAATATTTTTTGTCGAGTCAATCCGCAATCTTGTGGATGAGTACGCTGTTTTTTTTGTCAACGCTGTTTTACTGGGGCGGCCTGATTGCGAAATCAGATTTTGGCGCCTCGGTCGGAAGTAAATTATGCTGGGCTGCTGTCGTGCTCGGATTTACCGGCATGCTGGTCCGCTGGTATGAGTCCTATCTGATCGGCGCCGATATCGGACATATTCCGGTGTCAAATCTATATGAGGTCTTCATACTTTTTTGCATGATAACGGCTTTGTTTTATTTGTATTACGAGCAGGTCTATGCCACCCGGCAGTTGGGACCGTTCGTCATGTTGATTATTTCCGCTGCGGTCGGATTTTTGCTGTGGTACACATTGAGCCGGGACGCCGCCGAGATCCAACCTCTGGTGCCCGCATTGCAGAGCTGGTGGATGAAAATTCATGTGCCGGCCAATTTCATCGGTTACGGGACGTTCGCGCTGGCGTCAATGGTTGCTATTGCCTATTTGTTGAAATCAAATGGAATGCTGGCCGATCGACTGCCCGCACTGGAAATCCTCGACGACATCATGTACAAGGCAATCGCCGTAGGGTTTGCCTTTTTCACGATTGCGACAATCCTCGGCGCACTTTGGGCAGCAGAAGCATGGGGTGGCTACTGGTCATGGGACCCGAAAGAAACATGGGCATTGATAGTCTGGCTCAACTATGCGGCGTGGCTGCATATGCGCTTGATGAAGGGATTGCGAGGGCAAGTCGCGGCATGGTGGGCGCTGATCGGATTGCTGGTGACAACGTTTGCATTCCTGGGCGTCAACATGTTCCTGTCCGGCTTGCATTCGTATGGCGAGCTCTGAACAAGAGTCCCTGTTACCAGTTATATGTCGACTCGGAATATTGGGTAGCAATTCGCCGGATATTGTTCGGTTGTTGATGCAAGGCGCTAAAGTCAACGGGCGGACACGCGTTTGCGGTACAAACGCTTGCGCCGTCAATCAAGATTGTGCGATTACAATGCCTCGGATCGGTACCGGCATATGAGTCGCATCGCGCTGGATGACAGCCGCCCGATCTGATACATATTAGCGATCAATGGTCGATTCGAGTGCGAACAATTCCTCGGGTGTTTCGCGTCGCCGAATCAGATGCGTGCGATCGCCGTCCACCATGACCTCGGCAGCACGACCACGCGTGTTGTAATTGGATGCCATCGTCATGCCGTATGCGCCGGCAGACCGGATCGCCAGCAGATCGCCAGGTTCGACCGTCAGGGTACGCGCGCGCGCCAGCCAATCTCCTGATTCGCAGACAGGCCCGACCACATCATAGGTGGCTGCAACAGCTGTTTTATGCTGAATGACTTCCTGCACACCCATCCACGCCTGATACATTGCAGGACGCATCAGGTCGTTCATCGCTGCATCGACAATGCAGAAATTTTTTTCGGTACCGGGTTTGATATATTCGATTTTCGTCAACAACATGCCGGCATTGCCGACGATTGAGCGACCCGGCTCAAAGATTACCTTGATCGGCTTGCCGTTGTGGCTGACACGGCGCCATTGCTCTATTTTCGAAAAAACACGGCTTAAATAATCTCTTACCTCGACCGGCTTTTCATCTGCGTAGGTAATGCCGATGCCGCCGCCGAGGTCGATGTGATGTAACGAAATCCCTTCTTTTTCCAGCGTGTCCACCAGATCGATAAGCTTATCGAGCGCCTCAAGCAGCGGCGCATCGTCCAACAGCTGCGAGCCGATATGACAATCGATTCCGATAGCGTTCAAGTGCGGCAGTGTTTTGGCGACATGGTAGGTGGACAGCGCGTCGTCAAAATCGACGCCGAATTTGTTAGCTTTCAGCCCGGTTGCGATATACGGATGGGTTTTGGCATCAACGTTCGGGTTGACACGTAGACTTACCGGGGCAACTTTGCCCAGTTTGCCAGCGATTTCATTTAGGCGATGCAGTTCGGGAATCGATTCGACATTGAAGCAGAGGATGTCGTGCGACAGTGCCAATGCGATTTCCTCATGTGACTTGCCAACCCCGGAAAAAATGCATTTCCCCGGATCGCCGCCCGCCGCCATTACGCGCAGTAATTCACCACCCGATACCAAGTCGAAACCGGCACCATGGCGCGCGAGAATATCAAGAATGGCGAGATTGGAGTTGGCTTTCATTGCATAGCAAATCAGCGCATCGTGTGCCTCGCACATTTCAGCGTACGCGGAATAACTTTCCAGCAATGCCGCCTTTGAATAAACATAGGTCGGCGTGCCAAATTTCTTTTCAATATCGGCTAATGCAACGTTTTCGGCGTATAAAGCGCCGTTCTGATAGGCGAAATGCGACATGTCGATATTGAGTTATTTGGAAGAAGGAACACGCGCATTAGCCGATTCAGGCGCCGGCGCAACTGATGGTCCAGACTTGCTGGGAGCCGCTGCGGGTGCGGGCTTGGCAGGCAGATACAGCGGTCCGGTCTGACCGCAGCCATTCAGGAGGCCGATTAAGCACCCTGCCATCGAAATGAGAATGAAATGCTTCAATGTTATGAATGAATTCACGATTAGAATTACGAATTGTGGAAATTTCCCGGAGTGTAGCATGACAGAATCGGAGTTCCTGGCGATGGCCGAGGTGATACTTGATGAAATTGAGACTTCATTGGAGCAGATTGGTACCGCCAGTGATCTGGACATCGAATGCAGCCGCGCCGGCAACGTGCTGGAAATAGAGTTCGTCGACAATGGTTCGAAAATCATTATCAACAGCCAGACCCCAATGCGGGAGATTTGGATTGCGGCCAGGTCTGGCGGCTTCCATTACAAGCATGACGGCGCGCAATGGATTAATACCCGGGATGGTACCGAGCTATTCGCCGCACTATCCAGAATGGTCAGCGCGCAATCGGGAACCATGGTTGTTCTGCATTCCGGCGCCAGGAGCCAATAAACGCAGACTATCGCGCCTCCGCAAGCTTGTTCCGGTATCGCGAAATAGCGCTGCTCTGGAATCGGGATCTTCCGGCGTACAACAAAGTGGCAAGGTCATCAGAACAACTCGTTCTTTACTTCGTCTTTTGTTCTGTCGATTTCAATTGCGGGGGCGCCTAGTATTCCTGCATCAAGCCCGAGATTGCCAACACTTTGCCCGGGTGGATATTCGGCATAATAATATTCGCCGCCAACCTGCAGCAGTCCGTCCGGTATCTGGCGCTCTACCACAGGAACGCCCTTCAAGGCGTTCTGCATGAAATTGATCCAGATTGGTAACGCTGCGGCGCCCCCGGTTTCCCGAGGACCAAGATTTTTCGGCTGATCAAATCCCACCCACGCAATACCGACGAGCGTTGGATGGTAACCGGCAAACCACGCGTCCACCGAGTCGTTGGTTGTTCCGGTTTTTCCGTCGAGATCCACTCGTTTAAGCGAGATCGCCTTGGTCGCTGTGCCGGATTTGACAACGTCTTTGAGCATGCTGTCCATCACAAACGCATTGCGTGCATCAATGACGCGATTGATTTCGTCTCCGGCCTTGTCCGGAGCGACTTGTGACAGTACATTGCCTGCACCATCGGTAATCTTTGAAATGATATAAGGACTGACTTTGTAGCCGCCATTAGCGAACACGGAATAGGCGCCGGCCATTTGCAATGGGGTGACTGCACCTGCCCCTAAGGCAAGCGTAAGGTAGGGCGGATTCTTGTCTGTATCAAAGCCAAACCGCGTAGCGTATTCCTGTCCATATTTAGCACCGATCTGATGCAGAATCCTGATCGATATCATATTCTTCGATCTGCTCAAGCCACGGCGCATTGACATCGGGCCATCGTACTTCCCATCGTAATTCTTCGGTTCCCATGCCTGCCCGCCCGTTTGTTCTGCATCGAACCGGATCGGAGCATCGTTAATAACGGTTGCCGGCGACAATCCTTTCTCCAGGGCGGCGGAATAAATGAACGGTTTGAATGATGAGCCGGGTTGGCGCCAAGCTTGGGTAACGTGGTTGAACTTGTTGCGATTGAAATCGAAGCCGCCGACCAGTGCCCGGATTGATCCATCGTTGGTATTAACGGCGATGAATGCAGATTCCACTTCCGGCATTTGCGTAATGCTCCAGGTTTTCCCCTCCTGCGTCACGCGAACAATGGCGCCACGCTTGATGCGGCGATTGGGAGCAGCCTTGCTGCTGAGAGCACTTGCGGCGAACGAAAGGCCGGCGCCACTGATCGAAATCTCTTCGCCGGACGCCAGCACGGCGCGGACAACTTTCGGTGAGGCTTCAAGCACCACGGCGGCGACCAGATCATCGCTGTCGGGATGATCTGCGATTTCGGTTTCAATCGCATCTTCGGCTTCCTCTTTTCCCGTTGGGATATCCATGTATCCCTCGGGCCCGCGATAGCCATGCCGCTTCTCGTAATCCATTACGCCGCGTCGAAGCGCAAAATAGGCCGCGTCCTGATCTGCTTTAGTGATCGTGGTAAAAACGTTCAAACCGCGCGTATAGGTTTCGTCCTTGAACTGCTCGTAGACTAGCTGACGTGCCATTTCGGCGACGTATTCGGCATGGACACCGAATGCATTGCTATCCATTTTGATTTTGAGCGCTTCGTCTTTTGCCGTGGCGTATTGCTCGTCAGTGATGTAGTTGAGACCGTGCATCCGTTGCAGAATGTACTGCTGCCGGACGCGCGCACGTTTTGGATTGACTACCGGATTGTTGGCCGAAGGCGCTTTAGGCAAACCCGCAAGCATTGCCGCTTCTGCGATGGTGATATCGGACAGCTGTTTGCCGAAATAGATCTGTGCTGCCGAAGCAAACCCGTATGCGCGCTGCCCCAGATAAATTTGATTCATGTAGACCTCAAGAATCTGATCTTTTGTCAGATTCTGTTCGATTTTCCATGCCAAGAGCACTTCATAAAGCTTGCGTCGCAGCGTCTGTTCACTGGACAGGAAAAAATTTCGCGCAACCTGTTGGGTGATGGTCGACGCGCCTTGACGCGCTCCTCCAGAAAGATTGTGCACTGCTGCCCGTGCAATTCCTAAATAATCGACTCCGCCATGCTCATAAAAACGATCGTCTTCGATGGCGAGCACTGCCTTCTTCATCATGTCGGGGATATCTTTGAAGTGCACGACATTTCGCCGTTCTTCGCCGAATTCTCCGATGAGGACATTGTCTGCTGAAAAAATCCGCAGCGGAATTTTCGGACGGTAGTCTGTCAGCGAGTCCAATGCGGGCAGATTCGGGTAGGCCATGATCAGCATAAAGCCGACCAACAAGGCGCTAATTAAAACCAGTCCTCCCAGAGCGCCAATCCCCCACATTGCCAAACGCGCGAACGTACCGAGCTCGTGCTTAGGAGTTTTTCGGGATGGATCATTTTTGGAATGAGATGATGTCATGCGGGAAATAGAGAATCTGGTTGGAAATAATGATTCTCTTCATTATAACGGCCCTTGAAGAGAGCCTTTCGTAAGGAGTTGGAATTGGCCGAATGCCTTCCCGAGCGCTCGCTGGAGCCAGACTTTAAGCGTTGGGCCCTGACAACGGATTTTCAAATTACTTTACGGAAATTGCTTTACACCGCTGGAGCGTTGTTGCTACGATTTAATGTAACGTTTTATAAATGTCATCTAAACATTGGTTTTTAAACAGGTTTTTCGATATATGCCTGCGCCGTAGCAACATTGGACCACGGAATATTTAGTGCGTTCACGGAAAAATCATGTTTTCAGGGGAATCAATCTTGGCCATAGAACTTGGACCTTTATTCGGTAAAAAAAATGCCCCGCTGGTTGGTTTGGATATCAGTACCTCCGGTGTCAAGCTGGTCGAACTTTCTGAAGTGGGCAGAAACGAGTTGCGGCTCGAACGCTACGCGGCCGAGCCCTTGCCGAAAGGCGCGGTGGTAGATGGCAATATTGAAAACATCGAGCAAGTATCGGAGGCGGTGCGTCGTGTTTGGAAAAAAAGCGGTACGCGCGCAAAGCTGGTCGCGTTGGGCATGCCGCCTGCGTCCGTTATTACAAAAAAAATTATCCTGCCTGGTGGATTGTCTGAAGAAGAGCTGGAGCTCCAGGTCGAATCGGAAGCCAATCAATATATTCCGTTTGCGTTGGATGAAGTAAGTCTCGACTTCGATGTGATCGGGCCGGCGCAGAATTCGCCGGACGATATCGAAGTACTGCTGGCAGCAACCCGCAAGGAAAAAGTGGAAGACCGGGTAGCAGTGGCCGAAGCGGCGGGGCTGAAGCCGACGGTCATGGACATCGAATCCTACGCTGCTCGAACCGCTATTGAGCGCGTTACGTCCCAGTTGCCCCAGGCCGGGCAGGGTCAAATTGTGGCGTTGTTCCAGATCGGCTCACAAATAACTCACATATCGGTACTGCTGGATGGACAGCCTCTGTACGAGCGCGAGCAGCCGTTTGGTGGCAATCAGTTGACCCAGGATATTGTTCGCGCTTATGGGGTATCCCAAGACGAGGCGGAAGCAAAGAAAAAATCGGGTGACTTACCCGAAGGATATGAGCGCGAACTGCTGGAGCCATTTTTGGAAAGCGCTGCGTTGGAAGTGACGCGCGCCATACAGTTTTTCTTTACGTCTACGCCGTACACGCGGATCGATCAGATATTTTTGGCCGGCGGCTGTTCGATTATTCCGGGATTGGCTGAAATAATTGCGAGCCGCACACAGATATCGACGTCGATCGTGAGTCCATTCAAGGGAATGCAATTGGGTTCCACCATTCGTGAAAAGCAGTTGCGTATGGATGCGCCTGCTTACCTGATTGCCTGCGGATTGGCGATGCGGAGGTTTGACTGATGGTCAGGATTAATTTATTACCGCACCGCGAAGCAAGGCGCAAAGAACGAAAAAGTGCGTTTTTTGCAATGCTTGTTCTTTCCCTGGTGTTGGGTGGGGTAGTGGTACTTGCGGTCGCAGGTTTTATTGGCCACAAGATATCCAATCAAACCGCGCGCAACGAGTTCATCAAGGCGGAAAACAAGAAGCTTGATACGCAGATCGCAGAAATTGCGACGCTCAAGCAGGAAATCGAAGCGCTGAAGGCCAGGCAACAGGCAGTAGAGGATTTGCAAAGCGACCGGAATCAGCCAGTGTATTTGATGGATGAGCTGGTCAAACAGGTTCCTGAAGGCATCTATTTGCTGTCCCTCAAGCAAACCGGCCAGCGCGTTGTGCTCAACGGGCATGCACAGTCGAACGAGCGCGTATCCGAATTGCTTCGCAACCTGAGCAACAATTCACCTTGGCTGGAACGACCCGACCTGATTGAAATTCGATCGACCGGAGCGGGCCAGGGCAAGGATGCGAAGAAGGTGTTCCAGTTTACAGTGAATGTCGGCATCAAGCGTCCTCGTGACGTCGATGCGGCGGCTGCAGTGCTCGCGCAAGGCGGTAATGCAGCGTCGGCCGTAGCGCAAAAACCCTGATATGAGAGACGCGTAATGGCAGATTTGAAAAATATGGGAGAGGTGTTCGGTGCCCAGTTTCGCGGCCTGAACGGACGCCATCCGGGTCAATGGCCTCTCATTCCGCGAGCATTGTGCGGAGTAGGTGTATTTCTCGCGGCAGTAGGATTAGGCTGGTTTTTGTATTGGAGCAGCCAGCTGGAAGAGTTGGCACAAGGCGAGCAAGAGGAGATACAACTTCGAGCGGCATACAAGGGCAAGGTTCAACAAGCGATTAATCTGGATGGCTTGCGCAAGCAAAAGGCGCAAGTAGGTGAATACGTCGCTTCGCTTGAAAAGCAATTACCTAGTAAAGCGGAAATGGATGCGCTTCTTTCCGACATCAACCAGGCAGGTTTGGGACGTGGCTTGCAGTTCGAATTGTTCAAACCGGGGCAAGTGGTCGTAAAAGATTACTACGCCGAGCTGCCAATCGACATCAAGGTGACAGGGAGCTATCACGATGTAGGCGCCTTCACCAGCGATATAGCGAACCTTCCGCGTATCGTTACGCTGAACAACATGAATCTGGTTGCGGTCAAGAACGGCGTGCTGACATTCGATGCGGTCGCAAAGACTTTCCGCTATCTGGATAAGGATGAGGTATCGGCACAGCGCAAGGGAGGCAAAAAATGACAAGGTCTCGTCTTCCGGCACTATTGACCATTCCTCTTCTATTCGGCCTGCAAAGCTGCAGCGACGGCGGCGTCCAGGAAGTCCAGCAGTGGATGGATGAGACGAAAAGCCAGACCAGGGTATCGATTCCAAAACTGTCGGAGCCGAAGAAGTTCATTCCGTTTATATATACCGCGAAGGATGTAATCGATCCATATAACCCAAACAAGCTGGCGGTGGCCCTGGCAAAGGCGCAGGCAACCTCGAATAGCGGTTTCAAGCCGGATCTTGAGCGCCGCCGCGAGCCGTTGGAAAGCTATCCTCTTGATAGTTTGAATATGGTTGGAACACTTCAGAGAGCAGGTTTGAGTTATGCGCTCTTACAGGCAGACAAGACGGTATTTCGAGCGAAAGTCGGAAACTACGTTGGACAGAATCTCGGAATGATTACCAGAATCACAGAAACCGAAGTAGATATTAAAGAAATTGTACAAGACGCCGCCGGCGATTGGGTCGAACGTAAAGCAAAGCTAGAGCTGCAGGAGACGAAGAAATGATGATGCTGAAAAAATGGAAATTGGCTGTAGTAATGCGTCGAACTTTGCAGCGAAGCTTTTTCGTTTGCCTGCTCGGTATTCCCGCTTTCGCTGCGGCGCAGGAAAATGCGATCGAATCGATCAGCACGAACCAGCAGGGCGCGAATGTAATCGTGAAAATCACTTTCAAGAAACCGGTCGTCAAGCCGCCGGTTGGATTTTCTATTTCAAATCCGGCCCGCATCGCACTTGATTTCTCGGGAACGACGAACGCGACCGGAGCCACGACGCAAGATATCGGTTTGGGTGATGTGCGCAATGTCAATGTGGTTCAGGCAGGCGAACGATCGCGCCTGGTTTTCAATTTGAAACGCCCTCTGAATTATGCAACCGCGATAGACGGCACTGCAGTCATTGTGACGATCGATGGATCGGGAGGCGTAGCCACGGCAGTCAATGCGACCGGAATGCCGGTTTCCACCGCATCGGTAGCTGCCGGTCCACAGAATATTCGAGACATCGATTTTCGACGCGGCGCGGCCGGTGAAGGGCGAGTGGTAATCGACCTGCCTAACAATCAGATCGGCGTTGACGTTCGTCAGCAAGGCCAGTCGATTCTTGTCGACTTCTTGAAAGCCAGCCTGCCGGACGTGTTGCGTCGCCGTATGGATGTGACTGATTTCGGAACACCGATACAAACGATCACGACTTCATCGCAGGGCGAAAACGTTCGTATGGTAATCGAACCGAAAGGCTTATGGGAGCACAGCGCTTATCAAAGCGACTCTCAGCTGGTAATTGAAGTCAAGCCAATCAAGGAAGAGCCGAACAAGCTTACCCAAGGCACGCAAGGATATCGCGGCGAGAAACTGTCACTGAATTTCCAGAATGTGGAAGTCAGGGCGGTACTGCAGGTAATTGCGGATTTCACCGGGTTGAACATTATTACCAGCGATACCGTCGGTGGAAACCTTACGCTTCGGTTGAAGGACGTACCGTGGGATCAGGCGCTTGATATCGTGATGCAGGCCAAAGGCCTGGATATGCGCAAGAACGGGACCGTGCTCTGGATTGCACCCAAAGATGAATTGCTGACCAAGGAGAAGCTCGAGCTTGAACAGCGTTCGCAAATCGCGGAACTCGAGCCGGTCAGAACCGAGACATTCCAGCTGAATTACCAAAAAGCCGATGCGTTCAAAACGATACTGGATAATTCCGGAGGCGGCGGACGCAGCATTCTGTCCAAACGCGGAAGCGCGGTAATCGACCCCAGGACGAACCAGCTTTTTGTCACCGATATCGCATCAAAGCTCGAGGAAATCCGCAAGCTGGTGGAGCAGACAGACATTCCAAGCCGGCAGGTGTTGATCGAGGCGCGAATTGTCGAGGCCAACGATACGTTTAGTAGAAATCTGGGTGCAAAACTCGGCTTTGGCGCTCAAAAAACAGGAAGCAATATTAAAGAAATAGGTGGTCAGCAAAATGCCGACGCTGATGCCGAAGGTATCAACTTGACCAATCTGCAAACGGTCAACGGCAATGCGGTTAACCTGCCCGCGTCGGGCTTGGGCGGAGCATCAGCAGGTTCGTTCGCATTGTCATTATTTAATGCAGCGGCGACGAGATTTATTAGCCTGGAACTCTCCGCACTGGAATCCGATGGCAAGGGAAAAATTCTTTCCAGCCCCCGAGTCATTACGGCGGATCAACTTAAAGCCACGATTGAACAGGGCACCGAACTTCCGTATCAAGTCGCGACCAGCAGTGGCGCTACTTCGCTGGCTTTCAGGAAGGCAAATCTGAAGCTTGAAGTCACGCCGCAGATTACCCCCGATGGCAATGTCATTCTGGATGTTGACGTCAATAAAGACAGCGTTGGCCAAGCGACGCTACAGGGATTCGCGATTGATACGAAGCATGTAAAAACACAGGTTCTGATTGAGAATGGAGGAACTGTCGTGATCGGCGGAATCTATATTCAACAGGATCGCGATACGGTAACCAAGGTGCCTCTGTTTGGCGACATTCCCGTACTCGGGCATCTCTTCAAGACAACCGCGCGTACCAATGACAAAACAGAATTGCTGATTTTCCTTACGCCCAAGATCCTGAATGATAAAGTCGTCATAAGATAATGAGACTCGATCTTGTATAGTCACGTCTTATCCCTTTTGGATGGATAAGGAAAATAGCAGACGTGTCAGGGAACATTTTTTTGGTGGGCTTGATGGGCGCCGGCAAAACTACGGTTGGCCGCGCCTTGGCAAAAAAACTCAATAAGCGTTTCATTGATTCAGATCATGAGATCGAAGCCCGGACCGGGGCTTCGATTCCTCTGATCTTTGAAATCGAAGGGGAAGCGGGCTTTCGTCAGCGCGAGGCGGAGGTTATCCGCGATCTCACGGCGGAGCAGGACGTCGTACTGGCCACAGGCGGTGGAGCCATTCTGAACGCGGAAAGCAGAGTTCTGCTGAAATCGCGCGGCACGGTTATCTACCTGCGTGCCAGCGTCAGCAGTATTCTGCAACGTACCAGCCACGATAAAAATCGCCCGCTTTTACAAACCGCCGATCCCCGCAAGCGTATCGAAGAACTGGCACGCGAGCGTGAACCGTACTATCGTGAGGTTGCTCACATCGTCATTGATACCGGCCGCCCTAATGTGCAATGGCTGATGCAAAACATCCTGACACAGCTGGACCGCGTTAAAAGTGCAATGCCCGGCTCCGAATCGCGGAATCAACTCATCGATCCACTTCCACCAATATCTTCTGATCCGAAAATGCCGCAGTCCGCCCCCACTACTCTTTCGGTCGACCTCGGTGACCGTAGCTATCCCATTGCAATCGGTTATTCCCTGCTCTCGGATTCCGCTCTGGTCAATCGCTATATTTCTGGCAAGCGAATAGCCATCGTGACCAACAACGTCGTTGCCCCGCTCTATCTTGGGCAGCTGACAAGAGCGTTGACCGCAGCGGCCAAAAAAGTAATCGCTATCGAGCTGCCGGACGGTGAAGAAGAAAAGAACTGGGCCAATCTGATGCGCATATTCGACGCATTACTTACCGAAAAGTGCGATCGGAAAACCACGCTGATTGCGTTGGGAGGAGGGGTTATTGGCGATATGACCGGATTTGCGGCGGCAACCTACATGCGCGGAGTGCCGTTTATTCAGGTGCCTACCACTTTGCTGGCACAAGTTGATTCGTCGGTGGGGGGCAAGACCGGCATTAATCATCCGCTCGGCAAAAACATGATCGGCGCATTTTATCAACCACAAGCCGTGATTGCCGATACTGCAACGCTTGATACCTTGCCGCGCCGTGAATTGGCTGCCGGCATGGCGGAGGTTATCAAGCACGGTGCAATCATTGACGCCGTGTTCTTCGACTGGATCGAAGATAATATCGAAAAATTGATGTCCAAAGATGCTGAGGCGCTAGCCTATGCGATTCGACGGTCCTGCGAAATAAAGGCAGAAGTGGTTCGGAAGGACGAACGGGAGACTGGTTTGCGCGCCATTCTTAATTTTGGCCACACCTTCGGTCACGCGATCGAGGCAGGGCTGGGTTACGGAAAATGGCTGCACGGTGAAGCAGTCGGCTGCGGAATGGTGATGGCTGCAAATCTCTCGCATCGGCTAGGCTTTATTGATGAGCAAACAATGGAGCGGATGCGCGCGCTGGTGCAAGCTGCAGGACTCCCGGTGGATGCGCCGGACCTGGGCAAGGAAAAATGGCTGGAATTAATGGAGGTCGACAAAAAAAATGAAGACGGGAAAATCAAGTTTATCTTGATGAACCCATTGGGCACACCAATCATTACCACAGTGCCGATCGAGTTTTTGCTCGCAACCCTTGCGGATTGCGTCGCGCACTAAGCATGAGTCTCGAAGCTCACCTCGCGCCCTATGCGGCACATTCGAGCCAGTCGCGGGGCCGGAGGTTCGCAGAAGCACCGCCGTCTTCACGTTCTGAATTTCAGAGGGATCGCGATCGGATCGTTCACTGCGCCGCATTTCGCCGTCTCGAGTACAAGACCCAGGTATTCGTCAATCACGAAGGTGACTTGTTTCGCACGAGACTGACGCATAGCATCGAAGTAGCACAAATTGCACGTTCGATCGCCCGTAATCTTCAACTCAACGAAGATCTGGTCGAAGCGATTTCGCTTGCGCACGATTTAGGGCACACGCCGTTCGGTCATGCCGGTCAGGAGGCGCTCAACCAATGCATGAAGGACTATGGCGGCTTTGAGCACAATTTGCAAAGCTTGCGCGTGGTTGATTTTTTGGAAGAGCGATACGGGGCGTTTGACGGATTGAACCTGATGTTTGAAACGCGCGAAGGCATCCTGAAACACTGTTCGGCGGCGAACGCAAAAAAGCTGGGCGACATCGGTCAGCGTTTTACTGAAAAAAAGCGGCCGACCCTGGAGGCCCAGCTTGCAAATCTTGCAGATGAAATTGCATACAATAATCATGATATCGATGATGGCTTGCGTTCAGGGTTGCTGACAATTGCACAACTGGACGAAATCGATTTTTACGCCCGTCACAAGGCAGATGTCGAGAAAGAATTTCCGGGAATTTCCGGCCGTCGAGCGATCAATGAAACGATCAGAAGGATGATCAACACCCTGATCGTTGATCTGATCAATACGTCGAAAGAAAATATCGACAACGCACAACTCAAATCGACAGACGATGTGAGAAGTGCCGCTGCGCTGATCACCTTTTCCGATTCGGTAGCGCAGGAGGCCGTGCTTTTAAAGCGCTTCTTGCGTGAAAACCTGTATCAACACTTCCAGGTAAATCGGATGACCAGCAAAGCGCGTCGGATTGTCGCTGAGCTGTTCGACGCATTCATGCGCGAACCGAATCTGCTGCCTCCTGATTACCAGGTTGCCGAGTCTCAGCAACCAGCCAACATGTCGGCCCAGCCGCGAAAAGTTGCCGATTACATTGCCGGCATGACCGACCGTTACGCGATTCGCGAGCACCGACGCTTGTTTGCGGTTGAAGAAATATAGAAACTCGCGTCCGGTCAGTAGCTGCGTCATTCTTTCCGGACGCATCTACAGCTGCTCCGGATTTCAGTTGCCGTTCAGATCGCGTAACGGATGCGCATACGCTGGCCACGCCGAATCAAAAAAGGGTGAAACCATTTCCGGCGTCACCTGTTCCAGAGTCGCTGGCGACCATGCAGGCGTGTTGTCCTTGTCAATCACGCGCGCCCGCACGCCTTCAAGCACTTCGCCATGCTCAAAACAACGGCGCACCATTGTGCGTTCCATGCGAAGGCAATCGGCCAGATCGATCGCAGCGGCACGCCGCAGCTGTGCAAGCGTCACACGCATCATCAGCGGAGACCCCTTTTGCATCATGGTGACTGCGTTTTGCGAGAAAGAATCTGCGTCTCCCATTAACTCTTCGAAGATTGACTGCACATCATCCGCTGCGAAATGCCGATCGATCAATGCGCGGTTGCGAGCCAGAACACTTCCGGCCGGATCCATCTGTTCCTTGAACGATGCTGCAAAATCAAGAATGGCCGCATTTAAATTTGACGCTGCAGTCGATTCCAGCAGAGATATCAGCGCGGGCAGCTGTTCCACCGGCACGAAGACATCGGCCAATCCCGCATACAATGCATCGGCTGCGCCGATGGTCGCTCCCGTAACGCCAAGATACGCCCCGATTTGCCCTGGTGCTCTGGACAGAAAATAACTTCCGCCTACGTCCGGGAACAGGCCGATGTGAACTTCCGGCATCGCCATCCGTGTATTTTCCGTGACAATCCGCAAGCGCCCCGCTGACGCGGATTGCGCAATTCCCATGCCGCCTCCCATCACGATGCCGTCCATTAAAGCGATATACGGCTTCGGATAGAAATGGATGAGGTGATTGAGTGCATACTCTTCGGTAAAAAAATCCTCCAGCAATGCACTGCCGCCCTGCGGCGATGAACTGCCGCTTTCATGGAAAAAGCGAATATCGCCGCCGGCGCAAAATGCTTTGCCTGTAGTGCTGCGGATGACTGTAGCGAGAACATGCGGATCATCTTTCCACGCCAATAAAGCCTGCGTTATCGCGCGGACCATTTCCAATGATAGCGAGTTAAGCGCTTTCGGGCGATCAAGTGATATGAAGCCGATGCGGTTAACAATATTTATTTTTACGTGTTCATTCATGATCGGGTGATTCAAAGTGAAAACATCGATAGTGTAATGACATTCGCTGCCTTTGGCAGTCGGGGGGGCGACATTTGAATAGATGCGGCGCGAAATAAAAAGAGCGCAAACGATGCGCTCTTCGACGGCATTGCCAAACTGCTCGGCAAAATATCTTGGCTATGACGCTGCGGCCTGAGCATCCGGAGGCGGAATCTCGGACATGCGTTTGATTGCCGCGTGCTGATGATCCTGTATCTTGTTCTTGTATTTGATAACCTGGCGATCGAGCTTGTCGATTAATGCATCGATAGCGGCATACAAGTCGTGCGCAATACTCTCGACATGCAGATCTTTTCCGCGCAGGCGAAGATTGATTTCGGCTTTTTGACGTTTCTCTTTTTCGGAGAGTTTGTCGACAGTCAGAATGACTGCAATATCAATGACATGGTCGAAATGGCGTTTGATGCGTTCCAGCTTGCTTTGCACGTATTCACGGATGGCGGGTGTCAATTCGAGATGATGTCCACTGATGGTGAGATTCATACAACGCTCCTATGGATATTGTCGCTGGCGGTTTCAAAGCAACAGATTGTCGTGAAACACAGCAACGTGAGACAAACTCCAAAAACTACAAGGACTTGCGCAGACTAACCGGAGGAATTTTCAGGGCTTCCCGATATTTGGCGACGGTACGACGCGCAACTACCATTCCCTGTTCCGCCAGCATTTCTGCAATTTTGCTGTCAGAGAACGGGTTCTTAGGGTCTTCAGCTCCTATCAATTGTTTTATGAGTGCTCGTATCGCTGTTGAGGAGGCTTCCCCTCCGGATTCAGTGGCAACATGGCTGCCAAAAAAATATTTCAGCTCGAACATCCCATGGGGAGTAAGCATGTATTTCTGGGTTGTTACACGTGAGATAGTGCTCTCATGTAAACCCAGTGTATCAGCTATTTCACGCAAGACAAGGGGGCGCATTGCGACTGCACCATGCGAAAAAAAGTTCCTTTGCCGATCGACAATAGCTTGCGCCACGCGAAGAATCGTGTCGAAACGTTGCCGCATATTCTTGATAAGCCACTTCGCCTCCTGGAGCTGCGAAGTAAGCGACCCCTCACCTTTGCTCTGCTTCAGGATATTGGCGTACATCGCATTGACGCGCAAACGCGGCATCACATCGTGATTCAGCATGACCTGCCATCCGGATTTTGTGCGTTTGACGATCACGTCCGGCACCACGAAATCGGAAGCGTCGGTGGCAAACACTGCGCCGGGATGCGGATTGCATTGGCGGATAACGGTTTGCGCTTCGCGCAAATCCTCATCGTCGCAATCCAGCGCTTTTTTCAACTTGTTGAAATCGCGTTGGGCAAATAATGTCAGGTGGTTTTCGACGATTGCCAGCGCCATGCGCCTGGTTACCATGGGTACTTTCGGAAACCGTTTGATTTGGAGCGCCAGGCATTCGGCCGCGTTTCTGGCGCCTACGCCGGCCGGATCGAAACTCTGCAAAAGTTTGAGTGAAATCGACAATTCATCGAGTTCGATTTCAAGTTCCGCCGGCAATCGTTGATGAATTTCTTCGAGGGACTCCTCCAAATATCCGTTGTCGTTCAACGCTTCAATCAACAATTCGATCAACGCTCGATCGCGCTGATTATTTGCCGTTACGCACAGCTGTTCCAGCAAATGCTCACGCAACGTCGATTCGTGCGCTTCCAGCTGTGGACGTGCATCGTCGTCTTCAGGCGCTTTTGACGTACGCGCAACATCATCAAAGCTCCAGTCCGCTTCGTTTGATTGGGAACTGTCCGGCGCTTCGTCGCCATCTGAGCCGTTTTCCGCGTCGCCGGCTGCAGTACTGGCTGGCGCGGCCGCATTGTCCGGTATTGGTGTCGGCGCATCGCCTTGGCTGATTGCTCCATCTGCCAATAACCGCACCGAATGGTCGAGTGGATCATCCAGCCGTTCGAGTAGCGGATTGTCCGCCAGTATTTGCTCCAGCTCCTGATGCAGCTCCAGCGTAGACAACTGCAACAGCCGGATCGACTGCTGCAGTTGCGGCGTCAGCGCAAGATGCTGCGAAATGCGGAGCTGAAGAGTCTGTTTCATATCGATTTGCTCCCGTTACATCCGGAAGTGCTCGCCCAGATAAACCCGGCGCACCGATTCATTGGCGATAATGTCATCAGGGCGGCCGCTGGCCAGGACAGCCCCCTGGTTGATGATGTAGGCGTGATCGCAAATGCCAAGCGTTTCGCGCACGTTATGATCGGTGATCAATACCCCGATATTACGTTCCTTGAGAAAGCGCACAATTCGCTGAATCTCGATTACGGCGATCGGGTCAACGCCCGCAAACGGTTCGTCAAGCAATACGAAACGCGGATTGGTCGCCAACGCGCGTGCAATTTCAACGCGTCGCCGCTCTCCGCCGGACAGAGAAAGCGCCTGATTTTCGCGCAGCTTCTCGATTTGCAGATCGGAGAGCAAGGTGTCCAGGCGTTTTTCCAGTGCACCTCTCGGCAAGGGTTTTCCATTTTCGCGCTGCAGTTCGAGCACCGCACGGATATTGTCTTCCACTGTCAACTTGCGAAATACGGATGCTTCCTGCGGCAAATAGGACAGCCCCAACACCGCGCGACGGTGAATCGGCAAGCGAGAGATATCCACGCCATCGAGATCTATCTGGCCTGCATCCGACGGAACCAGGCCGACAATCATGTAAAACGATGTCGTTTTCCCGGCGCCGTTAGGGCCAAGCAGGCCGACTACCTGGCCACTTTCGACTTGAAGCGATACATCCCGTACCACTTGGCGCGTGCCATAGCTTTTTTGCAAGCCGCGAACAATCAGCGTGCTGGCCATGTCATTTATCCTTGGTTTCTTTGCGGGGTTGTATGACGGCTCGGATGCGGCCGGCGCCCGGTTTGCTGCTGCTGGTCGGCGTGTTATTGACTGAATAGAATTCAGCGCGGCTATCGTAGGATATAAACTCGCCCTGCACTTCATCGGTGACTTGTTTTCCGTCGAGCAAAGTGATCTTCGCATTGGAATACAACTTCACAATCTCGGTCTTGCCATCGTATTCAATGCGATCAGCTGCACGTCCCTCGATCCATAGATCGGGACCGCCATCGCGTTTTTGCCGGAAAGTCGTAAAGCCACCCGGAGCAGCATACAGGGTTGCGAACTGATATCCCTCCGGGCTTTGAGTGACGATCATTTTCTCCGCGGTCATGGTCAGCGTGCCGCGGGTCAGAATGACGTTTCCGGTAAAGGTGTTGACCTGCTTGACGTCGTCGTAAACCATTTGATTGGCTTCGACGTTAGTCGGCTTGTCGGCATCTGCCTTCTCTGCCCATGCGTTGAAATGCAGTGTCATGCATAGTATCAAAAAGAGAGAGTAATACAATTGTTTCATCGGCGATCTCTAAGGTGGCGCATTCTTTTATACATCAATCAGCCGGTTGCGGTGATGTGTTCGCCGGCGCGGGTTGATATGTCGCATGCACATCGTTCAAGAGCCGCAGCTCGCGGGCGGCATTGTCGGCATACATGCCGGTGCCTTTTAACTTGGTCGTGCCGAGCATCATGTCCACAGGCTTGTCCGACTGCATGACGTCCTCATCCGGCAGTATCAGCAAATACTCGGATTCAAGGCGGAAATGCTCCACTTCCGCAGTGGCAGGACGATCAATTTCCACATCGTCGTACATGTGCACCTTGCTGTGGCCATCCTCGATCAACGCCCGCTTGGACTGCGTGATCATGGGTGGCCGTTTCGCGCTCAAGCTATGCACCACCGGAAGCTCGACTTCGTACGAGTCGTCTTGCGGATTGTGAATAAGCCTTTTGCCGGATATGGAATATTGCGCTTCGCCGGATGGTGACATTTTCACGTAGTTGAAATTCTCGACGTAGAAATCCGGTTCGCTTCGAGGCGCGTCGGGCATCGTGTCTACAATTCCTCTGCGCATTACCTCAAGCACCCAAAAGCTTCCGAGCGTGATCGCCGCACCCAATGCAAGCACCACAACCAAACGAAATCGATTTGCGGGGCGGTCATTGGTCATGCCAGATACGGTCCCAGAGCCGCCTCGTAGTTTCCCTGTGCGCGCAATATAAAATCGCAAATCTCGCGCGCCGCGCCGTGCCCGCCGCGGGTTTGGGTCAGATAATGCACCCGCGCCCGCACTTCTGGATGGCCATTGGGCACGCTTGCGGCAAACCCGACACGCATCAGAATGGGCAGGTCGACAATATCGTCGCCGATAAATCCGCAAGCGCTCGCACTGAGCGCGTTTTCCGACAGCAGCTGCTCGAAAGCAAGGCGCTTGTCGTGTACACCCTGGCACACCTGGGTGATACCAAGGTCTTCCGCGCGACGCGATACGATCGGCGATTGACGTGCGCTGATAATTGCAACGGACACACCGGATTGCTGCAGCAGTTTGATGCCATGGCCGTCCAGCACATTGAAATTCTTGATGATCTCGCCTTCGGGGCCAAAGTACAGACTGCCGTCGGTCAAGATGCCATCGACGTCAAAGATCATCAATCGAACGCGCGCCGCACGCGCGCTTACCTCCGCTTCAGTGCGCAGATCGGCTGTCATCAGATTACCTTTGCACGCGTCAGATCGTGAATATGAAGCGCACCGACCAGTTTTCCATCCGCGTCGGCAACCAGCAACTGGTTGATGCGGAATTGTTCCATCAGCTCCACCGCTTCGACCGCCAACTGATCCGGCCTGATCATGCGTGGATTGGCATGCATCACATCGGCAATCGAGATTTTGGTGAAATCCTGGACGTGTTCGAGCAGTCGACGCAGATCGCCGTCGGTGAAAACGCCAACCGGCCGATAATCATCGTCCACGATGGCGGTCATGGCGATCCCCTTTTTGGTTATCTCCAATAGCGCCGTCGACAATGACACACCTGCGGGAACAGCGGGAATGGCGTCGCCGCGACGCATCACATCATAGACATGCGTGAGCAAGCGCCGCCCAAGCGCGCCGCCCGGATGCGAGCGCGCAAAATCTTCCTCGCGAAATCCACGCGCGTCGAGCAGTGCGACCGCAAGCGCATCGCCCAGTGCCAGCGTTGCAGTGGTGCTTGCCGTCGGCGCGAGGTTGAGGGGGCATGCTTCTTTTGCGACGCCGACGTTCAGGTGGGTATTGGCCAGTTGCGCCAGGCTCGATGTATCGCTGCCGGTCATTGCAATCAGTTTGGCGCCCATGCGCTTGATGATCGGCACAATCGCCATCAGTTCGCTGGTTTCACCCGAATTGGAAATTGCGACGAAGGCATCGTTTTCGGTAACCATTCCCAAGTCTCCGTGCGCCGCTTCCGCCGGATGCATGAACAAGGCAGGGGTACCGGTCGATGCCAGAGTGGCAGCAATTTTTCGAGCGATATGGCCGGATTTCCCGATCCCTGACACCACCACGCGACCGGAGCAACCGAGTAACAACTCAACTGCCCGCGCAAATGCATCGTCAGGACGATCGGAAAGTCGGCTTTTCAGTGCGAGAATGGCGTCCGCTTCAATCTGAAGCGTTTCGCGCGCGAGGTTCAAAGCGCGTCGCGCACTTTCGATATCAAAAGCTTTCGACAAGTTTTTCCCATGGGTTACACTCATGCCGAAAGTATAAACGAATTATTAAAGCAAAAAACCTGCCAGACGCAACAAAAAATCATGCCTTGATTCGGGTCAATCGACCGCAAATCTCAATAATCGACTCCATATTATGTTTTCTGCTCTTGAGCTGACGCTCCTTTTGCTTGGGTCTGCGGTCCTTGGCGTGGTTGCTTTCCGCATGATGCATTTGCCGCCGATGCTGGGCTATCTTGTGGTCGGCATCGTGATCGGACCGCATGCGTTTGGCTGGGCGGGAGATGATGGCGCCACTCATGCGCTGGCGGAATTCGGCGTGGTATTTCTGATGTTTTCAATCGGCCTGGAATTCTCGCTGCCCAAACTGCGGTCGATGCACCGTACCGTATTCGGCCTTGGCATGGCCCAAGTGTTGCTGACGATCGCCGCGACAATGGCGTTCGGCTGGATGATTGCGACGGTCATGCCGCAGCTGGTCAATATTAGCTGGCAAGCCGCATTCGCTCTGGGCGGTGCATTGGCAATGTCATCGACCGCGATTGTGTCCAAGTTGCTGACCGAGCGCCTTGAACTGGAAAGCGAGCACGGCCGTCGCATCATCAGTATCCTGCTGTTTCAGGACTTGGCGCTGGTTCCGCTGCTGATTCTGGTGCCGGCAGTTGCGGCGCCTTCCGGCGACCTGCTTGCGACATTGGCATGGGCCACGCTCAAGGCAATTTTTGTGCTGGTCCTGTTGCTGGTGGTCGGTCAGAAACTGATGCGAAACTGGCTCCATATTGTCGTCAAGCGGCGTTCCCAGGAATTGTTCATGCTGAACCTGTTGATGATTACCCTGGGAGCGGCATGGATTACCGAGCGCGCGGGCTTGTCGCTTGCTCTTGGCGCATTCGTTGCCGGCATGCTCATTTCCGAAACCGAGTACAAGCACCAGGTGGAGGAAGACATCAAGCCGTTTCGCGATGTCTTGCTGGGCCTGTTCTTTATTACCGTCGGCATGCTGCTCAATGTCCGCCTGGTCCTCGAAAACTGGTGGCTGGTCTTGCTTCTTTTGGCGGCTCCTGTGCTGTTGAAGTTT
This sequence comes from Oxalobacteraceae bacterium, assembly GCA_036675035.1. Taxonomy (GTDB): domain Bacteria; phylum Pseudomonadota; class Gammaproteobacteria; order Burkholderiales; family Burkholderiaceae_D; genus MESE01. Next base: position 44,402 of record JAKFFO010000020.1, read on the forward strand.
GGTTTGATCGCAATGCTGGCACGGCTGACCGGCGCACCGGTCGGGGTGTCGTTACGCACCGGCCTGGCGCTGGCGCAGGCCGGTGAATTCGGTTTCGTGCTGCTCAATCAGGCTGGAGGGTTGCAGTTGGTGGATCCGCTGATCATCCAGCTGGTCCTCGCATCGATGGTGCTGTCGATGTTGATAGCGCCTTTCATCCTGGAGAATGCCGATGCAATCGTGATGAAATTGTCTGCCAACGAATGGATGGCGCAATCACTCGCATTGACGCAAATTGCGGCCCGTACCATGAGCACGCAAAAGCATGTGATCATTGCCGGCTTCGGACGCACTGGACAAAGCCTTGCCAGGTTGCTCGAAGAAGAAGATCTTGCGTACCATGCGCTGGATCTCGATCCCGAACGCGTTCATGAAGCAAATGCGGCTGGTGCCAATGTTTCTTATGGTGATGCGGCACGCCGGGAAAGCCTGGTGGCCGCTGGAATACATCGCGCATCGGCGTTAGTGATTACCTATACAGACACGCGTTCGGCGCTGAAGATCCTGCGCTTTGCCCATGAACTTGCACCTGCTTTGCCCGTCATCGTACGCAGCTATGACGATACCGACCTCGATCTATTACGCTCCGCGGGTGCCGCCGAAGTGGTGCCGGAAGCCATCGAAGGCAGCCTGATGCTGGCATCACATGCGTTATTGACCTTGGGTGTACCGCTTCGGCGCGTCGTGCATCGGGTGCAAGCGGCACGCGGCGAACGCTATGCGTCGTTGCGTGGCTATTTTCATGGCGCAAGCGACATATCGGATGATGTCGAGCATTTGCATGTACGGCTGCATTCGGTGTCGCTTTCGGGTAGCGCAAATGCGATCGGTAAATCGCTTGAAGAACTCAGAATGATTGAGTCTGGCGCTGAAGTGACTGCGATACGGCGCAACCGGAGCCACCTCGACGTAAGCTCGGAAACGATTTTTCAGGCAAGCGATATCGTTGTACTGCGAGGGAATGGCGAAGAGATCGCGCGCGCAGAAGAGAAACTGCTGAACCCTTAATCTATTCACGCGTAACTTCCGCTTCGCCGCTAATATCATGCATAAAATCTGGATGGAGTACCCATGATCGCGTTTCGTAACAAAGTCGTTGTTATCACCGGCGCCTCCGATGGTATTGGTGCCCAGCTTGCGCGCAGTTTGGCATCACAAGGAGCAAAGCTGGTAATAGCTGCCCGCAGAATCGATGCGCTTGAGGACATTGCCGCCGAATGCCGGGCACTCGGCGCGCAAGTGCTGGCAGTACGTACCGACGTCGGCGTGGAAGCCGATTGCAAGAACCTGGTCGGCCGAGCCTGTGAGCAGTTCGGAACTATCGATGTTCTGGTCAATAATGCCGGCGTATCCGGCCATGCGATGTTTGAAGAAGTCACCGATTTCAAATGGTATGAAGACATGATGCGTGTCAATTTTTTTGGCAGCCTGTGGTGTACCCGATACGCACTGCCGCATTTGAAAGAATCGCGCGGCCTGATCGTCGGCGTGTCCAGCCTGGCCGGCAAGATCGGAGTACCTGGCCGCACTGCATATAGCCCGAGTAAATTTGCGATGGCAGGTTTTTTTGAAGCGCTACGCACCGAATTGCTCGGCACCGGCGTAGATGTAACGATGGTCTATCCAGGCGTGGTCGCAACAAAAATTCGCTATCACGGTTACGGTCCGGACGGCAAGGCAGCGGGCAAGAGCGGCCTCGAAGAAAAAGGCGCCATGTCGGTGGAAGAATGTGCCGACCGGATGCTTGCGGCAATGGCATCTCGCAAGCGTGAACTGGTGATGACCGCCAGGGCCAGATTCGGCTTGTGGCTTAAAATGATCGCGCCGAAGAAAGTCGACGATATGGCACTTGCCGCGCTAAAGAAATAGCGCGGACTGGTTCGTCATCTGCTTTATCGGTCCGGATTAAATAATTACTGCCTTCAGGGAGTCCGCTGCTGAGCCATCCAGTTACGAGGTTCGGTTTTTATTGATTTCCTGTCGGAAATATTTTGCTGATCCGGCTACAATGCCGGATTGGCCGGAATACCGTGTGAGCGGGCCTGTTTCTGAGAAAATCCTGAGCACTGATGGAAATGTTTGAGCGCATTGCCGGCATTATTTTGCCGGTTTTTATTACTATCGGTGTCGGCTACGCCTATGCGCGCCTTCGCGGCGACAGCGTCAAGTCGGACATGGCCTCGGTTAATCGCGTCAGCATGAACGTGCTTTGTCCGTTCCTGGTATTTACCGCACTTGCCGCGAAGAGTTTCGATCTGGCTCACAACAGTACGCTGGTTCTCGCCGGGGTCCTGATCTCGATCGGTTCCGGTGTGCTGGCATGGCCGGTGGCGCGCTTGCTTGGCTACGACGTGCGCAGCTTCATACCGCCGATGATGTATAACAATTGCGGCAATATGGGTCTGCCGCTTGCAATCCTGGCATTTGGTCCCTCCGGCTTGTCGGCGGCGGTTGCGCTATTCATGGCGTGCAACCTGGTTTATTTTTCAATCGGCATCAAGATTATCGAAACCGGCAGAAATGGTCCGCGCACACCCTTCCTCGGTTTCCTTGCCAGCCCGATGATGCTGGCGATGATGTTCGGAACCGTATTTTCACTTGCGAATATCAGTCTGCCAGCCCCTTTGTTCCAGGCATTGAAGATGCTTGGCGAAGCATGCATCCCGATCATGCTGTTCGCGCTTGGTGTACGGATGCTCGATATCACTTTCAAAAGCTGGCACATCGGACTGGTGGGCGCCATCGTGTGTCCGGTTGCCGGCCTGATCATCGCGTGGATGCTGGATAGCGTCCTGACATTGCCGCCGGATCAGCGTGGCCAGATGTACCTGTTTGCAGCGCTGCCGCCAGCGGTGTTTTGCTTCATGGTGGCGGAGCAGTATCAGCAGGAGCCGGATAAAGTCGCGTCAATTGTATTGCTCGGCAATCTGGCCGCACTGGTATTCGTGCCGGCCGGATTATGGTTTGGATTGCAGTAACCGAAGCTACTTATTCGGTTGGCAGAATCTCGAAGTGCTTGGCCGCCACAACCGGATCGGCTACCTCGGTGATCGATATTTCGCGCACCTGAGCGGCGGCGGGACCGCGCCGTGCCCATTCGATCATCTCGTCGAGCGCATCCGCGGGGCCGGAGACGGTCGCGTCGACCGAACCATCGGCTCGATTTCTTACCCATCCGCAAAGCCGAAGTGAATCGGCTTTGCGTGCAAAGGCAGCACGATAACCTACGCCCTGGACGATGCCGATGATATGCAGATGTTTGGTCAACTTTCTTCCTCTATATCTACTACGGCAGCAATCCCCACGGCCTGATTATTTCTTCTGCAGCATCGGCGCCAGGTATTTCCCGGTGAAGCTGCGCGGGTTTTTCGAAACGTCCTCCGGTGTGCCGGTTGCAATAATCTGCCCACCGCCGGCGCCGCCCTCGGGTCCGAGATCGATGAGCCAGTCCGCGGTTTTGATCACGTCCAGGTTGTGCTCGATGATCACCACGGTATTGCCCTGGTCGCGCAGCCGGTGTATTACCTTGAGTAACAGGTCGATATCGTGAAAATGCAGGCCGGTGGTCGGTTCGTCCAGGATGTACAGCGTACGGCCGGTATCGCGCTTCGATAATTCCAGCGACAACTTTACCCGCTGCGCTTCCCCGCCGGACAAAGTCGTTGCGCTTTGGCCAAGGCGGATATAGCCGAGCCCGACATCCAGCAGCGTTTGAAGTTTGCGCGCAATGATCGGAACCGGCTTGAAAAATACGTGAGCTTCTTCGACCGTCATGTCCAGCACTTCGGTGATGTTCTTTCCCTTGTACTGCACTTCCAGTGTTTCCCGGTTATACCGCTTGCCGTGACACACGTCGCACGGCACGTAGACATCCGGCAGGAAATGCATTTCGACCTTGAGCACGCCATCACCCTGGCATGCCTCGCAGCGCCCACCCTTCACATTGAATGAGAAGCGACCGGCGCTATAGCCGCGCTCCTTGGCGGTCGGTACCGTGGAAAACAAGTCGCGGATCGGGGTAAACAGGCCGGTGTAGGTTGCCGGATTGGAGCGCGGAGTACGGCCGATCGGCGCCTGGTCGACCGATATCACCTTGTCGAAATGTTCCATGCCGCTGACCGATTCGTGCGCTGCAGGTTCGGCCTGGGAGCCGTACAGGTGGCGCGCCATCGCGTGATACAGCGTGTCGTTGACGATGGTGGACTTGCCCGAGCCGGACACGCCAGTGACGCAGGTCAGCAAGCCGACCGGAACGTTCAAGGTGACATTCTTCAGGTTGTTTCCGGTTGCACCGGCGATTGCCAGTTGGCGCTTCGGATCTGCCGGAGTACGTTTTTTAGGGATCGCAATTTCCAGAGCGCCGCTGAGATACTGCGCGGTAAGCGATTTCTTGTTCTTCAGGATTTGTTCAAGCGTACCCTGTGCAATGATTTCGCCGCCATGCACCCCGGCTCCTATGCCCATGTCCACCACGAAATCGGCGCAGCGGATCGCGTCTTCATCATGCTCGACCACCAGTACGCTGTTTCCGATGTCGCGCAAATGCTTGAGGGTTGAAATCAGCCGGTCGTTGTCGCGTTGATGCAAGCCGATCGATGGTTCGTCGAGCACGTACATCACGCCGGTCAGGCCGGACCCGATTTGCGACGCCAGCCGAATGCGTTGCGCTTCACCACCCGACAGTGTATCCGCGCTGCGTTCCAGCGAAAGATAATCAAGGCCGACATTGTTCAGAAATTTAAGGCGCGAAATGATTTCCTTGATGATGCGGTCGGCGATTTCCCTTTTTGCACCTTTTAATTTGAGTTTCTCAAAGAAAGCGAGCGTTTCGCGTAACGGTGTCGCGGCGACCTCGTATATGGAACGCTGCTGCGCACCGGTGCCGACCTTGACGAAACGAGCTTCGACACGCAGTCTCGCGCCCTGGCATGAAGGACATTCCTTTTCGTTGATGAACTTGGCGAGCTCTTCCCTGACCGCAATCGAATCCGTTTCGCGGTAGCGCCGCTGCAGGTTCGTTACGACGCCTTCAAACGTATGTTCACGAATAACGGTGCGTCCGCGTTCGTTGATATATGAGAATGGAATCGCCTGGCGCCCCGAACCGTATAAAACCACCTGCTGATATTTTTCCGGAAGCTTTTCGAATGGCATATCCACGTCGAACTCGTAGAATTCCGCAAGGCTCGACAGCATTTGAAAGTAAAACTGATTGCGCCGGTCCCATCCCTTGACCGCGCCGGACGCCAGCGACAGATTGGGAAAGGCGACGATACGCTTCGGATCGAAAAATTCGATATGGCCCAGACCGTCGCATTCCGGACAGGCGCCCATCGGATTGTTGAACGAAAACAGGCGCGGCTCCAGTTCCTGCAGTGAATAGCCGCAGGTCGGGCACGCGAATTTATTAGAGTACAGATGCTCGACGCCGCTATCCATTTCGAGTGCAATTGCGCGGCCCTCAGCCAGTCGCAGCGCGGTCTCAAAACTTTCGGCCAGTCGCTGCTTGATTTCTTCCTTGACTTTCACCCGGTCGATGACGACATCGATCGTGTGTTTTTCGGTCTTTTTCAATTTGGGAAGATCGTCGACTTCATGGATCCTTGCCTTGCCGGTGCCACTCTGAATGCGAAAGCGCACAAAACCCTGTGCCTGCATCTGCTCGAACAGATCGACATGCTCTCCTTTCCGGTTAGCCACCACCGGCGCCAGAATCATCAGCTTGGTATCGTCCGGCATCGCCAGCACGGCATCGACCATTTGCGAAACCGATTGCGCAGCGAGCGGATTCTCGGGATGGTCGGGGCAATACGGCGTACCGACGCGCGCATACAGCAGGCGCAGGTAATCGTGTATTTCAGTGACAGTACCGACAGTTGAGCGCGGGTTGTGCGAAGTCGCCTTCTGTTCAATCGAAATCGCCGGTGACAGCCCCTCGATCAAATCGACATCGGGCTTTTCCATGAGCTGCAAAAATTGCCGGGCATAGGCGGATAGCGATTCGACATAACGGCGCTGGCCTTCCGCATACAGCGTGTCGAATGCGAGTGACGATTTGCCGGAGCCGGAAAGGCCGGTAATCACGATCAGCTTGTTACGCGGCAGATCGAGATTGATGTTCTTCAGGTTGTGGGTGCGCGCGCCACGAATACGAATTTCTTCCATGAACTACCTTAGGCTAGACTTTTCCCGTTCCCGATAAAGTAAAGGGAACGACGGGCCGGTTAAATTGGGTCAACCTGATACTATAACGGGTTTTGAAATTCATCGTAATAAGCCCTTTGCCTCGCGTTCAATTTTTATATGACCACCAATATTGACATAGCGCCAAGCGCAGGCATGACCCGCACCGAAATCCGCGCCAGCGCATCGCTGGCGTCGATCTTTGCGTTGCGCATGCTTGGGCTGTTTCTGATCCTGCCTGTATTTTCCGTATATGCGCATTCGATACCAGGCGGCGATAACGTTACGCTGGTTGGACTGGCGCTCGGAATTTATGGATTGACGCAATCGTTCGGGCAAATTCCGTTTGGTATCGCTTCCGATAAATTCGGACGAAAGCGCATCATCGTCATCGGTCTCGTGCTGTTTGCGATTGGATCCTTCATCGCTGCGGCCGCGACCGATATCGTCTGGATCATTGCCGGGCGGGCTGTGCAGGGCGCGGGCGCAATTTCCGCTGCGGTCACTGCGCTGATTGCAGACTCAACGCGGGAGGAGCATCGCACCAAGGCAATGGCGATGGTCGGCGCATCGATTGGCCTTACTTTTGCCGGATCTCTGATTGCTGGCCCGCTTCTATACGATGTGATCGGCATGAGCGGACTGTTCGCGCTGATCGGATTTTTGTCGTTATCGGCGATTCTGATTGTCGTGTACGTTGTTCCGGATGCGCCTGCGATCCCGCCGCAGCGCGTGCTGTTCCGTGAGGTTCTGCATAATGTGGAATTGATGCGCCTGAATTACGGAGTATTCGCGTTGCATGTTACGCAGATGGCGATGTTCGTGGTGGTGCCGCCGGCGTTGGTGCAGTATGCGGGAATCCCGATCGCATCCCATTGGAAAATTTATCTTCCGGTTGTATTAGCCTCGTTCCTGTTGATGCTGCCACCGGTTTTCATTGGCGAAAAACGCGGCAAGATGAAGCATGTATTCGTGGCTGCGATCGCATTGTTGCTGGTAGTGCAAATCGGTTTGTACGCGGTGCTTTCGCAAGGCATGCCACATTGGCCGAGCCTGGTCATATTGTTGTTGGTATTCTTCGTGTCGTTTAATATTCTGGAAGCCAGCCAACCTTCACTGGTGTCGCGGTTTGCGCCGAGCGGCGCGCGCGGCGCTGCGCTCGGCGTGTACAACACGATGCAGGCGCTCGGCCTGTTCTGCGGCGGCGCCGTTGGCGGGTGGCTTACGCAACATGTCGGAGCGTCATCGGTGTTTGTTTTAGGCGGGGCCCTGACAGTTGTCTGGCTTATAATTGCATTCAGTATGAAAAATCTACCGCGCCGCAGTCCAATTCAGCAGGCTGCCGTCGTTTAACAGGAGAAATCACATCATGGCATCGGTCAATAAAGTAATCATCGTCGGCAATCTGGGTCGCGATCCTGAAACGCGCTACATGCCGTCCGGCGATGCGATGACCACCATTGCCGTGGCGACCACCGACTCGTGGAAAGACAAGACGAGCGGCGAAAAGAAAGAGCAAACCGAATGGCATCGCATCACATTCTTCGGCAAGCTGGCTGAGATTGCCGGGCAATACCTGAAAAAAGGTTCGCAGGTCTACATCGAAGGCAGCTTGCGCACCCGCAAATACACCGATAAGGACGGCATCGAAAAGTACGCGACCGACATCAAGGCCGATACGATGCAGATGCTGGGTAGCCGCCAAGGCATGGGCGGCGGCGCTCCAATGGACGAAGGATATGGCAGCAGCGCACCCGCAGCCCGTCAAAACGCCGGAGCGCCTGCCGCCAACCGCCCGGCATCAAAGCCGGCGCCGAATTTTTCGGATATGGATGACGATATTCCGTTTTAGTCGATATCGGCGGTTTCTTGGCCAAGCGACAGGACCGGAAGTTCCTATGGTGATCAAATTTCACCCCAAGAACTTCCGGTCTCATTTTTTTGTCCATTTGATTAAAGAGTTTTCAACAGGCTTTTGGTATGCCATTGAAAACGGCGGATAAGGGAAAAGGGCACAATGCGCCGAGTCCTCAACCCTGAATTATCATGAAGCGGCGATATGCCGTCTCACTTCTGGAGTAAGCCAGGAATCGGCGCGCAGGCGCCAGATCAAACAGCGGCGTCCGTGCAACGATACGGGCGCGGCAGATACGAATTTGAAAAGTGAAGAAAATGGCAAAACAGAATTCAAGAAGGCATGACGACGACGATACATCGATCTGGATAGTCTATGAGGCGCCGCCGGATTTTCCCGAGCAGTATGTGGCGCGCAGATGCCGCTCGTACGTCGCGACCGGAGAATATATTGTAGGCGACACACTTGTCGAGTTGCGGGCGAAATTGCCTCCCGGCCTGATCAGGCTGGAGAGAAGCGTACACGACGATCCCATGGTTCGAGAATCGTGGATATAAATCTACGTCGGCAAGGCTGTTCGCCGGTTTCTTGTTGCTCCCGGTCGTAAATAGTAAATCCCCGGTTGATCCACAGAGAAGGCGCCTGTCCGCTGTCGCCACCGATACGCAATACAATTTCCGGCGTCGCGCGTCTTGAAAGTTCGGCGTGTGACAAAGAAGGCGATTGACACGCCATGCGCTGCATATTGTTTGCGCGCGAGCCATTCCGGCAAGCTTGAAGCAAAAAAGGGACGCAGTGCTTGAGTCGCTATAATTCTTGGTATTGTCGTTTTTCGTGAATCCAGCCATGGCTCGTCTTCCGCGTTTGGTCGTTCCTCATCAGCCGCATCATGTAATCCAGCTGGGCAATAATGGACAGGCAATTTTCCGGGAAGAGGCGGATTACGTCGCGTTTCTGGACTGGCTCCGAGTTGCGGCAAAACAGTTCAAGGTGGCGGTTCACGCTTATGTGCTGCTGCCGAATCAATTGAACTTGCTGATGACGCCTTCTGACCTGACTGGCCTCGGGCGTCTGATGCAGTGGGTTGGCCGCTCTTATGTTCCGTACTTCAATCGGAAATACAATCGTTTTGGAGCCTTGTGGCAAGGCCGTTACAAAGCCACCGTCATCGATGCGGATCACTATCTCATAACATGTTCCCGCTATATCGAGTTCCTTCCGGTCCAATTCGGCATTGTCGGCAGTCCGCAAGACTATAACTGGTCCAGTTATCCACATCATATCGGCGCAAAACCGGACCCACTGGTAACGGATCATCCGCTGTATTGGGCGCTCGGCAATACGCCCTTTGACCGGGAAGTTGTATACAAAGCTCTTTCGGAGCAAGCGCTCACAACTGGCGAAATTCAGTTATTGACGGATGCGACCCTTAAAGGCTGGGTACTCGGTTCGGATAAATTCAAGGCCGGTCTGGCAAAAAACATCAGTCGTCGCATCGTTCCACTCAAGCGCGGACGGCCGCTTAAATCCACCCGGAATTCGTTGGTCGATTAAAAATATGATTGCTTTTTGATATCGTCGCTGTGTTCGGCTTTGATATGTCCCCATTAATTTTGCAGTTCTCTTTAGAAACTAATTAATGTTACTCTGACCCCAATTATTCTCATTGAAAAATCCATTCTGCTGAACTATCCTTCGGGTTCAACCCCATCAAGCAGTGGAGAATGGCTATGCACGCTCAAGGTCTGTATGACCCATCCAACGAACATGACGCCTGCGGCGTCGGTTTCATCGCCCATATCAAAGGCAAGAAAAGTCATTCCATCGTCGAACAAGGCTTGCTGATTCTGAAAAACCTGGATCACCGGGGTGCTGTCGGCGCCGACAAGCTGATGGGGGATGGCGCCGGCATCCTGCTCCAGATTCCGGACCAGTACTATCGAGAAGAGATGGCGAAGCAGGGTATCAATTTGCCACCCCCCGGCGAGTATGGTGTCGGCATGGTGTTCTTGCCAAAAGAGAATGCCTCCCGGATTGCATGCGAGCAAGAAATCGAGCGCGCTGTCCACGCCGAAAGCCAGGTTGTCCTCGGATGGCGTGATGTACCGATCGATATCGACATGCCGATGTCACCAACGGTACGTGATAAGGAACCTGTAATTCGCCAGATATTTATCGGTCGTGGTCAGGACATCATGGTTACCGATGCGCTCGAGCGCAAGCTGTACGTGATTCGCAAATCCTCCGGCCATGCGATCCAGGCGCTGAACCTGCTGCACGGAAAGGAATTTTTCGTACCGTCGATGTCGGCCCGAACTATCGTTTACAAGGGCTTGCTGCTGGCCGACCAGGTCGGCGTGTATTACAAGGACCTGCAGGACCCGCGTTGCATCTCCGCCCTGGCATTGGTGCATCAGCGCTTTTCAACCAATACGTTCCCGGAATGGCCGCTGTCGCATCCATACCGTCTTATCGCGCATAACGGCGAAATCAACACCGTCAAGGGCAACTTCAACTGGATGCGCGCACGCGAGGGAGTGATGAAATCAGCCGTGCTGGGCGATGATCTGAAAAAGTTGTTCCCATTGATTTATGAAGGCCAGTCCGACACCGCCTGCTTCGACAACGCGCTCGAATTGCTGGTGATGGCCGGTTACCCGATCGCACAGGCAATGATGATGATGATCCCGGAAGCATGGGAGAACCACGCGTTGATGGACGACAATCGCCGTGCTTTCTACGAATACCACGCGGCGATGATGGAGCCGTGGGACGGCCCCGCCGCAATGGCATTTACCGATGGGCGCCACATCGGCGGAACGCTGGACCGCAATGGCTTGCGGCCGGCCCGCTACATCGTCACCGATGATGACCTGGTAGTCATGGCGTCCGAGTCCGGTGTACTGCCAATCCCGGAATCGAAAATCATTCAGAAATGGCGCCTGCAGCCGGGCAAGATGTTCCTGATCGACCTGGATGCGGGCCGCATCATCGATGACAAGGAACTCAAGGACACCTACGCCAACGCAAAACCGTACAAGCAATGGATCGACTCGGTCCGCATCAGGCTCGGCGCACTCAAGCAGGAACCGGATGAAGCAAAATCAGCCGTTCCGCTGCTCGACCGCCAGCAGGTGTTTGGCTATACCCAGGAAGACCTGAAATTCCTGATGTCGCCAATGGCGGTTCAGGGCGAGGAAGCAACCGGTTCGATGGGCAACGATTCGCCGCTGGCGGTCATGTCCAGCAAAAACAAGACGCTGTATCACTACTTCAAACAGCTGTTTGCGCAAGTGACCAATCCACCGATCGACCCGATTCGCGAAGCCATGGTGATGTCGCTGGTGTCGTTCATCGGACCGAAGCCGAACCTGCTCGACACCAACAACATCAATCCGCCGATGCGACTCGAAGTGTCGCAGCCGGTTCTCGACTATGCCGACATCGCGCGCCTGCGCAACATCAGTGCCCATACCGGTGGAAAATTCAAGTCCCACGAACTGAACATCTGTTATCCGGTGGCATGGGGCAAGGAAGGCATCGAGGCACGCCTCGCTTCACTGTGCGCCAAGGCGGTCGACGCGGTCAAGTCAGGCCATAACATCCTGATTATCTCCGACCGCAAAGTGGACGCGGAACAGGTAGCGATTCCTGCGCTGCTTGCTACTTCGGCAATCCATTTGCATCTGGTCAGCAAAGGTTTGCGCACGTCGACCGGTCTGGTTGTCGAAACCGGATCGGCACGCGAAACCCATCATTTTGCGCTGCTGGCCGGATATGGCGCGGAAGCGATTCATCCGTACCTGGCGATGGACACATTGGCCGATATCGCCAAAGGATTGCCTGGCGAGCTATCGTCTGAAAAGGCAATTTACAACTTCCAAAAGGCGATCGGCAAAGGCCTGCTCAAAGTCATGTCCAAGATGGGCATTTCGACCTACATGTCGTATTGCGGCGCACAGATTTTCGAGGCGATCGGATTAAACAAGGCATTAGTCGACAAGTACTTCAAGGGCACCGCATCCAATGTCGAAGGTATCGGCGTTTTCGAAATTGCCGAGGAAGCATTGCGCTTGCACCAACTTGCATTCAGCTCCGATCCATTGCTGGCCAATGCACTCGACGCCGGCGGCGAATACGCATTCCGCGTACGCGGCGAAGAACATATGTGGACGCCGGACGCGATCGCGAAGCTGCAGCATTCGGCACGTTCCAACAATTTCAATACCTACAAGGAATACGCGCAGATCATCAACGATCAATCACGGCGCCACATGACCTTGCGCGGCCTGTTCGAATTCAAGATCGATCCATCCACCGCGATTCCGCTGGACGAAGTCGAACCGGCGAAGGAAATTGTGAAGCGCTTTGCGACCGGCGCGATGTCGCTCGGATCAATCTCGACCGAGGCGCACGCAACGTTGGCAATCGCAATGAACCGGATTGGCGGCAAATCCAATACCGGCGAAGGCGGTGAAGACGAGAACCGCTATCGGCAGGAGTTGAAAGGCATTCCGATCAAGCAGGGCGATACGCTGGCATCGATCATCGGCAAGGATCGAATCGAAGTCGACATGCCGCTGCTTGCGGGAGACTCGCTTCGTTCAAGAATCAAGCAGGTGGCTTCCGGGCGCTTCGGTGTTACCGCCGAATATCTGACTTCCGCCGATCAGATCCAGATCAAGATGGCTCAGGGCGCCAAGCCGGGTGAAGGCGGGCAGTTGCCAGGCCACAAAGTATCCGAATACATCGCGAAACTGCGTTTCTCGGTACCGGGCGTCGGCTTGATTTCGCCTCCGCCGCATCACGACATTTATTCAATTGAAGACCTTGCGCAACTGATCCATGACTTGAAAAACGCCAACTCGAAAGCATCGATCTCGGTCAAGCTGGTATCCGAAGTCGGTGTCGGCACCGTCGCCGCCGGTGTGGCAAAAGCCAAGGCCGACCATGTGGTGATTGCCGGCCACGATGGCGGCACCGGCGCATCGCCGTTGTCTTCTATCAAGCATGCCGGCACGCCCTGGGAACTGGGTCTGGCCGAAACCCAGCAGACGCTGGTGTTGAATCGCCTTCGCAGCAGGATTCGCGTTCAGACCGATGGGCAGATCAAGACCGGTCGCGATGTCGTGATCGCGGCATTGCTGGGTGCCGACGAAGTCGGCTTTGCAACGGCTCCGCTGGTGGTCGAGGGTTGCATCATGATGCGCAAGTGTCATTTGAATACCTGCCCGGTCGGCGTTGCGACACAAGACCCGGTGCTGCGCGCGAAGTTCGCGGGCAAACCTGAGCATGTGGTCAATTTCTTTTTCTTTGTTGCCGAAGAAGCGCGTCAGATCATGGCGCAACTCGGCATCCGTACTTTCAACGAACTGATCGGACGTTCGGACTTGCTGGACAAGTCGAAGGCGGTTTCGCACTGGAAGGCAAAAGGTCTCGACTTCACACGGATTTTCCATCAACCGGATGTGCCGGCATCCGAGCCGCGTTATCAAGTCGAAGAGCAGGACCATGGTCTCGAAAAGGCGCTTGACCACAAATTGATCGCGCAGGCCAAAGCTGCACTGGACAAGGGCGAAAAGGTTTCTTTCATCTCGCCGGTAAAGAACGTGAATCGTACCGTCGGCACCATGCTGTCAGGTGAGGTGGCGCGAAAATACGGCCATGACGGCTTGCCCGACGATACCATCCATATTCAACTGCACGGTACCGCGGGCCAGTCTGCGGGCGCATTCCTCGCGCATGGCGTCACGCTGGACCTGGTCGGCGAGGGCAATGACTATGTCGGCAAAGGGTTGTCGGGAGGACGCATCATCGTTCGCCCGAATACCGAATTCCGCGGCCGGGCGGTCGACAACATCATCATCGGCAATACGGTGCTGTATGGCGCGATTGCAGGCGAAGCATATTTTAACGGCGTTGCCGGCGAACGTTTTGCGGTGCGTAACTCCGGCGCCGTGACGGTTGTCGAGGGAACAGGCGACCATGGTTGCGAATACATGACCGGTGGCACCGTGGTAGTGCTCGGCCAGACCGGGCGCAACTTCGCTGCCGGCATGTCCGGTGGCATCGCATACGTGTATGACCCGGCCGGCGACTTTGCACAAAAGTGCAATACCGCGATGGTCGCGCTCGATCCGGTATTGAGCAGTGCCGAGCAGGAGGCGAAAGTGGATCAATCGATTTGGCACAGCCAGTTGCGCGGCGGCGAGCGTCAGACCGATGAAGCGATCCTGAAGGGAATGATCGAGCGCCATTTCAAGCACACCGGCAGCACGCGCGCACGGAATCTTCTGGACGACTGGGCAGTTGCGCGCAGCAAGTTCGTCAAGGTCTTCCCGTCCGAGTACAAGCGGGCACTGGGCGAGATGGAGTCTGCCAAGGCTGCCATGCTGGCACAAGAAAAGGTCGCTGCTTAAGATCGTCCGATCAATCAAAGACAAACAAAATTCAACACGCGGTGCAGTCACAAAAGCCGGAACTCGATCCGGCGTGGGCTACTCGGCAATGAAGGGGAAAAACGTGGGAAAAGTCACCGGGTTTCTGGAATTCCAGCGCTTGCAGGAAGCAAGCGAACTGCCACAGACACGCAAGAAGCATTACAAAGAATTTCAGATGCACTTGAAGGACGACGAAGCCAAAGTCCAGAGCGCACGATGCATGGATTGCGGCATCCCGTTCTGCAATAACGGCTGCCCGGTCAACAATATCATCCCGGACTGGAACGACCTGGTATACAACGGCAATTACAAGGAAGCGCTGGATAACCTTCACTCGACCAATAATTTTCCGGAGTTTACCGGGCGGATCTGCCCGGCACCGTGCGAAACCGCATGTACGCTGGGCATCAACGATGATCCGGTAGGAATCAAGTCGATCGAGCATTTCATTATCGACAAAGGATGGGAAAACGGCTGGGTCGTGCCCTTGCCTGCCACCGTCAAAACAGGCAAAAAAATTGCCGTCGTCGGTTCCGGCCCGGCCGGCCTGGCTGCGGCACAGCAGCTTGCTCGCGTCGGCCACGATGTGACCGTCTTCGAAAAGAACGATCGCGTCGGTGGCCTGCTGCGGTATGGCATTCCCGACTTCAAACTCGAGAAGGCGCACATCGATCGCCGTGTTGAACAGATGAAGGCGGAGGGCGTCGCCTTTCGGACCGGCGTCTTGGTCGGAAAGGATTTTCCGGCAAGCGTAACCAACTGGGCGAAGGAAACCATTTCACCCGATCAGATCAAAAAAGAATTCGATGCAATCATCATTGCTGGCGGTGCGGAACAGCCGCGCGACCTGCCAGTGCCTGGCCGAGAGTTGAGCGGTGTGCACTTTGCGATGGATTTCCTGCCGCAGCAGAATAAGGTGAATGCCGGCGACAAGCTGAAGAACCAGATCATGGCAAGCAGCAAGCACGTCATCGTCATCGGTGGTGGCGATACAGGTTCCGATTGTGTCGGAACTTCCAATCGTCACGGTGCAGCGTCGATTACCCAGTTCGAATTGCTTCCGCAACCGCCCGAGCAGGAAAACAAACCCTTGGTATGGCCGTACTGGCCGACCAAATTGCGCACTTCTTCGTCGCACGAAGAAGGTTGCGAGCGCGATTGGGCGATCGCAACCAAGCGATTGGAAGGCAAGGGCGGCAAAGTCGAGAAACTGATCGCTGCGCGCGTCGAGTGGAAAGACGGCAAGATGCAGGAAGTGCCGAATTCCGAAATCGAAATGAAAGCCGATCTGGTGTTGCTGGCGATGGGTTTCGTTTCTCCGGTGGCGCAGGTGCTGGACGCATTCGGAGTTGACAAGGATGCGCGCGGAAACGCGAAGGCAACTACCGATGGTGAAGGGTGCTACCAGACGTCGGTGGATAAGGTGTTCGCAGCCGGCGATATGCGGCGGGGCCAATCCCTGGTTGTTTGGGCGATTCGCGAAGGTCGTCAATGCGCCCGTTCGGTAGACGAGTTTTTAATGGGATCGTCCGTATTGCCGCGGTAAGTAGGGCAAACAAATTTGGCTGAAGCCTGCGCATGTCGCAGGCTTTTTTGTCTTTTCCGGAAATGCAGTCAAGCCGCTCCCAAGATTGATGCTGATCAACTGTTGTTTCGCACACACGCTTGCAGTGATGTAGAAAGAGATAGTCTTTTCTGCACTACAATTACGCTTTTGTAAAAATCGATCTTTTAGTGCCTAATTTCATTGAAATTCGCGACCTGAACTTTGGCTATGGAGTGCGTCCTATCCTGTCAGGACTCCATATGGACTTCCCGCGCGGGAAGGTGATTGCAGTGATGGGTGGGTCGGGGTCCGGCAAGACAACGATCCTGCGCCTGATCGGCGGTCAACTGCGGCCTCAATCAGGCTCAGTGAATGTCGATGGCCAGATAGTCCACAAGCTTGATACCGATGCCTTGTACTCGATGCGCCGGAAAATGGGAATGCTGTTCCAGCATGGCGCGCTTTTTACCGATCTGACAGTCTTCGAAAACGTCGCGTTCCCGCTGCGCGAACATACCAAACTGCCGGAACAGATGATTCATGACCTGGTTTTGATGAAATTGCATGCGGTCGGTTTGCGTAATGCGGCCGGATTGAAACCGGCTGAAATTTCCGGAGGCATGGGACGTCGTGTCGCAGTGGCGCGAGCGATTGCACTCGATCCGCAACTGATCATGTACGACGAGCCTTTTGCCGGGCTCGACCCGATTTCGATGGGCATGACCGCAAAGCTGATTCGCAGCTTGAACGATGCACTTGGTTCGACCTCTATTCTGGTATCGCATGATGTGCACGAGTCGTTCTCAATCGCAGATCATGTGTATTTTCTATCGCAGGGCAGGATTGTCGCGCAGGGATCGCCGGAACAAATGCTTGTATCCACCGACCCGTACGTGAAGCAATTCGTGCATGCGCAAGCGGATGGTCCGGTGCCGTTTCATTATCCGGGGCGATCACTGGCCGAGGATTTGGGATTGGAATCCAAAGCATGATCGGAAATTTCTTATCGGCTTTGGGTCGGGCGGTCCGGGAATTCATTTTGAACCTCGGTTTTGCAACGCGGACGTTTTTTGCGGTTTTGCGAGCATCGGGTGGCTTGTTGTCTCGCATGCGTCTGGTTACCGATCAGATCCATTTCATCGGCAATCACTCGCTCGTCATCATTGCGGTGTCGGGATTATTTGTCGGATTCGTATTGGGGTTGCAGGGCTATTACACGCTGAATAAATACGGTTCGGAGCAGGCGCTGGGTTTGCTGGTCGCGTTGTCGCTGACGCGAGAACTGGGGCCGGTGGTTACGGCGTTATTGTTTGCTGGTCGCGCCGGAACGTCGCTGACCGCTGAAATCGGTTTGATGAAAGCAGGCGAGCAGCTATCGGCGATGGAGATGATGGCCATCAATCCGCTGCAACGCATACTGGCACCGCGTTTCTGGGCTGGTGTAATCGCGATGCCGGTGTTGGCTGCGATTTTCAGCGCGGTTGGTATTTTTGGCGGATATATAGTCGGCGTCAAATTGATCGGTGTCGACGAGGGAGCCTTTTGGTCGCAGATGCAAGGCGGTGTCGATCTTTGGAACGATATTGTCAACGGCGTTATCAAGAGTGTGGTGTTCGGAATCGCTGTTACTTTCATTGCGTTGTTTCAAGGATATGAAGCGCAACCGACACCGGAAGGCGTCGCACGGGCGACAACCCGGACCGTGGTAATCGGGTCACTTACCGTGTTGTGGCTGGATTTCCTGCTGACCGCGTTAATGTTTACACAATAACTGGCCTCGTAATCAGCGAGATATTTTTAATATTGTTCTCTTTCACTAAAGACAAAGCTCGAAAAAGCTTTACATCCCATATTTGAGGTATCGGGTTATGCAACGAAAATCATTAGACTTATGGGTCGGTCTGTTTGTATTGGCCGGAGCTGCAGCACTGCTGTTCCTGGCAATGAAAGCAGGCAATATGAATGCGCTTTCATTCGAAAAAACCTATCCGGTCATTACCAGGTTCGACAATATCGGCGGCTTGAAGCCGCGTGCACCGGTCAAAAGTGCCGGTGTCGTGGTCGGGCGCGTAGACAGTATCAAATTCGACGACCAGATTTTTAAGGCGGTCGTCACGCTGCAAATGCAGGAAGATTACAAGTTTCCGAAAGATACATCGGCGAAAATCCTGACCTCGGGTTTGCTGGGCGAGCAATATATCGGGCTTGAGGCGGGTGGCGACTTGAACAATCTCGCGGCCGGGGACACTATAAAGATGACGCAATCAGCAATCGTGCTGGAAAATCTGATCAGCCAGTTCCTGTTCAGCAAGGCCGCCGAAGGACAAGAGGAAAGTAATAAATGAAGCATCTGAGGCACGGAATAAGTGCGCTTGTAACTGTAATTACCTTGACCGGTTGTGCTGCCACGCATGATCCGCAAGATCCATTGCAAGGATTTAACCGTGCAATGTTCAGTTTTAATGACACGATCGACCAGGCGGCTTTAAAGCCGGCGGCCACCGCATACCGGAATACCGTTCCGATGGTCGCGCAGATTGCGGTTGGCAATTTTTTCGGAAATATTGGCGACGTCTGGACCGCCGTCAATAATCTGTTGCAGGGTAAGCTCACAGACGGATTTACCGACATAATGCGGGTCGCCGTCAACACCACTTTCGGGTTGGGCGGCTTGATTGATATCGGGTCCGATGCCGGCATGCCCAAGCACGAGGAAGAT
The DNA here is from genome assembly GCA_036675035.1 of Oxalobacteraceae bacterium. Lineage (GTDB taxonomy): Bacteria > Pseudomonadota > Gammaproteobacteria > Burkholderiales > Burkholderiaceae_D > MESE01. Next base: position 63,184 of record JAKFFO010000020.1, read on the forward strand.
TTCGGGCAAACCCTGGGTGTATGGGGAGTGGGCTCCGGCCCCTATCTGGTATTGCCTTTTCTCGGCCCCACAACGGTGCGCGACGGCCTGGCATTGCCCGTGGATATGCACGGCGATCTCTGGAGCTATGTAGATCCGGCTCATGTACGCAATGCGGGTACGGTATTGCGAGTCGTCGATCAGCGTTCGGTCGTACTCGATGCGACCAATCTGATTGAGGACGCAGCGCTCGACCGATACGAATTTGTAAAAGACGGTTTCATGCAACGCCGTGCGAACAGTGTCAACGATGGCGAGTCGCAAGAATGGCGGAGCAACGACGAATCCAGTCTGAACAGCGTGCCGGGTTCATCCGGCCCGCTTCATCAAGATACTGTCGCGTTGTTGCAGCTGTCTACGCGGTCGAGCAGCGAACCGTTCAAGTCGGAGCAGGATGTCGACTATCGCTTTCGGTTAATCGGCATCCCCCAACAAGAAGACTGAACTTCGGATACGATAGCACTCCAGCCGTCATTCAGCGTCAAGCGATTAACCTTAAGCATGGAAGAAACTCCCGCTTTGATTATTTAATCGAGAACCTTATGAAAATGTTACGAAATTTTTTTATTAATACTCTTGCCGTCGGCGCCCTGATTTTTTCCGGGCATGTCGCCGCCCAGCAGGAAGCGCCTGACGCCCTTGTAAAGCGGATCAGCCAGGAGGTGCTCGATATTGCGAAGCAAGATCGCGAAATACAGTCCGGAAACCACCAGCGGGTGCTTGCTCTGGTCGAAGAAAAAATCATTCCGCATGTTGATTTCGAGCGCATGACGGCGCTGGCGGCAGGTCGATTCTGGCGCGAAGCTACGCCACAGCAGAAGAAAGATCTGACCAATGAGTTTCGGTCGCTGCTCGTCTACACCTATTCAGGCGCCATCTCGCAGGTGAAGGATCAAAAATTGCAGTTCAAGCCAATGCGGGCCAGTCCGGATGAAACCGAAGTCGAGGTTCGTTCGCAAGTCGTGCAGCCGCGTGGGGAGCCGATGCAACTGAATTACCGCCTCGCAAAGACGGAATCGGGCTGGAAAATCTATGATGTCAATGTGTTGGGTGCCTGGCTGGTCGAGACCTACAAGGGTAACTTTGCCGCCGAAATCAGTAAGGGCGGGATTGACGGATTGATCAAGGCTTTATCAGACCGGAACAACAAGCTTGCCGCAAGTGCAGCCAAAGGCTCGAAACGCACACAATGATCGATATGTTTCGGCCTACTCTCACACTGACCGTCAACAATGCCAAAACGGCATTGGATGCCGGTCTGTCCGCAATTGAGGCAGGCCAAACGGAAATTGATCTGGCACAGTTGACGGCGGTCGATTCAGCGGCCGTTGCAACGCTGATAGCGTGGCGCCGTGCCGCGCTGAACCGGGGCGCCACGCTCTCCTTCACGAACGCTCCTGCCAATCTGCATAGCCTCGCCGAACTGTATGGCGTAGCCGATTTGCTGCATCATTGACCATACGGTCAAATCTTTCCCGTCGCCGACTTTGTTCGGCCCCGACAATCGGAATCCAATATAATCAAGAGCTTTCGTCGGCGAGTTTGCCTCGGCAAGGCAAGCTCCGATGGTTAATTTTTGCGTAAAGTGTGTACCAAGCCAGAATGGCTGCAATTCAAATCACGAATGTCGAGAAACGTTATGGCACGCTGCGCGCGCTGGGCGGAGTTTCCCTATCGATCGAGAAGGGCGAGTTTTTCGGCTTGCTTGGACCGAATGGCGCCGGTAAAACCACGCTGATTTCGATCATCGCGGGGTTGAGCCGCGCTGATTCCGGGTCCGTATCGATTCACGGGCATGACGTGGTTACCGGATACCGGCAGGCGCGCAAGCTGCTTGGAGTGGTTCCGCAGGAATTGGTATTCGACCCGTTTTTTACCGTTCGTGAAACCCTGCGCATGCAATCCGGTTATTTCGGCTTGAAGAATAACGATCAATGGATCGACGAGGTGATGCATCACCTCGACCTGACCAACAAAGCCGACGTCAACATGAGGGCGCTGTCCGGCGGCATGAAGCGGAGGGTACTGGTGGCGCAAGCGCTGGTGCACAAGCCGCCGGTCATCGTGCTCGACGAGCCGACTGCCGGTGTGGATGTGGAATTGCGTCAGACCTTGTGGAAATTCGTCGCACGATTGAATCGCGAAGGACATACGGTTGTCTTGACCACGCACTACCTGGAAGAGGCGCAGGCGTTGTGCAATCGGGTTGCGATGCTCAAGAGCGGCAACGTCGTCGCGCTCGATTCAACCTCGGCGCTGGTCAAGCGAATCTCCGGTTCCCAACTGGTGGTGCGTCTGGCGAAAGGAACATTGCCGGATGGGCTGAAGCTCCTGGTTTCGCATCCCGACGAGTTGATCATGGGGAACAAGTACACGCTGCGCGTCAATGACTATGCTGATGTTGAGCCGATTCTTGCCCGGTTGCGCGAATCCGGCGTGGTGATCGAAGACATGCAATTGCATCAGGCCGATCTGGAAGACGTATTCATCCAGATCATGGAAGGCGAAAAATGATCGGTTTCCAGACCTTGTTTTACAAGGAAGTGCTGCGTTTCTGGAAGGTTGCGACCCAGACCTTGACGGCACCGATCGTGACCGCCATGCTTTATCTGCTGGTGTTCGGTCATGTACTGGAAGAGCGCGTGCAGGTATATCCGGGCGTGAAATACACCGCCTTTCTCGTTCCAGGTCTGGTGATGATGAGCGTGCTGCAGAACGCATTTGCCAATTCGTCGTCATCGCTGATTCAATCCAAGATTACCGGCAATCTGGTGTTCGTATTGCTGCCGCCGCTGTCACATTGGGAGCTCTTCAGCGCATATGTGCTGGCTGCGGTGGTCCGCGGTCTGGCGGTCGGTGCCGGCGTATTCATTATTACCGCCTGGTTTGCCGAGCTGTCGTTCTCCGCTCCGTGGTGGATTGCTGTTTTCGCCATACTCGGCGCGGCGATCCTTGCCACGATGGGATTGGTCGCAGGCATCTGGGCGGAAAAATTCGATCAGCTGGCCGCGTTCCAGAACTTTTTGATCATGCCGGCCACTTTTTTGTCAGGCGTGTTCTATTCGATACACTCGCTGCCGCCTTTTTGGCAGGCGGTGTCGCATATGAACCCGTTTTTTTATATGATTGATGGCTTCCGCTATGGATTCTTTGGCCAGTCGGATGTGAATCCGATGATGAGTTTCGCAATCGTCGCCATGTTCTTTGCCGTGCTTGCAGGTGTGGCGGTCCAACTGCTGAAGAGCGGCTACAAGTTGCGCCACTGATCAACAAACTGATACGCGGCTTCCCGTTTCAATGAATCACTCAAAAAGGCAAAATCGTGTTGCCCACTCCGGAACTTGTTAAAAGCTATATCGCTGCCGGCCTCGACTGTACCCACCTTGAAGTCGAAGGCGACGGCCAGCATTTCAATGCAGTGATCGTGTCGAATGCCTTCGCCGGCAAACGTCTGATTCAGCGCCATCAATTGGTGTATGCGGCGCTTGGCGATCGCATGCGACAGGAAATTCATGCGCTGTCGATGAAAACTCTGACGCCGGAAGAATTCCAACGATAATGAACAATGCTGAATGGATAAATCTTTAAATGGATAAGCTCTTAATACGAGGCGGCAACCGGCTAGCCGGGGAAATCGCCATCTCGGGTGCGAAAAATGCCGCCTTGCCGATACTGTGCGCCGGCTTGCTGACGGCCGACACGGTTCAACTGTCGAACGTGCCGCATCTGCAGGATGTCGCCACGATGTTGAAGTTGCTGGGGCAGATGGGGCTGCGTATCGAGCAGGACGGCGATACGGTCGCGCTTAACGGCCGTGCCATCGACAGGCTTGAAGCGCCGTATGAGATGGTGAAAACCATGCGTGCGTCGATCCTGGTGCTGGGGCCTCTGGTTGCGCGTTTCGGTGAAGCGAAAGTATCGCTGCCCGGTGGTTGCGCGATCGGTTCGCGCCCGGTCGACCAGCACATCAAGGGATTGCAGGCGATGGGGGCGGAAATTACCATCGAAGCCGGTTACATCCATGCCAAAGCCAAGAAACTTAAAGGTACGCGCATCGTGACCGACATGATCACCGTTACCGGCACTGAAAACCTGTTGATGGCGGCGACGCTGGCTGATGGCGAAACAATACTGGAAAATGCCGCGCGCGAACCGGAGGTAACCGATCTTGCCAACCTGCTGGTGGCCATGGGCGCCAGGATCGACGGCATCGGTACCGACCGGCTGGTGGTGCAAGGTGTCGAACAACTGCACGGCGCATCGCATGCGGTGATTGCGGATCGGATCGAAACCGGCACTTTCCTGTGTGCTGTTGCCGCTACCGGTGGCGATGTGACCTTGAAAAACGCGCGCACCGATATTCTGGATGTTGCGCTCGACAAGTTGCGCGAAGCCGGCGTGATCATCACGTCAGGAAGCGACTGGATTCGCGTGCAAATGGCGGCGCGACCGAGAGCGGTCAGTTTTCGCACCACCGAATATCCGGGTTTTCCGACCGATATGCAGGCGCAATTCATGGCATTGAACGCTATTGCGGAAGGCAGCAGTCAAGTGACCGAAACGATTTTTGAAAATCGGTTCATGCATGTGCAGGAGCTGAATCGCCTTGGCGCCTCGATCGGCATCGAAGGTCATACCGCGATCATCCAGGGTGTCGAGAAACTGGTCGGAGCACCTGTAATGGCAACCGATTTGCGCGCGTCGGCGTCACTGGTGATTGCTGCGCTGGCCGCACAGGGTGAAACCCTGATCGACCGTATCTATCACCTGGATCGGGGATACGACCGGATGGAAGCCAAATTGTCTGCGGTCGGAGCCGATATCAGGCGGGTCAAATGATGAATCAGCAATTGACGCTGGCGCTGTCGAAAGGGCGCATTTTCGATGAAACCCTGCCGCTGTTGCAAGCCGCAGGCATCACGGTCACCGAAGATCCGGAGACATCTCGCAAACTGATTTTGCCAACGAACGATCCGAATGTGCGCGTCATCATCGTTCGCGCATCCGATGTGCCGACCTATGTGCAATACGGTGCCGCGGATTTCGGCGTGGCCGGCAAGGATGTGCTGCTGGAACATGGTGGCGAAGGCTTGTATCAGCCGATCGATCTGGAAATTGCCAAATGCCGCATGTCGGTTGCCGTACCGGATGGATTCGACTATGCCAGCGCAGTGCGTCAGGGTGCCCGGTTGCGGGTTGCAACCAAATATGTGCAGACCGCACGCGAACACTTTGCAGCAAAGGGCGTGCATGTCGACCTGATCAAGCTGTACGGTTCGATGGAACTGGCGCCTCTGGTCGGTTTGTCCGATGCGATCGTCGACATGGTCAGCACCGGCAGTACGCTACGCGCCAATCATCTGATCGAGGTTGAGCACATCATGGAAATTTCCGCGCGCCTGGTGGTGAACCAGGCTGCATTGAAATTGAAGCGCGAACGCCTGCAGCCGATTCTGGATGCGTTCGAACAAGCGTCGAAACGCCGAGCCTGACGCATAGACTGCCTGGACCCAAACAAGAAAGCCATGTCAATTCAGATACGCAAACTCGATTCAGCCGATCCCGACTTCACGGCGACCTTGCGTGCCGTACTTGCATTCGATGCCGGCGATGACGAAACCATCGATCGTGCCGCGGCACGCATCCTGGCAGACGTAAAAGCGCGTGGTGATGCTGCAGTGCTGGAATATACCAGCCGGTTCGATCGTGTCAACGAGACCAGCGTTGCAGCCCTTGAAATCAAGCACGACGAATTGCAGTCGACATTGCAGCAACTGGCGCCGGAGCGCCGGGCCGCACTGCAGGCTGCAGCCGACCGTGTGCGAACCTACCATGAGCGGCAAAAGCAGGAATGCGGTTCCAGCGGGTTTGCTTATGCCGAGGTCGATGGCACGGTATTGGGGCAAAAAGTGACGCCAGTCGATCGGGTCGGCATCTATGTTCCGGGCGGCAAGGCTGCCTATCCGTCGTCGGTATTGATGAATGCAATTCCGGCCAAGGTGGCCGGTGTGCAGGAAATCATCATGGTGGTTCCAACGCCCGGCGGGGTGAAAAACGAGCTGGTGCTGGCCGCTGCAGCGATTGCCGGTGTCGACCGCGTCTTCACCATCGGGGGCGCGCAGGCAATCGGCGCGCTGGCATATGGTACTGCGACGGTTCCGCCGGTAGACAAGATTGTCGGTCCGGGTAATGCCTATGTCGCTGCCGCCAAGCGTCGCGTGTTCGGCATCGTCGGCATCGACATGATTGCCGGCCCTTCGGAGATCCTGGTTATTTGCGACGGCACCACCAATCCCGACTGGATTGCGATGGATTTGTTTTCGCAGGCAGAACATGACGAGCTGGCGCAATCGATTCTGCTGTGCCCGGATGCCGAATACATCGCGCAGGTGGAGGCGAGCATCAACCGGCAGCTCGACACGATGCCGCGCAAGGATGTGATCCGCACATCACTGGTCGATCGCGGCGCCTTAATCAAGGTACGTGACATGGAAGAGGCATGCGAAATCGCCAATCTGATTGCTGCGGAACACGTCGAAATTTCTACCGAAAATCCGCAGCAATGGGCGGACCGAGTGCGCCACGCCGGCGCACTGTTTCTCGGTCGCTTTTCATCCGAGTCGCTGGGCGATTACTGCGCCGGGCCCAACCATGTGCTGCCAACGTCGCGCACTGCGCGCTTTTCGTCGCCACTCGGCGTGTACGACTTTCAGAAACGATCCAGCATTATTCATGTGAGTGAGGCGGGCGCACAAACTCTTGGCAAGGTGGCCGCGGAACTTGCGTATGGCGAGGGCTTGCAGGCGCACGCCAGATCAGCGGAATACCGGCTCAAGTGAGCGCCGTTCAATGACCGCGTGGCTGAATCGCATTTATTGCGAAGATGCGCTGCAGGGAATCGACCGCATTCCCGACGGAACCGTCGATTTGCTGATTGCCGACCCGCCCTATGGTCTGGGCAAGGATTACGGCAACGATTCAGACAAGCTTGATGCGGGCGCTTACCTGCGCTGGATGGAAGAATGGATTGATGCGGCACTGCCGAAACTGAAACTCAATGGCAGCCTTTACATTTTTTTGACATGGCGCTACTCGCCGGAAATTTTCGTGATGCTGAAGCAGCGCATGACGATGGTCAATGAAATCGTATGGGATCGCCGCGTACCATCGATGGGCGGCAGCACACGGAAATTTTCTTCTGTGCATGACACGATCGGATTTTTCGTAAAATCGAAGGATTATCACTTCGACCTTGATGCAGTGCGTATACCGTACGATGCCGAAACCAAGAAAGCGCGGTCCCGTTCGATTTTCGTCGGCGCCAAATGGCTGGAAATGGGTTACAACCCGAAAGATGTCTGGAGCGTATCGCGGCTGCACCGCGAACATCGCGAGCGGGCCGACCATCCAACCCAGAAACCATTGGAGATCATTGAGCGCATGATCAAGGCATCCTGCCCTCCGGACGGCGTGGTATTCGATCCGTTCATGGGCAGCGGTACGACGGCCGTCGCGGCCAAACGCTGTGGACGGAATTACGTCGGGTTTGAATTGAACGCAAGCTATTGCGAGCTGATTGAAGCGCGATTGGCGGCCCTGGATAAGCAGGTAGCGGATCAAATATCGTTATCCATTTGCCTGAAATAACATCTTTCAAAGAGAACACCTTTCAAAGAAGCGGCGAGAGAACCTTCCGATTATGTCCCTGATTGAAAATACCATTCGGCCCGAGATCCGTGCGCTCGCTGCATACCATGTAGCGGATGCCACCGGATTCGTGAAGCTGGATGCAATGGAAAATCCGTGCGAGTTGCCGGAAAATCTGCGCCGCGACCTGGGAATTCGTTTGGCCGAGGTTGCATTGAACCGTTATCCGGTTCCGTCATATACCGCATTAAAGGCAAAGATCTGTAAAAATCTTGGAGTGCCCGCCGGCTTCGACGTGATACTCGGAAACGGTTCGGATGAATTGATTTCAATCGTTTCAACCGCGTGCGCGAAACCCGGTGCCAAAGTATTGGCGCCCACGCCGAGTTTCGTGATGTATGCGAGGTCGGCACAATTTGCCGGCCTGGATTTCATCGGCGTGCCGCTCAGGCCGGATTTTTCGCTGGATAAAGCGGCGATGCTGACGGCGATCGAACAGCACAGGCCGTCCGTCACCTATCTTTCGTATCCGAACAACCCGACCGGCAATCTGTTCGATGAGAGCGACATGATTGAAATTGTGCGCACCGTCGGCGACACCGGACTGGTGGTGGTAGACGAGGCATATCAACCGTTTGCGCAGGCCAGTTTCATGCCGCGCCTGAACGAATTCGGAAATCTGATCGTGATGCGCACGGTTTCAAAGCTCGGCCTGGCCGGAATCCGGCTCGGCTATATGGCGTGCGCCAGCGGCTTGCTTGCGGAATTCGACAAAGTACGCCCGCCCTACAATATCAATGTGCTGACCCAGGCAACGGCCGAGTTCGTGCTCGATCACAACGACGTACTGGAGGCGCAGGCGCTGATGTTGCGCAATGAACGCAGCAAGCTTGCAGCTGCGCTCGCGGCAATCCCGAATCTGGAGGTTTTTCCTTCAGCGGGAAATTTTTTGCTGATTCGGCTACGCCGGCCCGGAATTAATAGCGAGGATGTCGCGAATCGGATGGCCGAACATCGGGTTTTGATCAAAAATGTCGGTAAAATGCATTCGTTGCTGGAAAATTGCTTGAGAGTTACCGTAAGTACACCGGAAGAAACCCGCCTGTTCCTCGATGCGCTTGCCGCATCGCTCGCATCGTAAATTTGGTATTGTCCTGATATGTCTACGCCACGAATCGCAGAAGTTACCCGCAATACCAATGAGACGCAGATACGCGTCGCCATCAATATCGATGGCACCGGCTTGCAAAAGCTGAATACCGGCGTGCCTTTTCTCGACCATATGCTCGACCAGATCGCGCGGCACGGCTTGATCGACCTGGATATCGAAGCCAAGGGCGATCTGCATATCGATGCGCATCACACGGTCGAAGACGTCGGCATCACGCTTGGCCAGGCGATCACAAAGGCAATGGGCGACAAGAAAGGCATTCGCCGCTATGGCCACGCTTATGTTCCGCTGGACGAGGCGTTATCGCGGGTCGTGGTCGATTTTTCCGGGCGGCCGGGGCTGGAATTCCATGTTCCGTTCAAGCGCTCGATGATCGGTACTTTCGATGTCGATCTGACACACGAATTTTTCCAGGGCTTCGTCAACCATGCCTTGGTATCCTTGCATGTCGATAATCTGCGCGGCGAAAACGCGCACCATCAATGCGAAACGGTATTCAAGGCGTTCGGCCGCGCGCTGCGCATGGCTGCAGAACTCGATCCGCGTGCCGCCGGGACAATTCCATCCACCAAGGGTAGTTTGTAACTACAACGAATCGAACGCGACTATATGCTTCACCTGGTTGAGGTTTGAGTTTCAACATGAACAAGATCATTGTTGTTGATTACGGTATGGGGAATTTGCGCTCGGTCGCGCAAGCACTGCGCCATGTCGCTCCCGATGCGGACGTGCGGATTTCCGGAGAAGTAGCCGATCTTCGGTCGGCAGACCGGATCGTGCTACCCGGGCAGGGTGCGATGCCTGACTGCATGCGCTGCCTGCGCGAGTCGGGCCTCCAGGATGCATTGCTCGAAGCATCGCGTTCCAAGCCGTTATTGGGTGTATGCGTCGGCGAACAGATGCTGTTCGACTGGAGCGAAGAGGGCGATACCCCCGGCTTGGGATTGCTTCCCGGTAAGGTGAGGCGCTTCGATCTTGCCGACGCGTTGCAGGAAGACGGGTCCCGGTTCAAGGTGCCCCAGATGGGCTGGAACCGTGTCCGGCAAACCATGTCCCACCCGATATGGGACGGCATCGCTGACGACAGTTATTTTTACTTCGTTCACAGTTACTACGCGGCGCCGGCCGAGCGCGCTCACACGCTGGGCGAGACATCGTACGGCAATGTATTCAGCTGCGCGGTTGGGCGGGATAACATTTTTGCGACCCAGTTTCATCCAGAAAAAAGCGCATCCGCCGGACTGCAGTTGTATAAAAATTTTGTTCACTGGAATCCGTAGCCATTTCCGGTTTTTCGTCAATTCATCTTACTAACCTCTTACGTTCTCACCGAGCCATGCTGCTTATACCCGCTATCGATCTTAAAGACGGTCACTGTGTACGCCTCAAACAAGGCGATATGGACCAGGCCACCGTGTTTTCCGAAGACCCTGCCGAGATGGCACGGCACTGGTTAACGCAAGGTGCGCGACGTTTGCATCTGGTCGATTTAAACGGTGCATTTGCGGGCAAACCGAAAAATGAATCGGCGGTAAAAGCCATCATCAAGGCGGTGCAGGAGTTCGCGATTGCCAATGATGTCGATGAGATACCAATCCAGCTCGGTGGCGGCATCCGTGATCTGGATACCATCGAGCGTTACCTGGACGATGGTCTGAGTTACATCATCATCGGTACCGCCGCGGTCAAGAACCCGGGTTTTCTGCATGATGCATGCAGCGCTTTTCCCGGCCAGATCATTGTCGGCCTGGATGCCAAGGACGGCAAGGTCGCGACTGACGGCTGGAGCAAACTGTCCGGTCATGAAGTGATCGATCTCGCCCGGAAATTCGAAGACTACGGCTGCGAAGCGATTGTCTACACCGATATCGGTCGCGACGGCATGATGGGCGGCATCAATATGGAAGCCACAGTCAAGCTTGCGCAAAGCATGTCGATTCCTGTGATCGCATCCGGCGGCGTGCACAGCATCAAGGATGTCGAAGCGCTATGCGCAGTGCAGGATGAGGGCATCGAAGGAGTGATTTGCGGCCGGTCGATCTACGAGGGCACTCTGGACTTGCGTTCGGCGCAGGAACGGGCCGACGAACTGAGCGGCTTTGAAGAGCCGTCTGAAACTGACGAACCATGACGCTGGCCAAACGCATCATCCCATGCCTGGATGTCACTGCCGGCCGCGTGGTCAAGGGCGTCAATTTTCTTGAGCTGCGGGATGCAGGCGATCCGGTCGAGATTGCGCGCCGGTATGACGAACAGGGCGCCGACGAAATTACTTTTCTCGACATTACCGCCTCATCCGATGAGCGCGATCTGATTCTGCACATCATTGAAGCGGTCGCATCGGAAGTATTCATTCCATTGACTGTCGGTGGCGGCGTGCGAGCGGTTGACGATGTTCGTCGTCTGCTCAATGCAGGCGCAGACAAGGTCAGCATCAACACATCTGCCGTGACCAATCCGCAGCTGGTATTCGATGCAGCGCATAAATACGGATCCCAATGCATTGTGGTGGCGATCGATGCCAAAAAAACCGGCGACAACAAGTGGGAAGTATTTACCCATGGCGGACGCAAGCCGACCGGTCTCGACGCAGTTGAATGGGCAAGAAAAATGGAGCATCTCGGCGCTGGCGAGATTCTGTTGACCAGCATGGACCGGGATGGAACCAAGGTTGGTTTTGATCTGGCACTGACGCGTGCAGTATCCGATGCGGTGAGCATTCCGGTAATCGCGTCAGGCGGCGTCGGCGGACTGCAGGACCTGGCCGATGGCATCAAGGTAGGCAAGGCCGATGCGGTACTGGCTGCCAGTATTTTCCATTACGGCCAGCATACGGTGCAGGAAGCCAAGCGCTTCATGGCAGAGCAAAAAATTCCGATGAGGCTCGCATGAGCGCACAGGCGAAATGGCTGAACAAGGTGAAATGGGACGAGCACGGCCTGGTGCCGGTGATTGCACAGGAACTGGGCTCGAACGATGTATTGATGTTTGCCTGGATGAACCGCGACGCGCTTGCCAGGACGGTAGAATCGGGTGAGGCCGTGTATTGGAGCAGGTCACGCAAGAAGCTGTGGCACAAAGGCGAAGAGTCCGGTCATATCCAGAAGGTGCATGAAGTCCGTCTTGATTGCGATGAGGATGTCGTGTTGCTGAAGGTCGAGCAGGTGGGTCGGATTGCCTGTCATACCGGAAGGCATTCGTGTTTCTTCCAGAAGTTCGATGGATCCGCGGAGAGCGGGAATTGGGTCGCGGTAGAGCCGGTATTGAAAGATCCTGACAGTATCTATAAATAAAATGACAGACTCCCCCGATACTTTAAAGCGCCTGGCCGGCATCATTGAATCGCGCAAGCCGGTCAACGGCGGCGACCCAGATAAGTCCTATGTGGCGCGCCTGTTCGTCAAAGGCGATGACGCGATTCTGAAAAAAATCGGCGAGGAAGCGACTGAAACCGTGATGGCGGCAAAGGATGCGCGCGTCGACGGCGACACATCGAAAGTTCTCTATGAATGTGCCGACTTGTGGTTCCACTCGATGATCATGCTCGCCCAATTCAATCTGACGCCGCAGAATGTGCTGGATGAATTGGCGCGCCGGGAAGGTATGTCCGGTATCGAAGAAAAAGCCAATCGCAAGCTCGACGAACGAGAGAAAGACGAACGGAAAAAATAGCGCGACGGCGCAATCGATATGGAGAGTATTTTGGACAACTGTATTTTTTGCAAGATCGCGGCCAAGCAAATTCCATCGAAAATGGTGTTCGAAGATAACGATTTGATGGCGTTTCATGACATCAATCCTGCCGCGCCGGTACATCTGTTGATTATTCCGAAACAGCATATTGAATCGCTTGCAGATTGCACCGACACTCATGCCGCGTTGTTGGGTAAAATGCTGCTGCTTGCGCCGAAGCTGGCGCAGGAACATGGATGCGGATATGCGATCGAGGCCGATGGCGCAAAGGCCGGCGGTTATAAAACCCTCTTCAATACAGGACCGGATGGCGGTCAAGAGGTGTACCATCTACACATGCACGTTATCGGGGGACCGCGCCCTTGGCGCGGACAACGCTAGTTGTATTCCGATCATCGTTAACGAATAACTGGAACTCGGGCGCTCGTGCCCGGCAAGGAGAAGATCATGGGTTCATTTAGCATTTGGCACTGGTTGATTGTGCTGGTCGTCGTGATGCTGATATTCGGCACCAAAAAGATTGGCAACATGGGCGGCGATCTCGGCAAGGCCATCAAAGGTTTCAAGGATGGTGTCAAAGGCGAGGACGACAAGTCCTCCGTACAAAACGGTACATCTTCGCAAGTAGCCGACAAGGGAACCGTCGACGTCGAAGCGAAGGAAAAAGCGAAACACTAGTCATTTGTAAAGTATTGCAAATGACCTTCATTTCGTCAGTCGCGTGATTTTCCGTCAACATCGTCAGTCGACATGATCGATATCGCATTTTCCAAGCTCGCGATCATCGGTGTGGCAGCACTGGTATTCATCGGGCCCGAGAAGCTGCCCAGAGTAGCGCGCATGGCTGGGTCGCTGTTCGGCCGTGCTCAGCGCTATATCAACGAGGTCAAGTCCGAAGTGAGCCGCGAGATCGAGCTCGACGAGCTGCGCAAGATGCAACAGGACATACAGGAAGCGGCCAGCAGTGTCGAACAGACCGTGGCTGAGAATCTTTCACAAACCGAGAATGTATTGCAGTCAGCTTGGGATGGCGACAGCGAAGCAGCGTTTGACAATCCATTGAGCGAGCCGCCCGAAGCGGATCAGGCCGGAATCAAAGCCAAGAATTTTCGCAGGAAAAAACTGGCGCGTACTTCAGCAGTGCCGTCCTGGTACAAACGCCAGAACGGCCATAAATCGCGAGTGATTTCCGCTGCCGCGCGAGTTGCGAAATACCGGCCCATCGGCGCCGCGCGCAAGACATCCGCATTCTTTCATGAGTGAGTCATTCGGTCCGGTCCATTGCAGGATTCGCGCTCACTCCACATTTCCTGTCCTTGCCCATCCGATGGAATTTTACGGCTGCAACACTTTGCTATTCTCGCTGTGCGCTAATGACTGAAGAACCGAAAAAAATCGGCAGCGAAGATACGTTCATTTCGCATCTTGTCGAACTGCGCAGCCGCCTGATGAAGGCTTCGCTGGTGGTCATCGTCCTGTTCGCGTGCCTGATGCCGTGGGCCGGAAGCATTTACGATCTGCTCGCCTATCCGATGATGGTGGCTCTGCCGGAAGGCAGCAAAATGATTGCAACCGGCGTCGTCACGCCATTCCTGATTCCGGTCAAGGTGACGATGCTGGTTGCCTTCATCATCGCGCTGCCGTGGGTGCTCTATCAGATGTGGGCCTTCATTGCGCCGGGTCTGTATGCGCATGAAAAAAAATTGATCGCGCCCTTGGTCATATCGTCGTCGACATTGTTTGTCGCAGGCATCGCTTTTTGCTATTTCCTGGTGTTTGGCGTTGTGTTTCGCTTCATTAACGACTTCGCGCCAAAATCCATTTCAGTGGCGCCGGATATCGACAGCTACTTCGGCTTTGTCATGACCATGTTCATTGCGTTCGGCTTGACGTTTGAGGTGCCGGTGGTCGTCGTCGTGCTGGTACGGATGGGTTTGGTTACCGTCGAAAAATTGAAGCAGATTCGACCGTACGTGATCGTTGGTGCATTTGTCATTGCTGCGATCGTCACGCCACCGGACGTAGTGAGCCAGTTGTTATTGGCAATTCCGCTTTGCCTGCTGTATGAAGTCGGATTACTCCTGGCGCCGCTGTTTGTCAGGGCCACGCAGGCCCCTGAAGAGCCTGCGTGATACGTTCTAAGGCTTGACCTGGCGTAGCCAGGTGATCAGCGGATAGGCATCCTTGAACCCGGCAATTATTTCGTTTTCCAGTTTGACCAGGGTCTTCTTTTTCAAACTGGTTTCCTTCCAAACGATAAAGTTTTTCAGCTTTATCGATTCAATATGAGGCGCATCCGCGTCAAATCCTTTCGGCGGGCGGGTTAGCTTGCCTTCCTGATTCAAGCCACCGAAGCTCTCATTCAATTTTTTGTTTTTCAGCAGTTTGCCGAAGCCTGCGGAATCGGCAATGACATGCTGGCGAATGCTGCGCAGCCGATCCGACGGTGGCATGTATTCACCTCCGGCTACCAATAGAGTTCCACTTGCATCGATATGAAAGTAATACGCCGGCCCGCCACCCTGGCTTGGCTTTTTCAGACCGCTAGCGGTAATTGCAGCGGAAAACGTGGTTTTATACGGACTTTTATCATGCGAAAAACGCATGTCCCGGTTAATCCGGAATAGTGCTTTTCTTGGATTGCAGCCAGCGATTGCGGGATCGAATCTGGCAATATCCGCAATCAACCCGGTCACCAGCGCAAGAAATTCCTCGCGCAGAATATCGTAGCGCGGTTTGTTCATCACGAACCATGCCCGGTTATTATTCTCCGATAGCTCGGCGAGGAACTGGATCAGGTCGCGTACATGCATGGCAGATCCGGTTTTTATTCTAGGTCGGTACGTTTGATTTTTGGTCGGGTGCCCACGGTGACATTCAGCGCGGCTTCCTGATTCTTGCGCATCACCATCATCTTTGCAGTGCTGCCCGGCTTAAGCTGCGCAATCAGGTTGAGCATATCCGTCGTGTCGGTTACCGGTTTCCCGTCAACCGAAATCAGAATGTCACCCGGCCGCATGCCGGCCTTGTCGGCCGGGCCACCTTTCAATACGCCGGCGATGATCGTGCCGGATTTTTTCATCAGGCCAAAGCTCTCCGCCAGCTCCGGCGTAATATCCTGCGGTTCGACGCCGATCCAGCCGCGTATAACCTGGCCGGTGCTGATGATCGAATCCATCACGGTTTTTACCGTCGTGACCGGAATCGCGAATCCAATGCCGAGCGAACCGCCGCTGCGCGAATAAATCGCGGTGTTGATGCCAAGCAGATTGCCGTTTGCATCGACCAGGGCGCCGCCGGAATTACCGGGATTGATCGCTGCGTCAGTCTGGATGAAATTCTCGAAAGTATTAATGCCAAGATGATTGCGCCCCAGTGCCGACACAATTCCCATTGTGACGGTTTGTCCGACGCCGAATGGATTGCCGATCGCAAGTACCACATCGCCGACCCTTGCCTGGTCGATATGGCCAAGCGTGATCGCCGGTAAGTCCTTCAAGTCGACCTTTATGACTGCAAGGTCGGTTTCGGGATCGGTGCCGACCAGTTCGGCAACCGCTTTGCGCCCATCCGCCAATGCAACTTCGATTTCGTCGGCTGCTTCAATTACATGGTTGTTGGTCAGCACATATCCTTGCGAGCTCACGACCACACCTGATCCCAGGCTGAATTGTTTTTCTTCTTGTTCGCCGAAACGGTCGCCGAAAAACTTGCGGAAGAAAGGATCGTCCATAAACGGATTCTGCGGCTCGCGGGATTCCTTTGTGGTGAAAATATTGACGACCGAGGGCATGGCGCGCGCGGAGGCATCGCGATAGGATCCCTGGCTCGGATTCACGCTTGCCGGTGCTTCCTGTAACGGAACCGTAGACGAAGCGATCTGCACTTTATTGGGTTGGCGTCCGATTATCCCTGCCGCCCAGTCCGGCTTCAAGGTCGCTACAATGAACCAAATCGCCAAACCGACGGTAACGGTTTGCGCAAACAAAAGCCAAAGACGTTGCATATGGGGTATGAAGTGAATCAACAAACAGTAGATAGGGATGAGCTTGCAAAATATCTAGCCCAGACGCTGGATATTAACCGTTTTCACGACTTCTGCCCAAACGGCTTGCAGGTGGAGGGGCGTCGAGCGATCCAGACATTGGTGAGCGGGGTGACGGCCAGCGTG
This sequence comes from Oxalobacteraceae bacterium, assembly GCA_036675035.1. Classification (GTDB taxonomy): domain Bacteria; phylum Pseudomonadota; class Gammaproteobacteria; order Burkholderiales; family Burkholderiaceae_D; genus MESE01. Next base: position 79,905 of record JAKFFO010000020.1, read on the forward strand.
GCGCTGATCGAGGCTGCGATTGATGTCGGCGCAGATGCGTTGCTGGTCCATCACGGGTATTTCTGGAGGGGTGAAGACGCACGCATCATCGGCCAGAAGCATCGGCGACTGAAGCTATTGCTGGAGAATGAAATCAGCCTGTTCGCATACCATCTACCGCTTGATATGCATCCGAAACTGGGAAATAATGCGCAACTGGCACAGCGATTGGGCCTGGCTGCGCTCGCCCGGTTCGGTGAGGGCGATCTCGGCTGGATCGGGGTTTCGTCCGATCCGGCAATCAAGACGGTCGGTGACCTGACAGGCGTGATCGCGATTCGTCTCGATCGGGCACCATTGGTGATTGGCGATATGGCGCAGCCGCTCGGTCAAATTGGCTGGTGTACCGGCGCTGCGCAAAACCTCCTGGCCGATGCAATTTCCGCCGGAGCGACTACCTATTTGAGCGGCGAGGTATCCGAACCCACGGTGCATCTGGCGCGGGAATCAGGCGTCGCTTATATTGCATGCGGACATCACGCAACGGAACGCTACGGCGTCCAGGCCCTGGGCGCGCACATTGCGGAACACTTTGGTATTCATCATCAATTTGTTGAAATTACCAACCCTGTATAACGTGCTGCGAATCGAATGGAGCGGCTGCGCATCGGTGTTTTAGCACCGGCACGGTGGTTTCCGTCGATTTTTTTGCATTCTATTTGCATTAAATTATTTAATAATAAATGCCGAAATATTGGCTGGAATCGGATTAGCGCATAATTCTTCGTTATTATTTGCATATTGCAATAAATCAGCGAAGTGGCTGACTCCTCCGGAGTAATTGCATGCGCTTAAAAAGTACCCGCAGCAACCATACAGGGCTCGATCATGTCCCAGCTAACGCCACATCCCCGCATCAGCGTGATGGTCGTCGAAGACGATACTTTGACGCGCAGATCACTCTGTCTAGCCATCGAATCCGAGCCAGCACTTTGCTTGGCGGCCGAATTCGACAGCGTGGCGCCGGCCCTGGCGTGGCTGGAAACGGAATCCGTCGATCTGATTTTGACCGATCTGGGGCTGCCCGACGGCTCCGGCATTGAAATCATTAGAGCCTGCGTTCAGCGCCATCCGGCTTGCGACATTATGGTCGTCAGCATGTCCAGTGACGAGGACAATATCCTGGCCTCGATCGAGGCCGGAGCGGCCGGGTATGTCCTGAAAGATGCCGGTCGAGTCGATATTGTGCGTGCTCTTCTGGATCTCCATGCCGGAGGTTCGCCGATTAGCCCTTTGATTGCACGCAAAGTGCTGGAACGAATGCGCGATCCGAAGAGTGCGGCGCCGATAGATTGTACTGAGGAGGAAGTTGCTCCGAGCATCCTCACGAAACGGGAAGCCGCAATCCTGAACTTGATTGCGCGCGGAGACAGTTACAGCGAGGTGGCACGCCTGCTTTCGGTTTCGGTCGGAACCGTCCAGACCCATGTCAAGAACATCTACGGCAAACTATCGGTTCACTCACGTGGCCAGGCGGTCTTCGAGGCGCAACGCCGCGGATTGTTGCATCTGGATAAATTAAAGGCAAAGAAATGAGGTGATTATTGCGGTCTCCTGGTAACGGGCGACTTCCTGGTTTCGTCGACATGAGTTGCATGTCCGCTGCGCGCCTTAATAACCTGGTGGTGCATGGGGCTTGATGCAATCGAGTGATGCTGCATTCAATTCCGAGAACCTGTCGGAAAGCGGGGGGCATTGTCAAGGCCGTCCAAAATGGCGCCAATGATATCCGTGGCCGCTTAATCTACTAACTTGTCCTGCCCGGGACGATGTTCTATTCCCACTCGAGCTGCGGCGCGGGATTGCCGAGCCAATGTGCTATCCGAAGTCGGATTCTTAATGCGTCTCACGAGAAATATCTTAGGATACGGTTCAAAAATCCACCCGTAAATATCTATTTGCTTTAAAACACGTCACTGCTC